>NZ_PNCY01000014.1:0-238566 GCF_005887105.1 Pseudoalteromonas sp. S2893 | reverse complement strand
TCAGCTACTTCAGGCTCTGATTTAACAGGCTCAGATGTTGTTATTGGTTGCTCAGTAACAACAACAGGCTCTTCAGCTGTTTCAGGGTCAACAGTTTGTACTGCATCGTCATTGGCTGTTGGTTGCTCTGCTTTAGGGGCAGCTTCAACTTTAGCTAAATCTTCTACAGCTAACGCTTGCTCAACATTTTCTGATGCATCGTTTGAGGGTGGCTGCTCAGCTTTTGCTTTTAGCTCTGCCTCATACTCAGCGGCAGCTTGATCTGCTACTGGCACAAATGCCGGAGCTTCATCTGCTTTTTCTTCTGTAGCTTCACCTTGTTCAGGACGACGGCGACGCTGGCCCGAAGCGCGAAGGTGACGAGGAGAACGGCGTGAACGCGTACGTGTTTGCCCTTGCTCATCTTCAGAGTTTGCTTCGTCAGTTGACGCTGCAGTTACTGGCTTTTCTTCTTGCTCAGGTTGTGCCTTAGGCGCTTGCTCTTTCACAGGTGCAGGTTTTGTTTGCTCTGACTTTTGCTCATTTGCAGTTTGCTTTGCTGCTGGCGCTTGCTCTTTAGGCTGCTCTACTTTAGCTGTTTCAGTGCTTTGCTGCGGTTGCTCAGTCGTATCAGATGCTTTTACTTGCTCAGTATTTTCATCTTGGATACGTACTTTTTTGCGAACATTACGACGTTGACGGCGAACTTTTGGCTTTTGCTCTTTAGGCTCAGCGCTTTGCTTAGCCTCAGTTTCATTCGTTTTTACGTCTGTTTTAACTTGCTCTTTGTCTGCAGTACGACTGTCGTTATTACGGTTATCGTTACGCTTACGCGAGTTAGGATTACGACGGCGCTTGTTGCGGTTCTCGTTTTTCTCTTGGCTTTCGTTCGCTGTAGACTCAGTTTTCACTTCTTCTTCAGCAGGGCGTTCACCACGAGGTTTAGAGCGAGAGTTATTACGACGACGCTGGTTGTTATTGCGGCGACGGTTGTCACTGTTACCACGGCGATTGTTATTACGTGTTTGCTGTTGCTTTTCTTGCTCAGCTTTTTCTTTTGCTTGCTTTTCTTCTTCGCTTTCACCAGCAAATAACGACTTAAACCAATTACCAATAGCAGCCAATAGGCCACCTTCAACCTTAGGTACAGCAACAGGCGCTGCTGGTTTGTCTACTTTAGCTTGTGGCGCTGGCGTTGAAGGCATAACAACACCTTTAAGCATCGGCTCTTCACGAACAGGCGCAGCTGCTGGTTTAGCCATTTCGAACGATTCTGGCTCAGGTGCAACAACTTGCTCGTAACTTACTGTTTCTAGTGTTTCGTCTTTACGTAAACGCATCACTTCGTAGTGCGGTGTTTCCATGTGTTGATTAGGAATAATAACCACATCACATTTATGATGTTTTTCAATACAATGAACGCTTCTGCGCTGCTCGTTTAATAAATAAGCGGCAACCGCTACAGGCACTTGTGCATTTACTTGTGCTGTGTTGTCTTTGATTGCTTCTTCTTCAATTAAACGCAAAATAGACAAGGCGATAGACTCGTTAGAACGAATAGTACCTTGGCCGCTACAACGCGGACATGGGCCTTGGCTTGCTTCACCTAGTGAAGGGCGCAAACGCTGGCGCGACATTTCAAGTAAACCAAAGCGCGAAATTTTACCAATTTGTACACGCGCACGATCTGGACGAGCGGCATCTTTTAAGCGGTTTTCTACTTCACGCTGATGGCGTGGCGGAGTCATATCGATAAAGTCGATAACAATTAAGCCACCTAAGTCGCGAAGACGTAATTGACGCGCAATTTCATCAGCCGCTTCTAAGTTAGTATTCAGTGCTGTTTCTTCGATATCTCCGCCTTTTGTTGCTTTAGACGAGTTGATATCAATAGAGG
Source organism: Pseudoalteromonas sp. S2893 (assembly GCF_005887105.1). Taxonomy (NCBI): domain Bacteria; kingdom Pseudomonadati; phylum Pseudomonadota; class Gammaproteobacteria; order Alteromonadales; family Pseudoalteromonadaceae; genus Pseudoalteromonas; species Pseudoalteromonas sp. S2893. The sequence goes on along the minus strand of NZ_PNCY01000014.1, from coordinate 236,690 downwards.
TAAGCGCTTCTGTTGGGTCAATTACAATTGAACCACCTGAAGGCAAACGTACTTCACGTTGGAACGCAGACTCAATTTGGCTTTCAATTTGGTAATGCGTAAATAATGGCGTGTCGCCTTGATAAAGCTTTACGCGGCTCATAAAATCAGGGCGAAAACGCTCAATGTGCGCTTTAGCTTCTTCAAATACGCGTGGTTTATCAATTAATATTTCACCAATATCACGACGTAAATAATCGCGAATAGCGCGGAAAATTACATTGCTTTCTTGGTGAATCAAAAACGGCGCTTTAGCACTGTCGGCTGCTTGTTGAATTGCATCCCAATGTACTAAAAGTGCTTTTAAATCGTAGTTTAATTCTTCAAACGATTTGCCAACACCTGCTGTGCGTACAATTAAGCCCATACCTTTAGGAAGTTCTAAACGGCTAAGTGCTTCTTTAAGGTCTGTACGCTCATCGCCTTCAATACGACGAGAAATACCGCCTGCACGAGGGTTGTTTGGCATTAACACTAAGTAGCTACCCGCTACGCTGATAAAGGTAGTAAGGGCTGCGCCTTTTTGGCCGCGCTCTTCTTTATCAACTTGTACAATTACTTCTTGGCCTTCTTTAATCACGTCGCGAATATTTGGGCGACCATGAAAAGTGTAACCTTGTGGGAAGTAAGTACGGGCAATTTCTTTTAAAGGAAGGAAACCATGACGATCGGCGCCGTAATCTACGAAAGCCGCTTCTAAAGAGGGTTCAATGCGTGTGATTTTGCCTTTATAAATATTGGCTTTTTTCTGTTCGTGACCTGGGCTTTCTATATCTAAATCATATAGGCGCTGGCCGTCAACCAGTGCTACGCGCATTTCTTCTTGCTGCGTTGCATTGATTAGCATACGTTTCATATTGTTACTCTACTTATTTTTTGTCGCTGACATGACGAAACGTGTTCGCCTGTTCAGTTGTTCCTTTTTTTAGAATGTGCAGCCTCACGACTGGGTCTGTAACGGAACGCTCTGTAATGTGTATGCAGTATTTTTTAAATGCTGGCTAACAATAACGTACGCTTACGTTATTAAATTCTTTATGGTGCTAAAACTGTCGGCTCTTACGCTCTTTACAAGTTTTACCCAGAAGTTGGCCTGTCATATCAATCTTTTTAGTACGTTTATGTTAGGCGCGTAGGGCTCGTTAAGTAACTTAAATACGATGAGTATTTTCTAAGTACTTGCGAGCAAAGTTCGCTGCCGAATGTTAATAAACGCTTATTTACTAGATTTTTAGTTCTAAATAAGCTGCTATACGGTACTACGTGTGAGCAAATGCTGAACAACGTTTTTACGTCGTCACTATCAAACAAATTATTTGTTCATTGCTTTTATTTTTACATTAAATGTAAATTCATGTTCAAACTTAACCAGTAATATATTACGCGCATTACTGTTAGTTGATCGCACGTGTTAACTGAGTAGGCATAAAAGCTTTGGAAAACTTAACTCGGATCTGTATGATCGGCTACCCAGAATGTGCATCACGAATGTTTTAATGTGTTAAAAAGCACCGTTGTTATTTGCAAATACTAAATATTTGCGCTGCTGATTATCCCACTATTATAACCGTGTTAGCAACTAAATTATTTTACTTAAATCAGTGATTAGGCAATGTCAGAAAAAACCGGCTTACAAGTAACTTTTGTCACAATCAACGAAGACCATTTAGGTCAGCGTATTGATAACTTTCTTATTACCCATTTAAAAGGGGTGCCTAAAAGCGCTGTTTATAAAATTTTACGCAAAGGCGAGGTACGCGTTAATAAAAAGCGTATTAAGCCAGTTTACAAATTACAGCTTGATGATGTAGTGCGTATTCCGCCAATTAAAGTAGCAGAGCGCGAAGAGTTTGTGCCTAAAAAGCTCGATAAAGTGAAGCAATTAGAAGACGCAATACTCTTTGAAGATAAATACCTTATTGTAATTAACAAGCCCTCGGGCATGGCTGTACATGGCGGCAGTGGTTTAAGCTACGGTTTAATAGAAGCACTACGCGTATTACGCCCAGATGAGCGCAGTTTAGAGCTAGTACATAGGCTAGATAGAGACACATCGGGTTGTTTATTAATTTCAAAGCGTCGCTCGGTACTTACCGCATTGCATGAGCAGCTGCGTGAAAAAACAATGGAAAAAAATTACTGGGCGTTGGTAACAGGGCAGTGGGATTCGTCGGTTAAAAATGTAACTGAAGGGCTGCGTAAAAACACCCTCAAGTCGGGCGAGCGCGTGGTGCGTGTAGATAATAACGAAGGTAAACCTTCACATACTCGCTTTAGAGTACTTGAGCGTTTTAACGAGTGCTCGTTAGTGCAAGCCTCACCTGTGACTGGACGTACTCACCAAATTCGTGTTCATACACAGTGTAAAGGCCACCCTATTGCATGCGATGATAAATACGGCGACCAAGGGTTTGATGTATCAATGCGCAAAATAGGCTTAAACCGCTTATTTTTACACGCCCACGATTTAAGCTTTTATCACCCTAAAAACGAAACTACCATGCGTGTAGAGGCACCGCTTGATAACGCACTTAAAAGTTGTATTTTAAAATTAAGAGATGCTAAAGCGTAATGACCACCGCTGTATTAAAAAAATATAAACTGGTTATTTTTGATTGGGATGGCACTGTAATGGACTCAATTAGCAAAATTGTTAATTGTATTCGTCACAGTGCGCTGGCGCTTAATATTGAGCCGCCGAGCGACACTGCAATTAAAAATATTATTGGTATGTCGCTTGAACTTGCTATTGAGGTGCTATTTCCTGAGGACGTAGCGCACCATCCCGCATTAATTAACGGCTATAAACAGCAATACCGTGTTGATACGACTGCCACTCCTGTATTTGATAATGTAGAAAATGTACTAAGTGCGTTAAAAGCACAAGGGGTTATTTTAGCGATTGCCACCGGTAAAGGGCGTGATGGTTTAATGCGTTTATTAGAGCAAACTCAGTTAGGGCATTACTTTAGTGCCACGCGCACAAGCGATGAAGCGCGCTCTAAACCTTCCCCCGATATGCTTGAACAACTATTAGCTGAATTAGCAATAAATGCCGACGAAGCACTCATGATTGGGGATACCAAAATAGATATGGCCATGGCACAGGCAGCCAACATAGATAGAATTGGCGTTACCATGGGCGTACACAGTGCAGCGCAGTTAAGTGAGTTTAGCCCCGTTGCAACCGTTGATAATTATCAGCAGCTGCAACGTATGCTACTTGGCTAAGGTTGAGCGGCGAGTATGTCGAGATTAAACTCAGCCAATAGCTGGCTGAGTTTAATAAGAGGCAAGCCTATTAAGCTATTAGGATCGTCTCCGTTTAATTTTTCAAATAAGCAAATCCCTAATCCTTCACTTTTAAAGCTCCCAGCACAGTTATATGGCTGCTCTGCATCGCAGTAGGCTTCTATTTGCTCTTTAGTGAGTGTTCTAAATACTACCTCAAAAGGCTCTATTAACGTTTTTGCTTTATCGCTAGCAATATCGTAAACACACAGGCCTGTTAAAAACGTGACAGTTTGGCCGCTAAACAAAGAAAGCTGCTTTATGGCATTTTCTTTATTATGAGGTTTACCAAGTATTTGCCCATCAAATACGGCCACTTGGTCGGAGCCGATTGCAAGGCCTTTAACAAAATGATCGCAAGCGGCACGCGCTTTGCGCTCGCTTAGGCGCTTAACAAGTTGCTCAGGGGTTTCGTTTGGTATGGCTGTTTCGTCAATATCAGGCGAAAAAGTACTAAATGGCAGATTAAATTTTTGCAATAAAGACTGCCTAAATGGCGAGCTTGACGCTAATATAAGCGGGTGCTTCATAAATTATTATCCTAATTAAAATTAGTTTGAGTTAGGATAAATCAGATCCGTAATGAAAACACGTGAAAAACCATGTAAAAATGCTTTTTTGCTTTGACTAACCAATTAACTATCTATATGATGCAGCCCCTATGCAAAAGGTAAAAATTCCCATCACTCTTCATCCTGGGAAAGCAGCGCAACACCGTTTAACTTACGATGGTATTGTACCGCTTGAAAAACTTGCTCGTTTACGAGGTGTTGTACAGGAAGAAGTAGGTGAAATAGCGGTAAAAATTCAGTGCAAAACCGATGAGCAAGGTTTAGTTGTGATTAGTGGCAATTTGTCTACACACGTAACTGTAACTTGTCAGCGTTGTAATGATGATTTAGGGTTGGATTTGGATCAAGACTTTATGTATTCGCCTGTTGGTTTGGATGCTGAGTCAGATGATCTTCCTGAAGTCTACGATGAAGTAGCGCTTGATGAAAACGGTGAAATTAACGTGTTTGAGTTAATCGAAGACGAGCTAATTTTAGCAGTGCCATTAGTGCCTACACACAACGAAGCTTCGTGCAATTACTCATCAAAGCCTGCTAGCTTTGGTGTACTAAAGGCGGAAGATGATAAACCAAATCCATTTGATATTTTGAAACAACTTAAGAAAGATTCTTAGGAGAAGACTAATGGCTGTACAAAAAAGCAAAAAGTCTCGTGCAAGACGCGGCATGCGCCGTTCACACGATGCGATCAACGGTCCAACTTTAACAGTTGACCAAACTTCAGGTGAGACTCATCGTCGTCACCATGTAACTGCTGACGGTTACTACAAAGGCGTTCAAGTAATTTCTAACTAAGAGATTGCTTTATGCTGACTAATCTAACCATAGCGTTAGATATGATGGGGGGCGATTATGGCCCCCGTTCATCTATCCCCGCTGCCGTTTGTGCAGTAAATGCTCATGCCAATTTAACACTCATTTTATGTGGCAACGAGCAAGTAATTACTAATCAATTAGAATCCCTCGATTCACTTTCACACCCACGTTTAATTATTCGCCATTGCAGCGAAGTTGTCACTAATGCCTGCGAACCCGCTTTAGCTGTGCGTTCTAAAAAAGACTCCTCTATGCGTGTCGCCCTTGATTTAGTTAAATCGGGTGAAGCACAAGCCTGTGTAAGCTCGGGTAACACCGGCGCTTTATTTTTTATGGCTCATTACGTATTAAAAATGCTGCCTGGCGTTAAACGCCCTGCATTAATATCGGCCGTTCCTACAGAGCGAAAAAATCCAGTTTATCTGCTTGATTTAGGCGCTAATGTGCATTGTGATTCAGAAATACTTTATCAATTTGGCATTATGGGCTCGGTAGTAGCAGGCCAAGCTCTTGGCTGCGACAACCCTAAAGTGAGTTTACTTAATATTGGCTCTGAAGACATAAAAGGCCATGAAGGCATAAAGCAAGCAGCGCAGCTTATGCAGCAAAGCCCCTATATTAATTACACGGGTTACAGTGAAGGCAGTGATATTTTTTCGGGGAAAGCCGATGTCATTGTGTGTGAAGGGTTTGTCGGAAACGTTGCATTAAAAACCTGCGAAGGCATTGCTAAACTGATCATGAAAAAGTTTACAAGCGCCCTAGAAAAGCACTTAATTTACAAATGCATGGCGTTTATTTTAAGTCCTATCATAAAAAAACTCTATAATCGGGTGAACCCCGACCAGTATAACGGCGCTTCTCTGGTAGGATTGCGCGGTATTGTCGTTAAAAGCCATGGAAATGCATCAGCAAAAGCATTTCAAGCAGCAATCGATGAAGCGGTAAAAGAGGTTGAACGTCAACTTCCAGATAAAATAGCCGCTATTTTCGAAAAAACACATTCTAAAAACTCGGCGGCCGAATAACGTTTAGGTGCCGTAGTTACACTAAATTTTTGTTTAATTAAAAAGAGCAAAGTATGGCACAAAAAATTGCACTTCTATTTCCTGGTCAGGGCTCACAAAGCGTTGGCATGTTAAGCGAGCTACTAGAGAGCTCTGACATTGTAAAAGCAACCTTTAGCGAAGCGTCAAGCGCACTTGGCTACGATTTAGCAGCGCTTGTACTAAATGGCCCAGAAGAAGAACTTAATCAAACTCACCGCACTCAACCTGCTTTATTAACAGCAAGCGTGGCAATTTACCGCCACTGGTTAGCTGCAAACCCAGATGTGGATGTGGTTATGGCTGGTCACAGCTTAGGTGAATACTCTGCATTGGTATGTAGTGACGTTATTAGCCTAGGTGAAGCGGTAAAACTTGTTGAAAACCGTGGCTTATACATGCAAGAAGCTGTGCCTGCGGGCGTAGGCTCTATGGCTGCCATTATTGGTTTAGGTGATGAGCAAATAAAAACAGCATGTGAAGAATCTGCACAAGGCGAGGTTGTTTCACCGGTAAATTATAACTCACCAGGGCAAGTGGTTATTGCAGGGCATAAAGCTGCTGTTGATAGAGCTTCACAAGCGTGTAAAGATGCCGGCGCAAAACGTGCCTTACCACTGAGTGTAAGCGTACCTTCACATTGTGAACTAATGAAACCAGCGGCGGAAAAACTTGCCAACGATTTAGGCGCTTTAACATTTAATACACCTAAGTGTGATGTAATTAATAATGTTGATGTAAAAGCACAAAGCTCGGCTGATGCAATTAAAGATGCATTGGTACGTCAACTATACAGCCCAGTTCGTTGGACAGAAACAGTACAGGCTTTAGTTGCTCAAGGCATTACGCAAAGCTACGAATTTGGCCCAGGTAAAGTATTAACTGGCCTTGCAAAACGAATTGATAAAGCAATGGTATGTGGCTCAGTAAATGACGCTGCTGCTATCGACGCTGCAAAATAAGAGAATATAAAATGACTAATTTATTTTCATTAGAGGGCAAAGTTGTCCTAATTACTGGCGCAAGCCGTGGTATTGGTAAAGCAATTGCGAACACTTTAGTAGCGCAAGGCGCAAAAGTAGCAGGTACTGCTACGAGTGAGTCAGGCGCGGCTAAAATTAGCGATTACTTAGGTGATAACGGTAAGGGTTATGCTTTAAACGTAACCGATCCTGCATCGATTGAGGCTACATTAGCAGCAATAAAAGCCGACTTAGGCGATGTTGACGTACTTGTAAATAACGCAGGTATTACCCGTGATAATTTATTAATGCGTATGAAAGACGGTGAGTGGGACGATATTATCGACACTAACTTAAGCTCTATCTTCCGTTTATCTAAAGCGGTATTACGCCCAATGATGAAGAAAAAGAACGGCCGTATTATTAATATTGGCTCAGTTGTGGGCACTATGGGTAATGCAGGCCAAGCTAACTACGCGGCAGCTAAAGCGGGTGTTATTGGCTTTTCTAAATCGCTTGCACGCGAAGTTGCATCGCGCGGCATTACAGTAAATGTAGTAGCCCCAGGTTTTATTCAAACTGATATGACCGATGAGCTAACAGAAGATCAAAAAGCGGCCACCCTTGCTAATGTACCAGCAGGTCGGTTAGGTCAGCCTGATGAAATAGCAGCGGCAGTGTGTTATTTAGCATCTGACGCGGCTGCGTATGTATCTGGCGAGACTTTGCATGTAAATGGCGCGATGTACATGGTTTAACCGCCCTTGTTAAAAGTAAATGCTAAAAATAACTTAAGTAAGTGACCTCAAAAACATTGAAATTTTTATGATCTTGCTTTAAACATACTTGAAATCGCTGTGAAAATAAGCGATAAAAGACAAAACAAACACTCAGAGGTTTGACCAGACAATTATTTATGGTCAAATCATTGAATCAGAGAATTATGCGGCGTAAACTACGCCGCAATCTGAAAATAACGCATTGGCGTTTTTAATAAAGGAAAGAAGAATGAGCGATATCCAAGAACGCGTAAAAAAAATTATCATCGAACAGCTAGGTGTTAAAGAAGAAGAAGTTAAAAACGAAGCTTCTTTCGTAGACGACCTAGGTGCGGATTCTCTTGATACTGTTGAACTAGTTATGGCTCTTGAAGAAGAGTTTGATACTGAGATCCCAGATGAAGAAGCTGAAAAGATCACTACAGTACAATCTGCAATCGATTACGTATCAGCTCACGCTGAGTAATTAATCGCATATTAAAGGCAGCATTCGCTGCCTTTAATCTATATATCCAAACCACCTCAAAGTTCATGATTCAAATTCACCCGCTTTTACTCTCTACTGCATTCATTTGTAATAGCACATCTTTAGTTGAATTTGAGACTCGCACTTTGAGGTCGCTTGGGTATGAATTCCCTTTGTAATGCCAATAGATTTAAACTTAGTGAGTTAAACGGCTTACTAAAATAATACTATTTTAATCAATTGGTTTAAATATCCCTTATTGGAGGCAAACCGTGGCTAAACGTCGAGTCGTCGTAACTGGCTTAGGAATGTTGACGCCGCTAGGTAATGATGTGCAATCTACCTGGCAAGGCTTATTAGATGGTAAAAGTGGTATACAAAATATAACCCACTTTGATACATCAAAATTTGGTACTAAATTCGCTGGACTCATAAATGACTTTGATGCAACTGCATACATGTCAGCGAAAGATACTAAAAAAATGGACTTATTTATTCAGTACGGCATTGCAGCGGGTGTTCAAGCCTTTCAAGACTCAGGTCTTGAAGTTACTGAACAAAACGCAACACGTATTGGTGTTGCTGTAGGTTCAGGCATTGGTGGATTAACCCTAATTGAAGAAAACCATATAAAGCTACTTAACAGTGGCCCACGTAAGCTTTCTCCATTTTATGTGCCATCAACTATTATTAATATGATCTCGGGCCATTTATCAATGATGCATGGTTTACGCGGTCCTAATATTTCTATTGTGACGGCATGTACTACAGGCCTGCACAATATTGGACATGCAGCGCGTATGATTGCTTACGGCGATGCCGATGCGATGGTTGCCGGTGGCGCAGAAAAAGCCTGTACACCTATTGGTATGGGTGGCTTTAATGCTGCACGAGCGCTTTCTACCCGTAACGACGACCCACAAGCTGCGTCGCGTCCGTGGGATAAAGACCGCGATGGTTTTGTACTATCTGATGGTGCAGGTGTTGTTGTAGTAGAAGAGTATGAACACGCTAAAGCACGTGGCGCTAAAATTTATGCTGAGCTTGTTGGCTTTGGTATGAGCGGTGATGCATATCACATGACCTCGCCACCGGAAGACGGTGCAGGTGCGGCACTTGCTATGCAAAATGCATTAAACGATGCACAAGTAAATGCAGACCAAGTTGGTTACATTAACGCACACGGTACATCTACTAATGCAGGCGACAAAGCCGAAACGCAAGCTGTTAAAACTATTTTTGGCAGTGCAGCGCAAGATGTAATGGTAGGCTCGTCTAAATCGATGATGGGACACCTATTAGGTGCTGCGGGTTCTGTAGAGTCTATTATTTCTATTTTATCGCTGGCCGATCAAAAAGTATCGCCCACCATTAACCTAGACAACCCAGATGAAGGCTGTGACTTAGATTACATAGCCCACACTGCACGTGATGCAAAACTCGATTTTGCATTGTGTAACTCATTTGGTTTTGGTGGGACTAATGGCTCGTTGCTATTTAAAAAGGTATAATCCTTTTTAACAACGAACCACATTATAAGAGCTCAGTTGTTTAACTGGGCTTTTTTTATGCAAGCCATTCAATATGCAAACAATAATAACAACCGATGATACAAGTTCGATTAATACACGCGATAGAGGCCTTAACTACGGTGATGGTTTTTTTACCACAGCCAAAGTAATTGCTGGGCAGGTAGAGCATTGGCAGTACCATAAAGCACGTTTGGTAGAATGCGCAGAACGCTTAGCGTTTCCTGCTATTAACTTTACTGAGCTTGAGCAACATATTGCAAAGGCGATTACTGGCTGCCAATTAAATGTGCTTAAAATAGTGATCACCCGAGGAGAAGGTGGGCGAGGCTATGGATTGCCGCAACACACCCATTTAACCATTTTAATTACCGTGTTAGGGTTTCCACAAAGCTACCCAGCATTAGCTAAAACAGGGGTGAGTTTAGCCCTAAGCCCAATAAAATTAGCAGCCCAACCTTTATTAGCCGGTTTAAAAACACTTAACCGACTAGAACAAGTGCTGATTAAAAATGCCATGGCAAAACAGCAATGTGACGATGTTTTAGTACTCGATCATCAAAACAATGTGATTGAAGCCTCGGCAGCTAATATTTTTGCTATTAGTGATAATAAGGTATATACGCCAAGCCTTGAGCAATGCGGTATTAAAGGGGTTTATCTGCAATCGTTATGTGATAAATTAGCGGTTGAATTTAAGCAAGTAAGCCTAAATGAATTAACCCAAGCTAGTGCTGTATTTATTTGTAATAGCTTAATGGGCGCTGTGCCCGTTAGTCGTATAGAACAACATACATTTAATGTTGAACAAAGCATGTGTTTATTAAATGAATTATTAGCCAAGGAGGCTAAGTGTTAAAAGTTATTTTATCGGTATTATTGTTAGCTTTAGTTACAACGCTAGTAGGGTATCAGCAATTACAAGCAACAATAACTAGCCCGCTAAATATAACAACGCCTACCCAGTTTGAAGTTAAAAAAGGCATGGGATTTAACCAGCTATGTAAACAATGGCAAGCTAATAATTGGTTAAAAAGCTGCTGGCGTTACCAAGTAATTGCAAAGCTTGACCCAACACTAACCGACTTAAAAGCCGGCTTGTACGAGCTAACGAATACAAGCGTTATTAATAATATAAAAAAAATAAACAACGGTGAGCAAATCAGTTTTAGCTTTACTATTATCGAAGGGCAAAACTTACGCGAAGTGATAGCTGCCATTAGTAGTGCGCCGCATCTAACTAATAACTTAAATACAGAGCAACTGGCGCAGCAAATAGTAGGAGAAAAAGGCCATTTAGAAGGGTGGCTGTTTCCAGATACGTATCATTATCACAGCGGTGATACTGCCAGTAGTTTATTAAAACGTGCGGCCGTTAAAATGCAGCAAACACTTGAGCAAGCATGGTCACAACGTGCAGAAAACCTACCGTATAAAAACGCATATGATGCACTTATCATGGCCTCTATTATCGAAAAAGAAACAGGCCTTGCCAGTGAGCGCCCGTTAATAGCCGCCGTATTTATAAATAGATTAAACGCAAATATGCGCCTACAAACCGATCCCACCGTAATATATGGCCTAGGGGAGAGTTTTGACGGTGACATTAAGCGAAAAGATTTACGCGATTACACACCCTATAATACGTATCGCATTAAAGGGCTGCCGCCAACACCCATTGCCATGCCCTCAAAAGCGGCTATTTTAGCAGCGCTTAATCCGCCTAAAACACAGTATGTTTATTTTGTGGCGAAGGGCGATGGCAGTCACCAATTTTCAACCACGTTAAAGCAACACAACGCGGCAGTTAAAACGTATATATTAAATAAAACGAATTAAACTTTATATGAAACCAAAATTTATTGTTATTGAAGGCCTTGAAGGCGCAGGTAAATCAACGGCTATTTCGTTATGCCAAGACTTTTTAAATAAAAAACAAATAGACTTTATTAACGTACGCGAGCCTGGTGGTACACCGCTTGCCGAGTCTTTACGTACTTTAGTAAAAGCCGAGCATGAAGAAGACATAGCCTTTGAAACCGAACTACTTATTATGTACGCAGCTCGCTCGCAGCTTATGCATAATGTAATTAACCCGGCGCTTGATAAAGGGCAGTGGGTGTTAGCAGATCGCCACGATTTATCATCTCAAGCGTATCAAGGTGGCGGGCGCGGCATTAGCGCTAATACCTTATCGTCTTTGTCGTCTATGGTATTAAAAGGGTTAAAACCTGATTTAACCATTTACCTAGACATAGACCCCGTAATAGGCCTTGAGCGTGCTAAAGGGCGTGGAGAGCTTGATAGAATTGAGCAAGAAGCCATTGAGTTTTTTCAGCGCACGCGCATGCGTTATGTTGAGCTGGCAAATGACGATAGCTCAATAAAAACCGTAGATGCCAACCAAAGTATTGATAAAGTACACCGCGATATAACCAATGTACTGCGCACCTTTTTTGAAGGGTTAAAATAACATGGCATTGCCATGGCTTCACACGGTAGAGCAACAGCTTGCGCAAAGTTATAAAGCGCAGCGTTTTCATCACGCGCAGTTGTTATGCGGGCCCAAAGGCGTTGGTAAGTTTGAGCTAAGCGAGCAATTAGCTAATAGCTTATTATGTCAAAATATTAATACCCACATGCAAAACGAAGGTAGCAAGTTAGTCCCGTGCGGCCAGTGTAAAAGTTGCTCATTAACACTTGCGGGTAACCACCCTGATAAACGGCTAACGCAAGTTGAAGGGCAAAGCATTGGTGTTGACGATATTCGTGCGATAAGCGATTTTATGAACCACTCTGCTGCACAAAATGGCAATAAAGTGGCCATTATTGAAAACTGCGAAAAAATGACCACGGCAGCAGCAAACGCGTTATTAAAAACCTTAGAAGAGCCCAGTAATAGCCGTTTTTTAATTTTAACCACAAGCCACACTGCGCAGTTACCTGCCACCATTTTAAGCCGCTGTGCTAAAACAGACATAAAAGTCGTAAACCCAGAAGCGGCTAAAACCTGGTTAGCCGATTTAAATATTAGTGACTATGTGTGGCTGCCTTTATTTTATACGCAACCACTTTTAATTAAACAGTGGCAAGCGCAAGAGCAGCTGCAACACATTGATACTTTATATAAATTTGCAACTGAGTTTAAACAAAGCCATAATTTTAGTCCGCTTGTAAATATTATAAACAAACAACCTGAGCTAATACGCATTTTTACATTATTTTTAAGCGAGCAATTAAAACAGCAGCTTATAATGGGTTTAAGCTTTGACGCGTACCAAAGTGCTCAGCAAGCGTTGAATGAATTTTTACAAAATAGCACAGAGGTACTCGGGCTTAATTTACCTCTAGCAGTGTCGCGTTTAGCGCATGCCCTGCGTAACATTTAATAGGAATACATATGCAAGAGCTTTTAGTTGATGTAGATAACCTTGACGAACTTTATCGCTGCTACATGCCTTATTTAAAAAAGGGCGGCCTATTTGTACGTACCAATATGCGTTACGAAATTGGCTACTCTTTAGCGCTTAGAGTGACTTTACCTGATGCGCTAGAAGATGACGTGGTAACGGGTAAAGTTGCCTGGATCACACCACAAGGCGCACAAAGCTCTAACCCACCAGGTATAGGTATTAGTTTTTTAGATGATAAAACAAATTTAAACGCTAAAATCGAAAAGCTATTAGGCACTATGTTAAACTCTGGTAATCCTACATATACCATGTAGTTTTAAACGCATTTGCTTAATAGTGATATGCATAAAGCAGCCGGTTAGCGAGCGCTTAACCCTCGTTAACTTGCAATACTAACTTGCTTATATCAATTCGTTTAATATCAATTCGCTTACTTAAGTGATTTACTTTGAGGCTGGAAAAACGTGTTGATAGCTAGGTAAAAAATTCGCTATTTAGTTGTGCTCGGCAATTGCTCCTGCATTGCTCTGCATCCATGCAGTCGTAAATGAAAATTTTTTAACGCAGGTAGCGACACGTTTAGCCCCGCAAACGATTAGGTATTATTGCAAATTGGTATAACTAAGTATTTTTGCAGGTTAGTATAATTTAACACCCAAAACCATACAGGCCGTATAGTGATTGTAGATTCTCATTGCCATTTAGATCGTCTTGATTTTGACAAATTAGATTTAAACCTAGATCAAGTACTCGACAACGCCCGCGCAAAGCAAGTAGAGCACTTTTTATGTGTAAGTGTAACGCTTGATCAATTCCCAAGCATGCTTGAAAAAATTCAACATTACGACGATGTATCGGCATCGTGTGGCGTGCATCCGCTTGATCAAAAAGATGCCCTTAATAAACAGCAACTCATTGATTTAGCGTCTCATGAAAAAGTAGTCGCGATTGGCGAAACAGGCCTAGATTACTATTATTCAAAAGACACGCATGCAATACAACAAGCCAGTTTTGTTGGCCATATTGAAGTAGCAAACGAACTACAAAAGCCACTGATTATTCATACCCGTGACGCCAGAGCCGATACCATTAACTTAATGCGTGAGCACAAAGCAGAAAACTGCGGTGGCGTACTGCACTGTTTTACCGAAGATTGGGATATGGCCAAAAAAGCGATTGATATGGGGTTTTATATCTCAATTTCAGGCATTGTTACCTTTAAAAATGCCTTAGAGCTTAAAGAAGTTGTAAAACAAATCCCACTCGATAGATTACTCATCGAAACAGACTCGCCTTATTTAGCACCTGTGCCGTACCGTGGAAAAACAAATCAGCCTGCGTATGTAGAAGATGTTGCCTACTATATTAGTGAGCTTAAAGGTATTAGCTTTAACGAGCTTGCAAAAGCAACGACTGATAACTTTTATTCACTTTTTAAATTAGCAGCGAAAGGCTAACACATGACTACTCAATCGGCGCAACTCCCACTTTTATTAATGGGGCCTATGGTGCGCCGAGCTGAGCAAAGTGGTATATGTATACAGTTTGCTACTTCACGCCCTGGCAATTGCCAAATCACACTTGAAAACCAACAAAGCTACAGCGAGCAGCAAAGCATTGCATTAGGTAAATACCTTTACCTGCATCTTATAATTATAAAACCCGTTGATAGCCAGTTTCCGCTCGACACGTTATTAGCGTATACACTGCATATTAACGAGCAAAAAATTGACTTAACTCCATGGTGCTTTGAAGGGAAAACGGCGCCTTCATTTGCAATTGCCAATAAGCTTACGCATATTTTACATGGCTCGTGTCGCAACGCCCATCACCCAGCAAAAGACAGCTTAGTATCAGCAAGTGAATGGCAAAATACCCAGCGCAGTAATAAGCTGCAGGGCGCACAGCTTTTACTGCTTAGCGGAGACCAAGTTTACGCCGATGATGTTGCCGGCCCTATGCTACTGGCTATTCATCAGCTAATAGATGTATTAGGACTTTATAAAGAGCAACCGCTTGAGCTCAATTTACCAGCAGATATAAATGAGCAGCTTTTTAACCGCCATTATTACTTACCTAAAACGCCATGGCAAAAACGTTCAAAATTGGGCGTTGGGTACTGGCTAAAAAAAGACGAGCCGCATTTTTCTAGCGTAAAAGCGCATAATCATTTAATTCACTTTGAAGAATTTATAGCGCTGTATTTACTTAACTTTAGTGCCGCCGCGTGGCAATGCGTTGATATTAAAAATAGCCATTACACACAAGGCAATGAAAAAAATAACACCATTTTTAACGCCGAAAAAAAGGCGTTAATTGACTACGCAAAAGGCTTAAATAGCGTAGAGCGTTTATTTGCTAATGTATCTACCTTGATGATGTTTGACGATCACGATGTTACCGATGATTGGAACTTAACAGCAGGGTGGGAGCAAGCTATAAATCAAAACCCAAGTAGTAAACGCATCATTAATAATGGGCTAATAAGCTATTGGCTATTTCAAGGGCTCGGTAATGATGCGCTACATAAAACCGGCGCGCTTATAGATGATTTTAAACAAAGCCGTAACACCAACAATAGTTGGCAGTTTAAAGCCTTTGATAAGCCTCTGAACGAATTTAACTATTGGCATTATGAGCTTACCACCACGCCTAAAGTAGTTGTGCTTGATACCCGTACACACCGCTGGCGTAACGAAAGTAACTTTAATGAACCCTCAGGCTTACTTGATTGGGAGCGCTTAACAGAGCTTGAAGAAAGCCTGCTGAGCCACAGCAAAGTAATTATTGTATCGCCAGCGCCAGTGTTTGGCGTTAAATCAATAGAAGCAATTCAAGCAGCGTTTAATATGTGCGGCCAGCCGCTTATGGTTGATGTAGAAAACTGGATGGCACACGAAGGATCGGCCAAAAAACTGCTTGATACCTTTAGGCGTACAGACACACCTAACGAAACGCTTATTTTATCGGGTGATGTGCATTATTCTTTTTGTTTTTCGGTGCAAAAACGCTTTGGCGATCACCCAAACCGCATATGGCAGCTCACCGCCAGTGGTATTAAAAACGAATTTCCGCGTAAGCTAATTAATGTACTCGATAAGCTCGACTCAATATTATACGGCCCCAAAAGCCCGCTTAACTTTTTCACCAAACGCTGGCATATGGAAGTAGATAAACACCAAACCATAGGTGAAGGCCAAAAGTACCTAGTAAGCGACTCCGCAATAAGCCTAATAACGTTAGATAACGGCGACCTATCCCGCTACCAACTCATCCACGGCGACGGCCACACCACCGAGTTTGATTTAGAAGAGCAGTAAAGCCGCGAAAAATTTGTTGAGTGAATTAAAACCTTAATTGCACAAAGAGAAGCGAATGAGGAGTAAATGAGAAGTCACAACCAACCCTTGCATCTTATTTATCACTACTCTAAAGCGTAGCGTCTCAAAACCTCTTTGTGAAAAAGTAACTTAAGCTAATTGCACAAAGAGAAGTGAATGAGGAGTAAATGAGAAGACATAACCAATCCAGACATTTTATTTATCACTACTCTAAAGCGCAGCGTCTCTAAACCTCTTTGTGCAAATATTTTTAAAAATAGCTATTTAAAATCACGCCCTCGCTTAACAACTATTTTATTACTTAAAATCGCCAAACATAAAATAACCATAAACAACATTGAGTTAGCGCCTGCTTGGAGCGAGTAATCTACCGAAGAATGCAACAGCATATCTACAATAGCGATAGCACACCCAAAAGCCACGCCCTGAAATAACGCTGTTTTGCGTTTTCTCATTGTCTGAATACATAACCATAAGCAATATAAAATAAGCGCTCCTAAAGCTGATGTTACGGGAATGCCTAGTTCTACAGCAAATTGAATATAGTCGTTATGAGCATTATCGTAATAGCCAGAGTACGGCTCAGATTGATACGCAGGGAAAGCTGTATAAAACGTACCGCCACCTGAACCCAATAAAGGCTTGTCGAGTATTAACGGGATTGAATCACGAACTACTTCATCACGTGTTTCAGACTGAATACTGGTTTCGCTTATACGTTGCTTTACTTTTTCTACATCAAATATTGCACCAATAATGATCAAGTCAATTATAAAAAAACTAATAATAAGTAACTTAAACGCTTTAGGTTTTTTATTGTAAACAAACAAAGCCAACAAGCTAACAGCCATCAGTGCTATAAAAAAGGCTGAATTACCCATTCGACTGCGCGTTAAAATTAGCGCAATAATTATAATAATTAACGATATACGCAAAATTATTTTTGAGCTTAATAGTATTTCTGTCCAGGCGCGCAAAGTTTGTTTAAATGTAAGATCATTTGCATGATTACCGCGCTTTAGCTCACTGACTAATAAACCTATGCCCAAACACAAACATAGCGCTAAGTAGTTAGCTAAAAAATTAGAGTAAGTAAACGTACCTATAGCGCGTTGCGTATGTTTGTAACCAAAAATAGGGCTGAGCATATCAGGTGAGAGATTCAGGTAAGTTGCATACAAAGCCTGAAAAACCCCCGCAGCAATGATAGTGTAAATAAGCTTTTTTATACGCACATTATTATTGCAATAAATAAATATAAGCCAACAAAAGCAAACCATAAAGCTCGTTTTTAACAGCATTTGTTTTGTTTGAAAGGGGTCTAAACTCACAGTAAAAAATTGCAAAGTACACATAGCGCATACTAATAATAAAGAAGAAATAATGGGTAAAGAATAGCGAGGAGGGTACAACGTTTGGTTATTTACAGCGCTATTAACCAAGTGAAAAACAAAGGTTATACAAATTAAAATACCCATTGCCATAATGGCCCAGGGTCGGTAGCTACCTAAAGGAAGGGGCAGCAAAAAAACAATTGCACACAGCAAAAAAAATATAAAACGATTCACAGCTTTCTCAAAAAAACGAGCTAATAGTTAAACAATAGTGTTTAAAGTAAAAACGCAGCCATTAGGCTGCGTTTGTATTATAAAACTAATTATATTATTTAGTTGCCAACTTCAGAAATACCAGCGTCACCACCGGTACCGCCAGCGCCTTGAGGAACGGTTGTTGTAGGCAAGGTTACAATTACAGGGCCAGCTGGTGCGGTAGGCTCTGTAGGACCAGCTGCTGTTGCTTCTGACGCAATAGTTGCATCAACTCCAGCTGTAATTGCAGCAAGCGTTACTGCATCGCTATCAACACCTGCAGCAACAAGCGCAGCTAAAAAGTCAGCAATTAGCGGGCTTTCTGCACCAATTGCATCTACAACTACTGTCATCATAGAATCAACTTGTGCGGGGGTACAGTCGGTACATACACCGTTTATAGCAGTAACTAAGTCGGCTTTTAATTGTTCAGGCACTGTTTCCGCAGTGGCATTATTTAAAACGTTAACTAAATTAGCCATGCCTTCAGTTTGAACTACTGCATCTGTGTCCGTTTGTGCATAAGCAGGTAAAACTATAAGTGCTGATGCGCTAGCAAATAAGCTAGCTAAAATAAGTGATTTCATCTCTGATCCCTTGGTTGAATATCTAATTACAAAATTTTAGCGTATCGGTGCAAAAAGTAAACTCTTTATTTGCGCCATTATTACTAGTTTTAATGACTTTAGAAGGCGGCATAATTAAATTGCCTTGTACACCATCGCAGCCAAAACTTTCAAGTACCTTTAATGTTTCAGGTTTTTCTATTAAACAGGCTAAAACTTTAATACCAAAGCCATGGCAAATATTATTAACTGTTTGAATAAAAAATTGGCTTTGGCTGTTATCTAATAAGTCTTGTATGTAGCTACCGTCTATTTTTACATACTCAATATCTAGCCCCTGTAAATACCTAAAAGAGGTAAGGCTAGTACCAAAATGTTCAATACACACATTAATGCCTATGTCTTTTATTATGTCTATATGTTGTGAAGCAATATGAACATTATAAAGCAAGCTAATCTCGTGTAGTTCAAATAACAAGTTAGTTTTTATAACAGGCTTTGTATGTGAATAAAGCGTTAGCCATTCAATAAAATCAGTTGAATACAAAGACGCCTTACTCAAGTTGAGTGCAAATACATCGTTTGGGTGTTGCTCTTTTACATTTACAAAATTACGTATTATTTTTTTATCAAGCTCTTCAGTTAAGTTGAGTTTTTCAGCCATAGCAAATAAATGCCCATTATTAACTTTTTCTCCTTCAAAAATAAAATGAGCAAACACCTCAAAATAACATTGTTTATTTTGTGAGTTAGCACGCTTCACTGGTTGGACTGAAAAACTCACTTCGCCAGAGGCCAAAATAGACTGAATAAGCGAGCGCCACTGATTAACACTAAATAAAGTGTCTTTGTCTACCTTAGTGTTTGTATCACCAATTGTGCAGCCCGTATCTAAAGCTGATAATACGCGCCCTACGGGCATTCCTTTTTGTACACTTACCAACGCAAAGTTAGCAAAGCCATTAACATGCAAACTATTTTTTTGCTGGCTAAATGCATCAGTAATTTCAAGGCGAGTTCTATTCAAAAAGTCACTATCGTAGGGCGCAAGGGCAATAAAAGTACTGCCATTTAACCTAAACACTTTTGCATTAGTAAGCTCGCCAAACCTGGTTTTGAGTATGTTTGCCACTTCGTTTACGTGTTCATCACCGTCTTGATAACTTACCGTTTTATTAATATTTGCAAGCGAGGGCAGGGTAATCATCATTGCGGTAATAGGCGTCTCGTCACTTATAGAATCAACTACCGAGTTAAAATGGTTATCAAACGACTTTCGGTTACCTAAACCAGTCAAAGGGTCTATAAATACTTCTTCGGTAAGGGCTTGTGTTTGCTTAGTAAGTGAGTCAAACGTACTTTGCAGGTTCATAACCATGTTGTTAATAGCTTTAGTAACGGTACGAAGCTCGCGCGCAACAGGTATTTCATCGTTGAGTGTAAAGCGTTTACGTGTAACAAGCTGGGCTTGATTTTCTACAGCTTTTAATGGTTTAAACACCGCGCGTAGTATTAAAAATGCAACAGCCAGTGACGCTATTAATAACAAAAACGACCCATAAAAGCTGCGTTTGGTATGCTCCCAAAGTGTTAGGTACGACTGTCCAACATGGCTTGTTACTTCAAGCGTGCCAGCCATGATCCAGCCATTATTCAACTCCGAATGCCTACTTGGTGCATTAAGCTCAACGGTACCTATAAACCAATTAGGTACCGATTCAACACGTTTGGGGTTTATAAGTTCAAAAACCACTTCTTTCTGGGCATTAGTAAATTTTATTTGTTTATAATAACCTGAGTCAAAAATTGCCGTTGCCATTGTCTGAGCAATCATTATGCTGTCTTCCTCAAGGTAGGGGGAAATAGAAAGCCCTAAACTTGTAGCGGTGTCTTGTGCATGGCTGCCCATTTGCGTTTGTAAATACTGGCGAGTGGTATCTACATCGGTAAGTACCCGAACACAAAATGAAATTAATGAAATGACTATAATTAATCCATAAACTTGCGTTTTTAAGCTCAAGCCATTTTTAAAAAAAGACGACATAACTAATATTTCCTTTAACGTTATTCTATATGGGAGCAAGCTCACCTTGTTCAATTCGCTCTAGCATGGTGTTCCAAGCTGATACACCACGGCTGTTTTTTACTTTATTACCCAGGCCTTTCGATTTTGCTAACCATAAACCTTGGCCATTAAAACTATAAATAGGGGTTAAATCGCGGCGTTTGTTGGCGGGCAGTAATTTAGTATTAAAGTTACCTAAAACATAAGGAATTTGATTAGGGTTCTCAATGTATATAAGCACCATATGAGGTTGATTAACCGTTTTTTGCCTCACATACATTAATCGTATTTTATCCTCAGGCACACCCAATGCCATTAAAGTAAAATATTTGGCTATTACGTAGTCCTCACAATCGCCCATGCCAATACCCAAACTTTCGAGCGGGGTCGCCCAATAGTCTTTTTGATGCCATAGGTCGTCATCGGTTTTATACTTAATATGTTTATTAAAAAAATCATTAACTAAATGAATTTTTTGCCATTCACTTTTATCTGCAGATTCATCTATAAAATTTAACCAATTTTTTATACGTGTATGGCCTTCACTGCCATATTGTTTTTGCGCACGAGCAATTATATCGCTGTTGCGTAAATACATAAGCATATCTTGCGCGCATACAAAAAACGAAATCACTAATACTATGCAAAGCCCTAAACGCACACACGTTCCTTTAATTAAGTATTCCCTGATAATAAAACAAGCCTAGTATAGTATTGTTAGCATTAAAAAGGTAGATCACATAAAAGCATGAGAAGCACTAAAATAGTGCGCTGCAGGCTAACTTGGTGCAACATAAATTTAACAAAAAAACAATATTAAAGGACGCTTTTTTTATTGAGTACATTGTTGTGGTGTGTATAATAATAACCTCACACGGTATGTGAAGTACGCTAAACGGAATTAGGCTTTTTCTTGTTCTTTTTTACGTATTTTACAAAATAATTAAAAAGGACTTAAAGTGAAAGTTTTAAAAGCAGTATTACCTGTTGCTGGCCTTGGTACGCGTATGCTACCAGCCACAAAAGCTATTCCTAAAGAAATGCTACCTTTGGTAGACAAGCCTCTCATTCAATACGTAGTCAACGAAGCCGTTGCGGCAGGTATTAAAGAAATAGTACTGGTTACTCACGCCTCTAAAAATTCAATAGAAAACCACTTTGATACCAGCTTTGAGCTAGAAGCCACGTTAGAAGCACGTGTAAAACGCAGCCTATTAGAAGAGGTTCGCTCTATTGTACCAAAAGACGTAACAGTTATTTCTGTACGCCAATCAGCGCCACTAGGTTTAGGCCACGCAATACTTGCAGCACGCCCTATAGTTGGCAATAACCCGTTTGCCGTAATGTTACCCGACGTAATAATCGACAAATATAAATCTAATTCAAAAACTGACAACTTAAGTCAAATGATCGACCGCTTTGATAAAACAGGCCATAACCAGGTGATGGTAGAGCCCGTTCCGCAAGAGCAGGTGCATCAATATGGTGTAGTTGATTTAGCCGGTAAAAAAATTAACGCAGGCGAAAATGCGGCCATTAAAAACATGGTTGAGAAACCAAATAACGATGAAGCACCAAGCAATTTAGCCATAACTGGCCGCTATGTGGTGTCTCCAACTATCTGGGATTTACTTGAATACACACCACCAGGTGCGGGCGGCGAGATACAGCTTACCGATGCGCTACTTCAACTTCGTCACCTAGAAACACTCGAAGCTTACCACTTAAAAGGTAAATCTCACGACTGTGGATCAAAACTAGGTTACATGCTAGCAAATGTTGAATACGCAATGCAGTCTAGCCAAATGGGCGAAGAATTTAAATCCCGTGTAGTTAAAATGCTTTCTTAATTAATTTAACTTAATTCTAATCATATATTATAGGGTGTAAATTGAAAGTATTAGCATTCCCAGCATTTAAAAATAAGAAATCAAATCCTTACAATTACCTTTTATATACGGGTATGAAGGGAGCTGATGTTTCTGAGTTTAGCTTTAGTGAAGCACTAAAATTAAATTATGATGTTATACATATACATTGGCCTGAGTGGTATTTAAATAGTAATTTTTTAATAAAGGCTTTTTTTTATTCTTTTACATTAATATTTATACTTTCATATGCGAAATTATTTGGGAAAAAAATAATCTGGACTGTTCATAATTTAAAGCCTCATAAAGTAAAATATAAGGTTTTAAATAGAGTTTTTTGGAAGTTGTACATACCTCTTGTAGATGGGATTGTTTCTTTATCAAATACAAATGAAATTGTTGCAACCGAACATTTTGCACTGCCTAAAAAAATTAAAAAAACAGTGGTATACCATGGCTTGTATAGTAAAATTTATGAAAACGAATCGTCAAAATATGAAGCAAGAAATAAGTTAGGGATTTGTGAAGATAAGAGAGTTTTTCTTTTTTTAGGGCAGATCAAAAAATACAAAAATTTGACTGAGTTAATTAATGTATTTAACGAGTCAGATAAATTAAAAAACGACGTGTTATTAATTGCCGGTAAATTCGAATCAGAAAGTTATTATCAAGAGGTTTTAACCCTTAAAGGCAGTAATGAAAATATAATTATTTATAATAAATTTATAGAAGATAGTGATTTACAGTATTTTTTTAATGCATCAGATTTGTCTATATTGCCATTCAAAGAGATCTTTAACTCAGGGAGTGCTTTACTATCTATAACCTTTAATACACCTGTTATTTTACCTGAAAGTAATAATTTTTTAGAGTATGGGGAGCTGTTTAATAAAAGTATCATTCATACATACAAAAATAAAATTACCGCTGACTTTATAATAGAAGCATCTGATCTGTATCATCTTTATTTTAAAAAAGGGGGAAAATATGAATTACCTGAAAAACTTGATTGGTCTATCTCGCAAAGTAAGCTTGTAGAGTTTTATTTCGAAGTGAAACAAGTCAAAAAATTGTAAACTCATTTTTTGAATAGGTTTTATAGTAGTGGGATAGAAATTGAATGAAAGATTTTTGATAAAAATAGCTTAAAACTCACTATACAGATATGCAATAAGATAAGGTTAAGTCAAAAAAGTTATGTTTACAAATAAAGCCAGTCTTAGAATGTTTTTTCTTTATTCATTACTAATCTGTCTGTAAAGGGAAAATTTATATTAAAATATTATTAATGATGTTAGATAAAATCAAAGTGTTTTCTTATTTAATTAACACTTATAATGTTGATTTATCCGGGGAAAGTTGTGAATAATTTTATTGATTTTGTTAATAAGTACGGTTTTTTATTAGTTCTCATTTTTTGTTTTGGTGGTTTTTCTCCCGCGCTATATCCTAAAGTAGGAATGATGGATTTAGATTTAACTAGTCGTATAGATAGTAAGTCTGGAAACAATATGTTCAAGCAGCTTTTTTGGATTTCACTATTTTTCGTTTATCTTCTAAATTTTTATTATGATAAACGTAGAATATTTATAAAAAAACATTTTAATAATGCTGTAATAGTATTTAGTTTGATTATATCAATTTCATTTGTTTCAATGCTTTGGTCATCGTTTCCTAGTTACGTTTTTAAACGTACTTTTTTTCAGCTGATTTTTATAACTGTGTGTATACTTTCTTTTTATTTTAGTTATAAGAAAAACAATGTTGCTCAGTGTATAGAGTTATGCCTATATTACATGTTATTTCTTATCCTGTTGACTTTAATAATGGGCTGGGGATTAACAGCTGATCTCTCGTTAGCCGGATATGAGAAAGGTAAAAATATATTAGGTATAAACTTAGTTGTTATTTTTATTTTGTACACTTATTTTTGCAATGCTAAGTCAGTTAAAAATAGATTTGTTATTTTTTCTACTTTATTGACACTAGTAATTCTAACTCAAAGCAAGACATGTTTATTATTGCTTATTGTTTTTTTTATATTTACTCAAATAAAGAAAAAATATATAAGAATAATTAATCTTTCACTATTATGTTTACTCGCTTTTATCTTTATAGTTGTTCCATGCGTGACTTATTATGCAAATTCTTATATGCATATAGGGCTTTATGTAGAGCCAGAATTTATTACTGGTAGGGGGTATATATGGGATACTATCTACTACGATTTAAAATTTTATAAAAATATATTTTTAGGTTATGGATATGCAAGTTATTTTGGTACTCCAGAAATCCCATATTTTTTTGATGACTCTCATAGTTTTCTTAGGTATATAACTTCTTCACATAACGGCTACTTGGATTTGCTTATTCAGTTTGGGGTTCTATCTATTCCGGTCACTTTATTATTTGCTTATATAGCTAAATATATTGAGGGACGAGTGGGGAATGCTGCGATAACAATAATTATTTTTCACAATGTTACAGAAGCATCATTTTATAGAGATAATACGGTTATTTGGATGCTGTTTTTGATAGTAGTAGCCTTCTCTTTGGTTAAAAAGGTAAAAATAAGTGAATAGAATAACATGGTTAGATACATCCAGAGGTTTAGCAATTGTTTTGTTAATACTTGTTCATTACGTGGGTGCATTGGAAACCCGTGGTTTTATATCTTATGAAGCTATGAATCTAGTAAAAGCTTTTCTGAGAGTTGCGACGCCATACTTTATAATGATTTTTGGGTTTACTTTTGCAGTTGCATATAAAACAAAAATTAATAACTTCAGAGATGTATTAGTTATACAAAAGAGGTTAAGAAAAAATTTATTGTTGGTATTTATAGCAAGAGAAATTATTGCTGTGACTGCGGTTTTTAGATATGGAGACTATAAAACAGATCTAATTGATGTGCTCTTATACAAAAACTTTTCACAATCAGGAGAAATCTTAACTTTTTATTTTTTTGCTATATTACTAGCTCCGTTAGCAATGCTGCTTATTAATAAAGTAAAGAGTTCAATATTTTTATTCAGTGCATTCTCTTTATATATAATTAGTTATACTATCGGTTATAACTTTAGTAGCTCTGAGAGTGGCTTATTATTTAGGTTTCTATTTTTCGATGTATATGCATTTTTCCCTTTTTTCTCTTTAGCAATGGTTTCAATGTATTTATATACTTTGTACTCTTCTTTGAATAACAATTATCAACGTGTTAAAACGTTTTTACTAATTGGTTCTACGTTATTTACAATTAGTGTCATTTTATTATTTGGACTATATGAAGATGTAGTAGTTGCATTAGCTACAGCAAAACTGAAGTCACCACCTCAAATCTTGTATATGGCTTTATATTCAGGAGAAGCAATATTATTAACGATTTTTGTTTGTGCTTTAAAGTATAACAACCTTCTATCAATTATAAATAACCGTTTATTGCCGTTATTAGGCAGAAACTCTCTTTTAGCTTACGTAGGGCATTATTTTTTGTTTTTAGCAGGTCCTATCGCTATTACAGTTTTAGATGAGCGATCAGCTATAGGTGAGCTAATAATTTTCTTATCTCTTGTTACTTTACTTATAACCGTTATAACAACCAGAGATAATTTTAAAACTAAAGGATTAAAATGAAAGTTGCAATAATACATGATTGGTTAGTCGTAAACGGTGGAGCTGAAAAAGTTCTAAAGGAGTTAATAGATATATACCCACAAGCTAATATTTATACTTTGGTTGACTTTTTACCTGAAGAAGATAGAGATTGGCTTGGCAATACTAATGTTACGACATCATTTATTCAGCGCCTACCATTTGCTCACAAAAGGTATAGAAACTATTTCCCTTTGTTTCCAATTGCTATTGAGCAGTTTGATTTATCGGGTTATGACTTGGTTATTTCTTCTAGTTACTCTGCTGCAAAAGGTGTGATTACCGGGCCTGAACAGCTACACGTTAGTTATTGCCACTCTCCAGCTCGCTATGCGTGGGATATGCAAGAGCAGTATTTAAGAGAAAGTGGTATGAGTAGTGGTGTTAAGTCTATTATTGCACGTTATTTTTTGCATAAATTTAGAATTTGGGATGTGAGAACAGCGAATGGCGTTGATAAATTTGTAGCCAATTCATCTTTTATAAAAAAGCGTATTAATAAATGCTACAGAAGAGAAGCTGATGTTATTTATCCCCCAGTAGATATTAAAAAGTTTACACTAGAAAAAAATAAAGAGGATTTTTATTTAGCCGCTTCACGTTTAGTACCTTATAAGCGCTTGGATTTAATTGCAGAAGCTTTCGTTAAAATGCCATCAAAAAAATTAAGAATTATTGGCGATGGTCCACAAATGCAAAAAATTAAAGAAATTGTAGGCAATGTAGAAAATATCGAATTGCTGGGCTATCAATCTGATGAAGTCATGTTACACAGCATGCAAAAAGCAAAGGCTTTTGTATTCGCTGCAGAGGAAGACTTTGGAATTATACCTGTGGAAGCACAAGCTTGTGGTACCCCTGTAATTGCTTTTGGAAAGGGCGGGTGCTTAGAAACAGTTAAAAACAACGTGAGTGGTATCCACTTTAAGGAACAATCAGCGAGCTGTATAATTGACGCTGTAACTGAGTTCGAATCACAGTTGGAGCAATTCTCAGCAGAAGAAGTAAGGTTAAACGCAGAAAAGTTTTCCTGTTCAGCTTTTAAAATGAATGTAAAAAGCTTGATAGAAAAAGCGATGTTGGATTTGTAATGAAGATATTGCATGTTCATCAAGATTACCCCGATGGAAGAAATTACCCATCTACTTTAGCAGTATCAAACTTGCTAGAGGGGGTAAAAAAATCCGAACCAAGTGTAGAGCATTATGTACTTTCTATTAATAGAACCTCAAACCCTTTCAAAGTTTCTATAAAAAAGTTTGATCAGGGTCTATCAGTTATTTATTGGGCATTACCAATAGCATTTTTTTATAGGCCCATAATTTATTTTTGGTCTTTGATTCTATTTTACTTTATTAAAAAAAATAAATTTAGTTTAGTGCATGGCCATAAACTTACCACAGAAGGAATGTTTACCTATTATCTAGCCGATAAATTTAAAATACCTTATGTGCTATCTGTTAGGGGGGGATCCGATACACACAATATAAAAAGGTTGCCTGATTGTAAGACTACATTTTCTAAAATTTATAGAAACTCAAAGGTAATTTTTTATGTAAGTCCTTGGTGTAAAGGGTTTGTCGAAAGTGAGCTTAGATATAAGCACCCAACTACGTTAGATTTACCTAATATTTGTCAGTTTAGCTTACATACTTCTAATTCTATTGATGTATGCTCTAGGAAGGGCTACGTAACCATTTTAAGTTTTCATCAATATAAAAGAAAAGGGCTTGAGCAACTGCTAACCGCAATAAAAAAATTAAAAGATGGAGGAGTAGCTCTAAATTTAACTGTTATAGGTAGTGGTGATAACGAATATGTTGAAAAAGTAAAGAAGCTCATTAATAGCTTATCTCTAGAGAATGAAGTCAGTTTGACAGGTTCTATAAGTCAAAAAGATGTATTGAAAATACTAAAGCAATCAAAAGCTTTTTTACTACCATCTAAAAATGAAACTTTTGGAATGACTTATGTAGAATCGCTAGCTAGTGGCTGCCCTATTTTATATTTAGAAAATACTGGAATAGACGGACATTTAGAATACGTAAATGCGGGGGTTAAGATACCAGATAACGATGTCGATAACATTGAAAAGTCTCTTTTTAAGTTTGAAAACGAATATTCATCGATAAAAAAAGGGGTGGAATTAATATTAGATAGCCACTATCTAAAGAAATTTACAGAAGAAAAAATTTCTGAAAATTATACACACGTTTTAAGAAACATCACCGAGTTAAAAAGGGAGTTCCTATGAAAGGTAAAATGGAGTTTTTACAAAATTTAAGAGGCTGCGCTGCACTATTAGTGTTAATAGGGCACTTTTTGGATATGTATGTAAAGCATAACAATTCCACAATTTATTTCTCTGGTATAACGAGTTTTGTTAATTCATTTGAATTAGGGCGAGTAGGTGTAATTGTATTTTTTTTAATTACGGGGTTTGTTGTACCCTTTAGCCTACAGAGTAAACAGGGAAATTTTGTCATAAGACAATTCTTAAAACGTATAGCTTTTAGGTTATACCCAGCATTTTGGTTTTCTATTTTTGTTGCTTTGACTGTTGCATATGGGGTTGGTATTAATATTGACTCTTTAGAGCAGGTAGTAGCTAACTTTACTATGATCCCAAAGTACTTAGGGTATGAAAGTGTTCAAGGTGCGTATTGGACGCTTCACTTATTAGTCGTCTTTTATATGGGTACTGCAGCACTATATTACCTTGGTTATCTTAAATGCTTAAAGGTAAGAACCTTTGTTTTATTTGCCTTTTGTTTAGTTGCCGTGTTTTTTGCGTTTTTACGATTTAATTTAGGTGTTCGGGTACCTATAGTAATGCCACTAGGCCTTGCTACTATGGTGCTTGGGTCAATTATGCGCTCTCACTTTGAAAGTGAAGGTATTAATTTAAAAAATTTAGCAATAGTTTGCTGTGTTTATTTTATATGTTTATACCTAGCACAAATTATGTATTACAAAGAAGGGTGGGTACGTTGGTTTTTTCCATATCTTTTTGGTGTTGTGCTTTTTGCAGCCTTTATTTATAAAATTAGGTTTTCTAACTCCTTTTTAAATTTTTTTGGCAAGATTAGTTACTCTTGTTATTTACTACATATGTTAGCGCTAGCTTTAGTATTTAATTTTATGAAAAATAGCGCTTATAGTTTCACTGGAATTGTTTATTCTTTTATTTTAAGTCTTCTACTTACATTGTTTTTATCTTTTCTTTCTTATTATTTTTTTGAAAAACTCCCAGGGGAACTTCAAAAAAAACTGTATAAGTATAAGCAAGGAGCTTTATAATTATGAAATCTCCCTCCCCTCTAAAGCTTGTTTTTCTGAGGGTGATAAATTTAAATCTGTAATAATTGATTTATATACTTAAATAGCTCTACCTCAAACTACTTGTGTGTTTGAGCCTCTATAGGTAACTACTTCGCTTCTGGACCGCGCCATTTTCTTCGGGCGTAACAATTATGGGGCTGATTAATAATAGTATGGTTAAAGGATTGTCATGAATAAAAAAGTTTTAGTTATAGCTTCAGCAGGTGGGCACTTAACACAAGCTATGTGTGCTACAAGCCAATGTAATGAAATTGTACTTGTTTCAAATAAAGTAAATATTAAAAAAGATAATATTTCAAAAATATATAAAATTATAGACACGCAAAAAAATATTTTTATACACATTTTTAATGTTTTTTTTGCTCTGTACGTTTTATTGAAAGAAAGGCCAGCTGCAGTGTTTAGTACTGGGGGCCCTATCGCGTTACCTTTTGCATTGGTTTGTAAAGTTTCTTCTTTAAAATTTATATACTTAGATACATTATCTCGAGTTGTCGAACTTTCTAATACTGGAAAGTTAATAAAAAAATATCATTTGTATGATGAATTTTATAGTCAATGGAAGAACGTAGCGTCTAAAAGTAATACTAAGTATATAGGTAAGTGCTTTGATATATTATCTGAAAATAATTATAAACCAGTAACCGAAGCGGTTGAAGGCAGGCCAATTATTTTGGTAACCGTAGGTACAAGCCAGTACGACTTTGATCGTTTGTTCGAAATGCTTTACAAGCAACCCTTGTACAACAATGACCAAGTGCGTTGGGTTATTCAGGCTGGGCACAATAAATTAAAGCACTCACCTGCAAAAGGTAAAGTTGTTGATATGATCACTCGTTCTGAGATGGAGCAACTAGTAAAAAGTGCCAGTTTGGTGATTAGCCACTGTGGTATTGGTAGTATTAATCAGATGCTTGCGTATCAAAAAAAGGTGCTGTTTGTACCAAGAGTAAGTAAGTTTAATGAGTTTTCAGACGACCATCAATTGCAGATAGCAAATGAGATAAGCAATAAAATTTTTACAGTACTGATGCCTGAACAAGATATGCCTACAATTAAATTGAATGAATTGCTTGATAGAAAAATTGTTACATCTCCTGTCGATACGACAAACTATAAAATGGCTAATGAATTAAAGAATGTACTTTTTGAGCTTAAGTCATAATTTATGAGTAATTTGAGCAATAAGTTAAATCAGGCGATACTAAAAAGCTTAGCAGGGAAATATAGTTTATATATTTTTCAGATAATTTCTTTAGCGATATTATCAAGACTTTATACTCCTCAAATGTTTGGTGTTTTAGCGGCTGTAACAGTATTAATCTTATTTTTTCAGTTGATTGCTACTTCAGGCCTCGGTCCAGCGGTGATATATGCAAAGAGTATTTCAATTGACCAGCGCGATGGTATTTTCACTGCTAGCTTTATTATAGGTACCGTTGGAGCTTTACTTTTTTATATTTTTACGCCCTATCTAATGGGCTGGTTAGAAATTGAAAATTTATCCTATATTAATTTAGTTTTGGCGTTTAATATTTTGTTTTCTGCGTTATCAATGCTCCCATTAGCTAGCTTACAAAAAGATACACAGTTTTTATTAATTGCAAGAGCTGAAATATTAGCTGAATTGCTATCATTAGCTGTGGCTGTGGTTATGTATTACCAAGGATTTGGTGTTTTAGGTTTAATAAGTAAGCTGATGGTTGTACCTGTTATAAGGTTTGTTTTTTATCATTTTTCTTCTACAAAATCTTCAATTGGCAAAGCTCATTTTGGGAAAGATATAAAAGCGATATGTACATTGTTTGCAGTAGCTAAGTACCAGTTGGCATTTAATATTCTTAACTTTTTTTCTCGTAATTTAGACACTATACTTATAACGAAATATTTTGGTGCGGTTGCCGTAGGGTTTTACGAAAAATCTTATCAGGTAATGCGTTATCCATTGCAATTATTTACCTTTGCTATTACACCCGCTTTACAGCCCATTTTGACGGAGCATAAGGATAATCCTTTTATTGTAATGAGGGAGTTTTACCGTATAGCTATTAAACTAGCTTGCCTAGGGCTTTTTACCTCTATGGTATTGTATTGGTCTGCTGCAGATATAGTATTAATACTTTTTGGCCCACAGTGGGAGAGTACAGTTTATATCTTAAAAGTTTTGTCTGTTACCATACCATTACAAATGGTATTAAGTACTACTGGTGGTATATTTCAAGCTTTTG
This sequence comes from Pseudoalteromonas sp. S2893, assembly GCF_005887105.1. Taxonomy (NCBI): domain Bacteria; kingdom Pseudomonadati; phylum Pseudomonadota; class Gammaproteobacteria; order Alteromonadales; family Pseudoalteromonadaceae; genus Pseudoalteromonas; species Pseudoalteromonas sp. S2893. Next base: position 205,127 of record NZ_PNCY01000014.1, on the reverse strand, counting down.
GCGCAACAAAAGAAATGTTTTATTGTGGTCTTTTTTCATCCTCAGCAAATGTTTGCGCTATTGTATTAGGTGTTCTTTTCGGCGATTTGCTTACCCTATGTACATTTTTAGCAGTCTCTTTTGCATTAAATTATTTACAATGTTTTTATGTGCTTCATAAGTATTTATTTAAAAGTTACCCTATTAAACAATTTTTAATTCTGACGACTCTAATTATAACTTGCTATTTGAATTTGTTGGATGATGCGACTTTAAGTAATGCATTAGGTATAGGTTACATTGATGCTTTTATAAATTGTTTAATTACAAGCCTATTATTTTTTACCGTTGTTACTTTACTATTTTTAACTATTTCAAAATTAGGTCTGCTTGAAGTAAGACCGTCAAATAAGGACTAAGATGATTTTACCTATAATTATGGCCGGAGGCTCAGGAACGCGTTTATGGCCACTTTCTCGCGGAAACTACCCTAAGCAATTTTTATCATTAAATGGTGATAAAACTATGTTACAAGACACACTTGCCCGTTTAGATGGGATAAGTCATTCTCCTGCAATGCTTATATGTAACGAAGAGCATAGATTTATTGCTGCAGAGCAAGTTCGTCAGTTAGGCGTAGAACACTCAGGGATTTTTTTAGAGCCAGTAGGGCGCAATACTGCTCCTGCTATAGCTTTGGCTGCTTTTAAAGCAGTTGAAAACAATGAGGACCCTCTATTGCTTGTTTTGGCAGCTGATCACGTTATAGAAGATATTTCAGCTTTTCAGGCAAGTGTAGAGCAGGCATCGATACTTGCTGAGGAAGGTAAGCTAGTTACATTTGGTATTACAGGTAACAAACCTGAAACAGGATATGGTTATATTAAACGAGGTGCTCCCCACCAAACCGGTTTTGTTGTTGATAGTTTTGTCGAAAAACCAGATTTAGCTACTGCTAAAACTTATATAGAAAGTGGTGAGTATTACTGGAATAGCGGCATGTTTTTATTTAAAGCTAGCCGATATTTAAATGAGTTAAAGGCATTTAGACCAGACATTTTTAGCGCATGTGAACAAGCTATGCAGGTACAAAACGATGATATGGACTTCGTTCGTGTAGATAAAAAAGCATTTGAATCGTGCCCTGATGAATCCATTGATTATGCCGTAATGGAGCAAACTAAAGACGCTGTGGTCGTTCCAATGGATGCGGGTTGGAGTGATGTGGGCGGGTTTGCCGCTTTATGGGAAGTTTCTGACCAAGATGAAAATGGCAATGCATTCAATGGCGATGTAAAAGCTGTAGATACAACAAACACTTTAGTATTTGCTGATGAGAAATTAGTAGCTACTGTAGGTGTTGAAGACTTAGTTATTATTAATACTAAAGACGCAGTTTTAGTAGCTCACAAAAATGAATCTCAAAAAGTTAAAGAGATAGTCAATAAGTTAAAAAATGAAAACAGATCTGAGGTTACATTTCATCGTGAAGTTTTTAGACCTTGGGGTAAATACGACTCTGTAGATTGTGGAGAACGTTTTCAGGTTAAACGTATTACGGTAAAGCCTGGTGCTAAATTATCAGTACAAATGCATCATCATAGAGCTGAACACTGGATTGTAGTTTCTGGTACTGCAAAGGTTCACTTGGATGGTACGGAGCAGTACCTAACTGAAAATGAGTCTGTGTATATTCCTATTACATCTGTTCATGCATTAGAAAACCCAGGGAAGGTCGATTTAGAATTAATTGAAGTTCAATCCGGCTCATACTTAGGTGAAGATGATATTGTTCGTTTTGAAGACCGCTATGGTCGTTCTTAACATACAAGAAATAGTATTTAGGTTAAGAGGGTATAATGGATAGTTCTACAATTATTAAACAAAGCGGGATTGAATTTGGTACATCAGGCGCTAGGGGCTTAGTTACAAGCTTTACTAATGAGGTCTGTTTTGCATTCACTCTGGCTTTCATAAATACGCAAGATGACGTTAAACGCATAGCTATTGCTATAGATAATCGCCCTAGTAGTGCAGCCATGGCGAGAGCTTGTATAAGCGCAGCTAAATCAGCAGGTGTTGAGGTAGAATATTATGGGGTTTTGCCAACACCTGCACTAGCTTTTTCAGCTCAGTGCGCAAAAATACCTGCGATAATGGTAACAGGTAGTCACATTCCTTTTGATAGGAATGGGCTTAAATTTTATACAAAGCAGGGCGAAATAACCAAACAAGATGAAGTTGCAATAACATCATGTTCAACCCAACTTGATAAAATTGAATTGCAACCACTGCCTTTAGTTGATAGTTCTGCTTTTGATAGTTATATGGTTCGATACCTAAATGTTTTCTCAAGCAATTTATTGAGTAATAAGAGGATTGGCATTTACCAGCATTCAAGTGCCGGCAGAGAATTATACCCTCAGTTATTTAGTGCATTAGGCGCTGAGGTGGTGTGCCTTGGTTATAGCGACGAATTTGTGCCAATAGATACAGAAGCTGTAGCTGAATCTGATAGAGAGCAAGCAAAAAAATGGGCAGCAGAATTTAATTTAGACGCTATTTTTTCTACGGATGGTGATGGAGATCGCCCTCTTTTAGCTGATGAAAATGGTGTGTACTTTACTGGTGATACTTTATGTATGTTAGCAGCCAAAAGTCTAGGTGTAGAGGCTTTGGCAGTTCCTGTAAGTTGTACCACTAGTATTGAGCAAGCACACTTTTTTAAAAAGGTGGAACGCACTAAAATTGGCTCACCATATGTTATAGCGGCATTTAGTGGGCTCACCACTAAATTTAACGCCGTAGCAGGCTTTGAGGCGAATGGTGGTTTTTTACTTGCTTCATCTATTTATATTGAAGGAAATGAACTATTAGCTTTACCTACACGGGATGCTCTATTGCCAGTGTTAGCTGTGCTAAAATTAGCTGAGAGCTTACCACTTTCTGAATTATATAATGGATTGCCTTCACGAGTTACATTTAGTGATAGATTGAAGAATATAGAGAGATCAGTAAGTAATTCAATTATTGAAAATGGTAAATTAAACCCTAATAAATTAGTTGAAGAGTTAAATCTAGAGTTTTTACATTTAGATTCACACGATGATACAGATGGTTTACGCCTAACTTTTAGCAATGAAGATGTTGTTCACTTAAGGCCATCCGGAAATGCGCCAGAGCTACGTTGCTATACAGAAAGTACAACTTTAGCTAAAGCAAAGAAATTATGTGAACTTACTTTAAAGTCAATTTCTTCACGTATCGCATAATAAACGAATAGTCGGGAGTTGATACGATGGCTAAAATAACAAGTGATCCTGCTGTACGCAGTTTACTGAACAGAATGCCTGAGGAAGTACAAGAAAGCTTTACTGAAGAACAATTAGTTCATCTAAAAGTTGCTATAGGAGCTAGGCAATGGGGACGCCATTCCATAGACTCTAGAGGTGTGGTTAAGTTTTTTAAATATAGGTATTACTTTGTTTTTTTAGCCGGTAGAAATAGACGTGAACTTAATGAAAACGAAAAAAAGGTTGCGTGGATCTTTCAAGTAGTTTTCATCAGTATATTAACTCTTATATTTATTATTGTAATGGCTTTAATTTTGTACCTAATTAAATCTGCTTTAGGTATAAATCTATTTGATGATTTCTCTTTAGGCATATGGCATTCATTTAAAAGCTTGTTTGTTTAATTAAACGGTTATGCTTAATAAAGTTTACACGCGTTTGCATTTGTTTATTTGTAGTTATTAACTGGTTAGATAATGTTTTGTTGTTTAAAATTAAAATACAGGTATTGCGAACTAGGTTGAATGAACTTAGAGGCTAAGGTAGAATTACCTTAGTTTAGTGATACTAAATTTATATATAAAGATATCTATAGGGATACATAGTATGACATCTTCACGGACGTTTAAGCCAACAGGCTCGTCTGATGCGAATTTTTATCGATTGTTTGATATTTTTGCGTTGTTTATAGCCTTTCAGTGTTCTGCTTTATTTTACAATTTAAATTTGACCCCAATTTATATGGTCTCTGTTTTAACAGTTGGGCTAAGCTTTTTGTACTGTGCCGAAATATTTTCTGCTTATCGCTCTTGGCGTGCTGGTAAATTTAGAACCATGGTTTTGTGTGCTTGGGGCTCTTTATTTGTAGCATTTGCAGTTTTATTTTTTGTTTCATTCGCTTTTAAATTTACTGATGAGCTCTCGCGTATTGGTTTAGGTTTATGGTTTTTACTTAGTTTTGCTTTTATGTATAGCTGGCGACTAGTAACTCACTTATTTAAAAGAAACAGAAGAAAGCTTGGAATAAACTTACGAAATGTTGCCATTGTTGGTGCAACAGAGTCTGCTGTTCATTTATACAACGAAATTAATAAAAATGATGAGTTGGGGTTTAAGTTTTTAGGCTTTTATGACGACCGTAAACCAGAACGATTATTCGAAAATTCAACAAAGCATGATGTTGCAGGTAAAATACAGGACGCTGTTAATGCTGCCCGAAAAGGGGAGATTGGCGTTTTATATATTGCTCTACCTATGAAAGCGGATAAGCGCATTGCTGAAATATTATTACAATTAGGTGATACCACAGTAGATGTACATATTATCCCAGACTTTTTAATGTCTAACCTAATACACGCACGAATAGAGCACGTTGGAGAGCTTGATACGCTAAGCGTATTTGAATCCCCATTTATTGGTGCACGAGAATTTATAAAGCGCACTGAAGATATAATTGTTGCCTCTTTAATCTTAATGTTGATTTCGCCCATTTTAATTGCTATTGCATTTGCTGTTAAATTTACATCTAAAGGGCCGGTTATTTTTAAACAAGACAGGTATGGCCTTGATGGACGTAAAATTAAGGTATGGAAGTTTCGTTCAATGACCGTTACTGAAAACAGTGCAGTTGTGACTCAAGCTAAAAAGAATGATGCACGTATTACTCCTTTAGGCGGTTTTTTGCGACGTACTAGCCTTGATGAATTACCGCAATTTATAAATGTTTTAAAAGGCGATATGTCGATAGTTGGCCCAAGGCCTCACGCTGTTGCACATAATGAAGAATACCGTAAAAAAGTAGAGTTTTATATGTTACGCCATAAAGCTAAACCAGGTATTACTGGTTGGGCACAAATTAATGGCTGGCGTGGCGAAACCGATACATTGGACAAAATGGAAAAACGTGTAGAGTTTGACCTGCATTATATTAAACATTGGTCGTTGTGGTTTGATGTTAAAATTATTTTTATGACAATTTTTAAGGGATTTAAAAATGCAAATGCATACTAAAAAACTTGTACCACTTAGCGCTTTACTTAGCGTTGTTATAGCTGCGCCTGCAGCTGCTAATTTAAAGCCTGGTAGTATTATGACTAAAGATGGGGCCGAAATCACCCCCACTTTACAAACTGGTATTAGTAGTAACAATAACTTTTTTAGCACCCCCGATGATGAAGAGTCGCGATTAATTTGGACAATTACTCCTAATGTTAAAGCGGTAATTGATGATGGCCCAGATAGCTATAGCTTAGACTTTGGCACTAGTAGCTCGTTACACAATAAAGATGCTACAGATAACTTTACGCAAGTTAATATAGGTGCGGGTGTTCATAAAGAATTTACAAGCCAACATAGGTTAGATGTTAATGGTGATGCCGATTGGCTATATGAACCACGTGGCAGTGGCATAACTGAAGGCCTTGGGGATGTAGTTAACGAACTTGTAAAGTATCAACAACAAAATGTTTTAGCGAGTTATGAATATGGCGCACAAAGTTCAAAAGCGCAAGTGGCTTTAAGTGCGGGTTTTTTTAGTAAAAAATACCAAAGTTTTAGAGAAGTATCCCAGTACCGAGACTATGATAAATCGTTAATAGGGGTAACAGGTTATTATAATACCCAAGCTGCCACTCGTACCTTTTTGGAAGTTAAACAAGAGAATTATCGTTACGATGTATTAGCTAGTAGTGGTATTTCGCGTGACAGCGATGATGTAAAAGTACTGGCAGGTATGGAGTGGGAGGCAACGGCTGTTACTTCTGGTTCGTTTAAAGTGGGTTATCAAAGCAAAGACTTTGAATCGAGTCAGCGTGAAAATTTTAGTGGTATAAGCTGGGAAGCAGCGATTAATTGGCAGCCGCTTAGTTACTCTACAGTCCAGTTTATGACTAGTCGCGCAGCAAAAGACCCGTTAGTACAGGGCGATTACATTAAAGAAAGTGTTTATGGTGTTAATTGGACTCATAACTGGAGTGAATACTTAAGTTCGCTTGCGAGTGCAAGTTACACAGATGAGCAATATACAGGTGACGTTGGCCGAAAAGATAAAACTAAAAACTTACGTTTGGGGCTTAACTACGTGGCTAGTAATTTCGGTATGGTTTCTACGTATGTAGATTTTATGGATAAAAACTCTACACAAGATGCAATTGAGTTTGACCGCGTAATAGTCGGTGTTAACTTTACTTTTGCGTTAAAGGCTAATTAATGAAGTATATTTTTAGTTTAACGCTGCTTGTATTTAGCAGTATTTGTTTTGCTCAATCTGCGCAAAGTTATGTATTAGGGGCAGGTGATAAGGTTGAAATTAAAGTATTTGGTCAACCAGATTTAGAAGTTACTGCGTTGCTAGGTAATAGTGGTGAGGTTAATTACCCATTTTTAGGTAAAGTTAAACTTGCAGGTTTAAACACCTCAGAGGTTGAACAGGTCATCACAGAGGGGCTAAAGCCCGATTATTTAGTAAACCCTAATGTTTATGTACAAGTTATAGAATACAGACCTTTTTACATACATGGCGAGGTTGAAAACCCTGGGGCTTATCCTTACCAACCAGCGATGACAGTTAACCAAGCTATAGCTCTTGCTGGCGGTTTAACTGAGCGAGCATCTGTAGATAAAATTTTTATATTTAAAGAGCAAACAAAACAGCAGCAACAAAAAGGTAGTTTAAATAGCCAAATTGCAGCGGGCGATACTATAAAAATTGAACAACGCTTGTTTTAAGCAGTTTACAAGGCAGTATTTAATGAACCAAATGAACGATAACATAAACAATAATGAAGAAATAATAGACTTTAGTGCCTACCTTAATGTGCTTAAACGTGCTAAGTGGCGCATATTAGGTTTTGCAACCGTGGTTACTTTATTAACTATTATGGTTACCCTTACTTTAGTGCCTAAGTATGTTGCAACAGCTACATTACTTATAGAAGCAGAGCAAGCTAAAGCAGTTAGTTTTGAGGAAATATACGGATTAGACTCTAACCAAAAAGAGTATTACTTGACCCAGTTTGAGGTAATTAAGTCTGATAGTATAGCTCGTGAGGTGATTAGAAAACTTGACTTAAGAAGTCATACGGATTTTATTGCTAAACCTTCTCCTGTTAGTGAAATGAAAACGGCAATTAAATCGTACTTGCCTTTTTTAAATAAAAAAGAAACGGCGGTATATTCTGCTGAAGAAAAAGCTGAGCGTGAAATGCTTGGCTTATTATCTGCTTTTAAATCTCGACTTTCAGTTTCACCCATTCGTAAAACCCAATTAGTTAGGGTGAGCTTTGAATCGAGCGACCCAAAATTAGCTGCACTTGTAGCAAATACTGTAGGCGAAGTTTACATAGAAAGCCAAATGCGTGCAAAAATGGGTATAACGCAACAAGCATCTAGCTGGTTAAATACGCGTTTATCTCAGCTTCGTGTTCAGTTAGATGACTCTGAAGTACGTTTGCAAGCCTACCGTGAACAGCAAAAATTAGTTGATATTGAAGGGATAGCGGGTCTAGCAACACAAGAGCTTGAGCAGATATCACAACAGTTAGTAGTAGCACGTAACGAAAAAAATAACCTTGAAAGCATTAACCGTGTTATCAGTGAGTATGGTAATAACAATTTAGAACTTTTAGGCAGTATGCCAGAAATCACTTCCCATAAAGTGATACAGGATGTAAAGCGTGAGGTAATACTCGTTGAACGTAAATTAAGTGACTTGAGTGAAGTTTATGGTCCTAAACACCCTAAAATAATTTCTGCGAAGGCTGAACTTGCTACTGTAAAAAATAATTTAAATAAGCAAATAAAAGGCCTTATTACCGGCATCGAAAAAGAGTTAAACCGTATAACACGTACTGTGACTGCGCTTGAACGTGACTTGGCTAAAATACGTGCTGAGTATCAAGATATTACGCGTAAAGAAACTAAATATAATCAGCTTAAACGTGAAGTTGAAACTAACCGTAATATATTTAATACGTTCTTATCACGCTCTAAAGAAACCGAAGTAACAAGTGACTTTAGTTCTGCAGCTGCACGCTTTACTGATCGTGCATTTGCTCCTAAAGATCCAGCTAAGCCAAATAAAAAGCTGATAATTGTACTTGCTTTTGTTGCAAGTTTTGGTTTTGCAGTTGTAATGAGCTTTGTATTTGATGCTTTAAACGATACCGTTAAAACTAAAAACGATGTAGAGGGTAAGCTTGCACAGCGCATGCTAGGCTTATTACCTAATGTGCCGATGCCGAAAAAGAGCGTATTTCCTATACATGCTTACCTTGACGATAACTACAGGCGTTTTGCAGAGTCTGTTCGTACATTCCGTACTAGTTTATTATTAACGCAATTAGATCGCGATCATAAAGTTATTGCAGTTACATCAAGCTCTCCAGGTGAAGGTAAAACGACTACTTCAGCTAATTTAGCTATGTCGCTTGCTCAAATGGGTAAGGTATTATTAATTGATGCAGATTTGCGTAAACCAAGCATAGCAAAGCGCTTTGATATACCGGTATTCCACCCTGGGCTAAGTAATTTAATTATAGGTACTGAGCAGTTTAGTGAATGTGTCCATGTTGATGGGCAGTCTGGGGTTGCTATTATGCCTAGTGGGCAAATTCCTGGTAACCCGTTAGAGCTCTTATCTAGCTCACGCTTTAACGAAGTGCTCGATGTTTTAAAAACGAAGTACGATCATATAATAATTGATACCCCTCCAACTCAGGCTGTGAGTGATGCACTTGTTATTTCACAAGGTGCTGACTCAGTTATTTATGTAGTTAAATCGGACGTTACCCGTATTAAACCAATAAAAGCCGGAATAGAGCGACTCTTTGAATCTAAGGCGCATGTGGCGGGTATTGTACTTAATAAAGTTGATATGAGCAAAAGTAAGGATGAACATAGTCACGGGTACTATGATTATTACGATTACTCTCAAAAGCCTGAGCAACCAACTTCATAGTTGCTAATAACCTATGTTTGATATTCATTCACACATTTTGCCAGGTATTGATGATGGCGCTAAAGATTTAAAGGAATCTTTAGCGCTATTAAAAATGGCGCAAGATGATGGAATAACACATATTGTTGCAACTCCTCATATTCATATAGGTCGATTTAATAATTCCTCAAAAATGCTTGCTCAAGGCATTACTTCATTAAAGGATGAGGCTTTGGCTGCAGGTATTAATTTAAAGCTTGCAGTAGCTGCTGAGGTTAGACTCGATATTGAATTAATGGCGTTAATCATGTCTGACCAATTGCCCTTTATTGGGGCTTCTGGCTCAACTAATTACTTATTACTAGAGCTACCTCATTCGCATGTACCGCAAGGTTACGACAAGTTTATAAATTGGTTATCTAATCGAAATATAAAAGTGATAGTACCTCATCCTGAACGTAACAGAGATATTCAAGCAAATCCTTTCTACATAGAGCGCTTAAAACAATTAGGTTGTGATTTTCAATTAACAGCCTCAAGTATAGAAGGGGCTTGGGGTGATACTGCAAAAGCAATTAGTATTGATATGTTACAAAAAGGATTGGTTAGTTATGTTGCCTCTGATGCCCATTCAGTTAAACGTAGGCCTCCAATATTAAGCAATGCAAAAAAGTTAGTTGCAGATTTAATTGGTGAGTTTGAGGCAGAAAACTTGTTTGTTAACAATCCACAGCGTTTAACAGAGTCTTTGTTTGATGAGTGATTTAAAAAAGCTAACTCAAATTACATTGCTTGCAATTATTACTTTGTTTATTAGTTTTGAAAGCATACAAAGTATGCGTGCTAATGCATGGTATTTTAATGCTTTAAATACGCTAAAACAGCCTCGTGCTTTAATAACTCCTCAAGAGCTTAACCTCGCAAACGATGCAATAACACTCGCTACTCAACTAGAGCCTTTACAGGCGCATTATTGGCAGCTAAGTGCTTATATAAAAATGCTTAGGTTGAATGAAAATAACGTCAATCGAAGCAACGTTCCTAAAGTATATCAGCTGGCAGAGTTGGCTTTATTAAATTCGTTAAAGTACAGGAAGTCGTGGGCAGAAACTTGGATTGACTTAGCTAAAATAGTTAGTTACCAAGAAGGTCCAAGCGAGCGTGTATTTGGTTATATTCAGCAAGCTAAACAAGTTGGCCCTTATAAAATAGATGTTCACTTAGGTGTGATTGAAATAGCACTTACCAATTGGCATCAACTACCCCCTAAATATAAAGCTATTTATGTTAGCGAGCTTATGCTTGCAGCGAAGCATGGTTATAAGTTTTCAGGCGCGTTTGATATTGCTAAACAAGTAGATGCATTGCCTATTTTATGTTTGTCTCTTAAGTTTGGCGCGCAGTTTGAATCTGTCAGAAATAGCTGGATGTTTAAAAAACATTGTAATTAGTTTTTATAAAATTAGTTTTTGTATGTATTTGAACTCTTTTTAATTAATCATTTAATCACTAGATAACTTCTCTAAAGCGCAGCGCCTCTAAACCTCTTTGTGAATATTTAACTAATTTTTAATAGCTTGCGTGAGCAAGATTCACGCCTACAAGTAAAACCCATATCTACACCTTCGCAGTAGACGTAGAGCATGCTCAGGTGAAAAGCGAAAGCTTTTAATTGCTAAAATAAAACACTGCTCAAAAAGAGAAGCAAATGAGGAGTAAATGAGAAAACACAAGCAATTGATACTTTTATTTTTTTGTTGCTACTCTAAAGCGGAGCGTCTCTAAGTTCTTTGTGAAAAAGTAACTTAAGCTAATTGCACGGAGAGAAGAAAATGAGGAGTAAATGAGAAGACACAACCAATTGATACTTTTACTTTTTTGTTACTACTCTAAAGCGGAGCGTCTCTAAACCTCTTTATGATTTAAATAACTAAAATTTCACTGAGAGAAATAAATGAGAATACATAACCAATCTAAACATTGTACTTTGTTGGTCAGTCCTCTAAAGCGCAGTGTGTCTAACTATCTTTAAAAAAATCACTTAACCTAGTTGCATAAAAAACCCAGAGCCATTGTCTACGCTCTGGGCTACAAATGGCTCTTAGTTGAGCCTTGCGCTAACTAAATACACTTTCGCAATTCTTAGGGAGAAGAAGAAAGTACCTCTAAGTGTAGTTAACTAATTTGCAAAACTCTAAATTTTGTTTGTTTATTAACCGCAAATGATAACAAAGACTTAATAATATTGTGCACAGGTTACCCTTTGTGTTGAGTGCTTTATGCCCAGCTTATTAACTGGGTGTTTTGCACTAGATCGCGTGGCAAAGAGTTTTTGATCTTATTTTTTTGCCATTTGCCCAGCCCAACTGGGCAGCCACATAAGGTTAGTACTACTTCGCCGTTGGCTTTTGTAACGTCTTCTAGGCGTATATCTTTACCATTAAAGTAGTCGTTTGCTTGCTCGTTTGTTAAAACATACGTATTGCTTTTGCATTCATTCCCAAACACGGTAGCAAACTCGTGTGTGAGCCTTACGCCGTTTTTATGAATAATACCTAGTTGAATACCTAAACGTGCGTATTTTATTTTGTTTTGAACGGCTTCAAACCCATCAGGAAATAACCACAGTTCTTTATCGCGCTGCATTAACTTACCTGGAAGCGCATTTAAGCCAAACTGTTTTTTAAGCTCGCTCATAAAAGAAGTGGTTTGTTTTTTATCAAACTCGTTAAATGGAAAGGCGCCTTTTTTAACGCTTTGGGTTGGGTTATTGCAGCTTGCGAGTTTTTTAAACTTAGCGATAAAAAAACCTTCGCTGTCGAATGTTTGCGGCCACACATGTAAATAGCCCTCGGCGGTTGTGGCTTTTTCTGCCCCTTCAAATAAATCACTTAGCGATTGCGGCTCAATATAGTCGCCAAATTCATTCAGTAGATAGTTGCATACTTGTTGGTTTTCGAGCGGGGTAAGCGTACAGGTTGAATACACCAGTGTACCGCCTGGTTTCAATGCGTAAAAAGCGCTTTTAATTAAATCTTTTTGAACTTGAGCAATTTCTATATTTGATTCTATTGACCAGTTTTTAAGTGCATCGGCGTCTTTACGTACGGTACCTTCGCCAGAGCAGGGTGCATCAAGCAAAATGCTATCAAAGCATTCAAACATATAGTTACCAAATATGACGCCATCAAAGTGCGAAAGCGCACAGTTACCAACGCCCATACGTTTAAGCGTAGCGCTAAGGACCTTTAAGCGTGATGACGAAAGCTCGTTGGCAACAAGTACGCCTTGATTATTCATTATTGCGGCAAGTTGCGAAGTTTTAGAGCCAGGCGCTGATGCCATATCAAGTACGTAATTATCTTGTAAATTTGAGTTTTCAATACTTTGTTTTAGTGCCATAGGTGGCAGCATTGAGCTTGCCTCTTGCACGTACATGGCGCCGCTTAAATGTAAGTCGGTATTGCCTAATGCTAAGTTTTGCTCTTCATCGCTTGGGCGTTCTAGCCAAAAACCTTCATTGCACCAAGGTATAGGCGTAAGTTGCCAGTTTTTTTGCTCTGCACGGTGTTTAAATTCAGCAACACTAACTTTTAATGTATTTACACGAATAGATTTTCTGAGAGGGCGACGGCACGCGTTTATAAAGTCGTCTAAATTGAGGTGTGCAGGTAAATAGGTTTTTACGTCGTCAATAAAATGCTCAGGAATAAAAGTGTTGGCGTTCACGCGTTGGCTCGTACATTAAAAAATAAAGCGCGATATTAGCACTTTTAACGCACTATTTCAGTGTTAAATAGCGGCTTTATAATTTATTGGCATGTCGACATATTGTGTTTTTAGTTTAATTTTAAAGCAATTTTATACGACCTTAGATTAACAGTGTCGACAATAAGTGTGTTTTTTACTCATTTTTACCTTAGGTGGGGTTGACATGTTTTTTTATTAAGCACATAGTTAACTCATCGATTGTCGACAATTTATTTATAAAGCCATGACGCAACCTTTTTTAAACGATACACCTATTACTACAGCATCTGATCAAGTGTTTGTTGATATGCGCCGTGAAATAGTAGAAGGCAGCATACAGCAGGGTAGCAAAATATCGGAGCCTGAGCTTGCAAAGCGCTACGGTGTAAGCCGTGCGACGCTTAGAGAAGCGCTTAATCGCTTAGAAAGCTGTTACTTAGTGGAGCGTAAAGCCAATGTAGGTTGCCGAGTAGTGGCGCTAACCGCAGAGCGTTTAATTGAAGTATACCAAGTACGCAGCTCGCTTGAAGGCTTAGCATGTAGGCTAGCTGCCGACAATATGGCAGCTGACGAAGTTAAAGGCTTAAAGCAATTACTTAATCAACATTTGCAAACACAGCGCGTTAAAGAGGGCGAGTCGTACTATCAAGAAGCGGGCGATTTAGACTTTCACTATCGCATTATTAAAGGCAGCAAAAACGCCCATTTAATCCATTTGTTATGTAACGAGCTTTACCAATTAATACGTATGTACCGAGTACAAATGGGCATGGTAGGGCCGCGCGTATCAAAAGCGTTTGACGAGCACTTAGCCATTATTAACGCGATAGAAAACCACGATGGTGAACTTGCTGAAATGCTGATGAAACGACACATCAGTGCATCGCAAGCAAATATTCAAACCAAATTTGATGTATACCAATCAATATGAGTATTCGAACAATTTAACTGATTAAATCGCTCTATAACGTTGTTAAGAATTTTTTATTTAGAACCACTAAACATAAAAATTATTGCCTAGTTACAGAACGATTTTCTTAGCGTTAAATAGACCTCATACACATACAGATTCGTATTTGTCATAAACAAAAACTTCTAAAAGCTAAAAGCTAGTAACAGTTAAACAGTCACAATGTCAGATTAAAAATATAAGTTACTCCAAGTAGCAACCGTTCAAAGTGAGGAGAAAATAATGTCAGCAGGATTAAAATTTAAACAGGCCATTGCGAATAACCGCCCATTACAAGTAGTGGGTACTATTAATGCCTACACAGCCATGATGGCTGAAAAAATGGGCCACCAAGCTATTTATCTCTCAGGTGCCGGTGTTGCGAACGCCTCTTACGGTATGCCCGATTTAGGCATGACCAGCCTTGATAATGTACTTGAAGATATTCGCCGTATTACCGGTGCCAGCGATTTACCACTACTGGTAGATGCCGATACAGGCTGGGGCGGGGCGTTTAATATTGCGCGTACCGTTAAAGAAATGACCAAAGCAGGAGCAGCGGGTTTTCATATTGAAGACCAAGTAGCGCAAAAGCGTTGCGGCCATCGTCCTAATAAAGAAATTGTAAGCCAAGGTGAAATGGTCGACCGTATTAAAGCCGCAGTTGATGCAAAAACCGATAGCGATTTTTACATTATGGCGCGTACCGATGCGTTTCAAAAAGAGGGTTTAAGCGCCGCGATTGACCGCGCAGCTGCGTGTGTTGAAGCGGGCGCAGACGCTATTTTTGCAGAAGCCGTGCATGACCTTGCCGACTACCAAGCATTTGCAAAAGCGATCAATATACCAATTTTGGCTAATATTACAGAGTTTGGCCAAACGCCTATTTACACCAAAGAGCAGTTAAGTGAGGTAGGTGTTGAAATGGTGCTTTATCCACTTAGTGCTTTTAGAGCAATGAATAAAGCCGCGCTTAATGTGTACTCTGCCATTTTAAATGAAGGCTCGCAGCAAAGCGAAATTGAGAACATGCAAACACGCGCCGAGCTTTACGAATTTTTAGATTACCACACATACGAAAACACACTCGATAACCTTTTTTCATCAAAATCTGACAAATAATAACTATTAAAATAGATAACACACACAAATTTAGATAGGAGAAGATCATGGTAGATAAAGCATTAGGCGGAGCAGGTTTACGCGGGCAAGTTGCAGGGCAAACCGCATTATGTACAGTAGGGCAAACAGGCTCAGGTTTAACGTATTGTGGGTACGATATTAGCGAACTTGCCGAAAAAGCACAGTTTGAGGAAGTGTCTTTTTTACTTTCACGCGGCGAGCTACCAACAGCCAATGAACTAGCCGAGTATAAAGCTAAATTAAAAAGCTTACGCGGCCTGCCAGATGCACTAAAAACCGTGCTAGAAAATATTCCTAAAGACGCGCATCCAATGGATGTTATGCGTACCGGTTGCTCAATGCTGGGTAACCTAGAAATGGAACTTGATTTTAGCCAAGCAAACGATGCGATTGACCGCATGGTTGCAGTGTTCCCAAGTATTATTTGTTACTGGTACCGCTTTACTCACGATGGCGTGCGTATTGAAACACAAACTGATGACGACTCAGTGGGCGCGCACTTTTTAACTCTATTACACGACAAAGCACCGAGTGAGCTTTTTGCGCAAGTAATGAATGTGTCGCTAATTTTATACGCAGAGCATGAATTTAATGCCTCTACCTTTACGGGACGTGTGTGTGCATCAACGCTTTCTGATATTCATTCTTGTGTAACGGGCGCTATTGGTACGCTACGTGGGCCACTGCATGGTGGTGCAAACGAAGCCGCTATGGATATGATTCAGGGCTTTACAAGTGCAGAGCACGCCGAGCAAGAAATTATGGGTATGCTAGAGCGTAAAGATAAAATAATGGGCTTTGGACACGCTATTTACCGTGAGTCAGACCCACGTAACGTTATTATTAAAAAGTTTTCTGAAAAACTAGCTAAAGAGGTGGGCGATGATGTGCTTTACCCTGTGTCGGTTAGGTGTGAAGAAGTTATGTGGCGCGAGAAAAAACTGTTTTGTAATGCCGATTTTTTCCATGCATCGGCGTATCACTTTATGGGTATTCCCACTAAGTTATTTACGCCAATATTTGTGATGAGCCGTGTTACCGGCTGGACGGCACATGTTAAAGAGCAGCGCGCTAATAACCGTATTATTCGCCCAAGTGCTGATTACACAGGGCCAGAGGCACGTAGCTACACGCCAATTGAATCAAGAGGCTAATTAGTTACACATAATACCAATCCGTAATAATACTTAATTAAGCGGGTTGGTATAGGGTGAGCAACACGCTCACCTCTTGCCTTTTATTTCCCGTCACCTATTAGCGAACAGATATTATGACCATAATTAATAACACCCAATACCGAAAACCATTGCCCGGATCAAATGTGGATTACTACGATACGCAAGAAGCCGTTGATGCAATAAAGCCTGGTGCTTATGCCACATTGCCTTACACATCACGCGTACTTGCCGAAAACTTAGTGCGCCGCTGTGAGCCTGATATGCTAACCGATGCGCTTAATCAGCTTATTGAGCGTAAGCAAGATTTAGACTTTCCGTGGTATCCGGCGCGCGTAGTGTGCCACGATATTTTAGGCCAAACTGCTTTAGTTGATTTAGCAGGCCTGCGCGACGCCATTGCTGCAAAAGGTGGGGATCCGGCAAAAGTAAACCCGGTTGTGCCTACACAGCTAATTGTTGATCACTCATTAGCGGTAGAGCATGCAGGCTTTGACCCTGACGCGTTTGAAAAAAACCGTGCAATAGAAGATAGACGCAACGACGACCGTTTTCATTTTATAAACTGGACTAAAACCGCCTTTAAAAATATTGATGTTATTCCGCCTGGTAACGGCATTATGCATCAAATTAACCTTGAAAAAATGTCGCCTGTTATTCAAAACCGCGATGGCATTGCATTCCCCGATACCTTAGTTGGCACCGACAGCCACACACCGCATGTTGATGCACTTGGCGTAATTGCTGTAGGTGTTGGTGGGCTTGAAGCCGAAAGCGTAATGCTTGGCCGCGCCTCTTACATGCGCTTGCCTGATATAGTAGGAGTTGAGCTTACAGGCACTCGCCAGCCTGGGATTACCGCAACCGATATAGTGCTGGCTATTACCGAATTTTTACGCGCTCAGCGTGTTGTATCGACCTATTTAGAATTTTACGGCGAAGGCGCTGATGCACTAACCCTTGGCGACAGAGCAACTATTTCAAACATGACACCAGAATTTGGTGCTACTGCAGCCATGTTTTATATAGACGATAAAACAATTGATTATTTGCGTTTAACAGGGCGTGATGAAGAGCAAATAGCGCTTGTAGAAAACTACGCTAAAACGGCTGGCCTTTGGAGCGATAGTTTAAAAACCGCAAAATATGAGCGAGTGCTTAAATTTGATTTATCAAGCGTTGGGCGCAATATTGCTGGGCCTTCAAACCCACATCGTCGTGTATCCACGAGCGATTTAGCCAAAGAAGGTATATCAGGCGTTGTTGAAAACGAAGAAGGCTTAATGCCAGATGGCGCCTGTATTATTGCCGCTATTACCAGTTGTACTAACACCAGTAATCCGCGCAACGTAATTGCTGCCGGCTTACTTGCGCGTAACGCAAATGCCAAAGGGTTAATGCGCAAACCGTGGGTTAAAACATCCTTAGCACCGGGTTCAAAAGCGGTGCAATCATACCTAGAAGAAGCGAAATTACTCCCTGAACTTGAAAAACTTGGCTTTGGTATTGTGGGTTTTGCCTGTACTACCTGTAACGGCATGAGCGGCGCGCTTGACTCTGTAATTCAACAAGAAGTGATAGATCGCGACTTATACGCAACAGCGGTACTTTCGGGCAACCGTAACTTTGATGGGCGTATACATCCGTATGCTAAGCAAGCGTTTTTAGCGTCACCGCCATTAGTGGTGGCTTACGCTATTGCCGGTACTATTCGATTTGATATTGAAAAAGGTGTACTAGGGAAAGATCAAAATGGTAACGATATAACGCTAAAAGACTTATGGCCAAGCGATGAAGAAATAGATGAAGTGATAAAACAAAGCGTAAAGCCAGAGCAATTTAAAAAAGTGTACGAACCTATGTTTGATTTAACCGTAGATTACGGTGAAAACAACGACCCGCTATACAATTGGCGCGAGCAAAGTACCTATATTCGCCGCCCGCCATACTGGGAAGGCGCCCTTGCAGGTGAGCGAACCATGACCGGCATGCGCGCCCTTGCTGTACTTGGCGATAACATTACAACGGATCATTTATCGCCTTCAAACGCTATTATGGCAAGTAGTGCTGCGGGTGAATACTTAACTAAAATGAATGTTCCTGAAGAGGATTTTAACTCGTACGCAACGCACCGAGGCGATCACTTAACAGCGCAGCGCGCTACATTTGCAAACCCTAAATTGTTAAACGAAATGGTGCGTGATGAAAACGGCGAAGTTAAACAAGGTTCATACGCACGATTAGAGCCACAAGGTACTAACACACGTATGTGGGAAGCAATCGAAGCTTATATGCAGCGTAAACAACCACTCATTATTGTAGCCGGCGCCGATTATGGTCAAGGCTCATCGCGTGATTGGGCTGCAAAAGGGGTAAGGCTTGCAGGCGTTGAGGTTATAGCTGCAGAGGGCTTTGAGCGTATTCACCGTACTAACTTAATTGGTATGGGTGTTTTACCGCTTGAATTTAAACCGGGCACTACCCGTAAAATGCTTAACATTGATGGCAGCGAAAGCTTTGATGTAAAAGGTGAGCCAACACCAGGTGCAACGCTTGATTTAGTGATTACACGTAAAAACGGTGAGGTTCTAACAGTACCTATGAAATGCAGATTGGATACCCAAGAAGAACTTTCTATTTATGCCGCTGGTGGTGTATTACAGCGCTTTGCGCAAGACTTTTTAGAAGCTACGCAATCAGCATAAGGGGCGTGCATTATGTTTAAACCACAAATTAAAGTGCCAGCAACTTATATGCGCGGCGGCACCAGTAAAGGTGTATTTTTTAAGTTAACCGACTTACCCAAACCTGCCCAAGTGGCAGGTGAGGCGCGCGACAATTTACTGTTACGCATAATTGGTAGCCCCGACCCATATGGCAAACAAACCGATGGCATGGGCGGTGCAACATCAAGTACTAGTAAAACGGTTATTTTAAGTAAAAGCGAGCAACCTAACCACGATGTGGATTATTTATTTGGCCAAGTGGCAATAGATAAACCTTTTATAGATTGGAGCGGCAATTGCGGTAATTTAACCAGCGCAGTAGGTGCGTTTGCTATAACGAACGGCTTAGTTGATAAAAGCACAGTACCCGATAACGGTGTAGCTGTGGTGCGTGTATGGCAGGCTAATATTAAAAAAAGCATTTTAGTTCATGTGCCTATCACCAACGGCGAAGTGCAAGAAACTGGCGATTTTGAACTTGATGGCGTGACCTTTGCTGCTGCCGAGGTAAAGCTAGAGTTTTTAAACCCCGCTGATGGTGAAGGGGCGTTATTCCCTACAGGCAATGTAGTGGATGACTTAGAAGTACCAGGTGTTGGTACTTTAAAAGCCACTATGATAAACGCGGGTATTCCTACTGTATTTATTAATGCCGCGGATATTGGCTATAGTGGTACTGAGCTGCAAAGCGATATTAATAACGATACTGACGCACTTAAAAAACTTGAAACTATTCGTGCCTATGGCGCAGTCAAAATGGGGTTAATAGCTAATATTAACGAGGCTCAAACACGCCAACATACACCTAAAGTAGCCTTTGTGGCAGCGCCATTAGATTATAACGCGTCAAGTGGTAAGTTTATTGAAGCTACAACAATTGATTTATTAGTACGTGCTATGTCTATGGGCAAGCTTCATCACGCTATGATGGGCACAGCCGCAGTAGCTATTGGTGCAGCTGCCGCTATTGAAGGTACGCTTGTTAATGTGGCTGCAGGTGGCGGGACATTGAACGAAGTTAACTTTGGTCACCCCTCTGGCACGCTAAAAGTAGGCGCAGAAGCTAAAAAAACAGCTGGAGATTGGCAAGTTACCAAAGCAAGTATGAGCCGCAGTGCTCGTGTGCTTATGGAGGGCGTAGTTAGGGCTTTGCAATAAGCCGATTTTAACGTTTTATATTGAGTCATTAACGCTACCCCTAGTCGTTATTGACTCTTAAAATGTTTAGTTTTAAAACTAAACAACGCAAACATTGTGTTTAACAATTCCCCCTTCCAAAAACCCTACAAAACTAATTCTTTTTCATTATATCAGCATTTAGATGGTTTTTTTTTAACGTATCTGACGCATTTACTTGAAGAATATTATTAACAAACTAAATTAAATGTAATATTCACTTAATATAGTGGATATATGGTACGCCAGAGCGATGCTTCTTAATGGTTTTAACATATGTTATTGAAAAATAGTAAAGCCTATGAAGAAGCGTCGTTTAAACTTAGGTAAAAATTTGTACTTGAAATGTATAAAAATGTAGCAAAAACTCATTACTTAATGTTACTTTAATCAATAAGTAACAAAGGTTGTTATTGTGTGTCTGTTTATGTTTTTTTGTAAACTTTCACACGTATATTTAATAAAATAATTTTCTGATACTCATTGCAGGCTATCAAGGAGAAATAAATGGCACAGCGTATGACTAAAATTACCCCAATTGCAGCATCTGTTGCACTTACACTAGGTTTAGCGGGTTGTGGTTCAGACAACGACAGAAACACTTACGTTCCTCCAGTTGAATCTGTTACTTCATCTGATGACGCTCAATTTAACGTAGAAATAACAGGTAAAGCTGTTAAAGGTGCAATGAAAGGTGCCGTTGTTAGCGTGATGACACTTGATGAAACAGGGCAAAGTGTTCCAGTTGCATTTAGATTAGAAGCATCAGCAGAAGCTGAAACGTTTACCGGCGAAGCAACTTCTCAAGATGCGGCAGATGCGGCTGTAGAAGCTAGCAAAATAGCAGGTAACCCAGATGCGCTAGTAACCGGCGATAATGGTAGCTACAGCATTTACCTTGAAGATGACTTTACAGGCCCTGTATATATTACAGTGACTACTGCTGAAGAAGGCGATGATAGCTTCTTACGTTGTGATGCTTACGTTGGTTGTGGAACTTACGATGATGCGCCAGAAGCAGATGACGTAAACGATGGCGATACTAACATTGAGTTTGGTGAATGGTACAAAGCAGACTTAGAGCTTTCTGTTGTTAAATATGTAGCTGCAGCAGAAGCCGACTCATCTGATACGAGCGGCGCAGCAGGCGATGCAAACGTAGCACGTTCGTTTAAAGCGAATGTAACATTTTTAACTACGCTGGTTGCTCAAGCCCTACTTGAAGCCGAAGGTGAAGTTGACGCTGATGCTATTGCATCAACAAGCTTAAATACAGTGATCCAAGTTTTTGGACCAGATGCAGCTGTTTTATTGTCAGCGCTTATTGGTGACTTATCAAACGGTGGTGCAGTAGATTTAAGTGATGTAGACGGTGAAGAAAGCCTTTCACAAGGCGTGTTGATGATTGCACAGCTGTCGTCTTCGGTTCAAGGCTTACCATCGATTTCTGATACTATAGCGAGCATTAAAGCTGGTATTGCAGCAGGTACTTTAAGTACAACTGATATTGCAGCAACCTTACAAACAGCCGTTTCTAGTACTGCAAGCGTGTTTGTAGCTATTGCAACGGGTGATGAAGATGCTATTAAAGCGGCATTAGAAGCAGCCTACTTAGCAAATAACCCTAATGCATCAGCTGCTGATATTGCTACATTTGCACAAAACTCCGCTGGTATTGCAGCTAAAGCAAAAGAAGCGAAAGACAACGCAGTTAAAAATGGCGCAGCAACCGATGCAGAGCTGGCAGAACTTGCAGGTACTGTGCAAGAAGCTCTAGAAGAGCTGGGTTGTACTGGCGATGAGTGTGTTGCAGGCGATGACTTTTTTGCAGATTTAGCAGTTGCTTTATCAGCGCAAATTGATGCATCTTCTACTGAGCTTGCTGCTCTTCAAACATCTATAGATACTGCTGAAGAAATGCTTGCTGATGTTCAAGACATGGGTGATGCCGTAACTGACGCAGCTACTGCAATTGAATTTGTTGCGGCTGTAGCTGCACTTGAAAATGAAGCTGAAGCAGCGGATTTAGCAACGGCAACAAACAAGGTTTATGTGCAAGCACAAGGCTATGTTAGCACTGCGTCTTTATTAGTAGCTCAAAGCTCTGATTACCAAGGCATAGAGGATTCTGCAACTGCACTACAGGCATTAGCATTAGTAGAAGTAGAAAACGTAAGTACATACGATGCAGCACTTGCGCAGTTAGTACTTGATGCAGAAGCCGCTATTACTGAGTATGAGATTGAAGTAGAAGCCGCTAAAGAAATTGCTTTGAATACTGCAGATGTTGCAGATGAAAAGAAAGCCGCTGCAGATACTGCAGAAGCTGCTTCAACAAGTGCACTTGCTGATGCGCAAGCTGCTGTTGACTCGGGTGACGATGCACAAGCAACTGTTGAATTAGTTGATGCTGCGGTAATTGCTGCGTCAGATTTTTCTGCTGCTGTAGATGCACTAGAGCTTGCGATTGAACAAGCACTAGAAGCAGCAACTGAATATAAAGCTGTAGCAGTAACTGAAGCTGATATGGATGAAGCTGCTGACTTAGTTGAAAGTGCAGAAACGATGGCAGAAGCTGCTGAAACTCAGGCTGAACTTGCAAACGAGCAACTTGTAACTGCGCTTAGCCTTCAAGCAGAAGCAGAGCTGGCGGTTGCAACGGCATCTGTTAAAGAAACATCAGAATCTCTTTCTACGATGACAGTATTAACAAGTACCGGTGGTGATGCACTTTACGACACAGCTGAAGTGTTATTTGATGTATTTGAAGAGCTTGCCGATATGGGTAACTCTGGTGAAGGTACTTCAACAACGCATCCTGAATGGGCATACGACTACAGCTTAGATGATTTAACGCTAATGCTTACTAATGCGACGACCGGTAGCGAAATTACAGCGTCTGCAGCGTATCAAGATAACCAATTGGTTGTTGCTTGGGGCGGCATGCTAAATACCGAAACCGATGCAACTGTTGAGCTTGTTACGGGTGATGTAGCCGCAGATGCACTTGAAGAGTGTCAAGCATTTGCTGATGGTACAATTACTGACTCTACGCAAATTGATTCGTGTTTAGTATTTACGTTTGACGGTGATGTGAGTGCAGATACCGTTGATGACGCTGAGCTTACGATGACGCAAGCGTGGAACCGTGTTGAAATTATGGACGGTGACTCAGACTTTATGGGTACACTTAACTTAAGCGGCATGGAAGAGACAGACATGGCTATGCTAGAACTAGCAGGTATGTCTGGCGACTTAGACTTTAGCGTAATGTCTGAGGTGGATAGCAGTGGTGATGAAGACATGACCATGCTTGAAATTAAAGTAAATGGCGACGCTGCAATGGGTTACACGCTGTCTATGTCGGGTACTGAATCAGCTGGTTACATGGGCGATGTTAAAGCTATGTACGATGGCATGATGATGACCTTTGGTACAGCAACTAAGGTAACAAATGGTGTTTCAATTACTTACATTGATGATGAAGTAATTGAATACACAGATGTGACTTTAATTGACTCATCTAACTAATACTTAAACTATAAAAGGGAAAAGCTGTGTGCTTTTCCCTTTTTTTATAGAAAGCGATTAAATTATGAAAAAAAAAATTCTCTTGTTAGGATTTTCAACTGCTCTACTTTCACCTCTAGCTTCTGCAAATAATCAATTTCAAATATTTACTCACTTTGACGCCGAAATTTACACTGAGGCACAGCCAGTACAAGCATTTGTAGATGATTTTGACGAGCCTATTAAGTCTGGCGATAGTGCATTTACTTATAATATTTTTGAAATTGGCGTGGGTTACAACAATTTTAAAGTTGGTTTGCAGAGCCGTTATGACTACGTACTTAATTTTGATCCCGATACTGCACTTTATACTTATTTAGAAAAAAACGATTTACCCTTTGAAGAGCGTTTTTACACGTATCAGCTAAATGCTAAGCAAGTGACCTCTAATGGGGTGTTTGTTTCATACGATTTTAAATTTTTAGATAAAAACGCGCTAACTATTACACCAAAAGTGTCTGTTTTTGCCAGTACACATTTTCAAGATGCCTCTGTAGATGGGCGAGTGTTTAGTGACGATGTAGAAGGCAGCATTACTGCTGATTATAATTTTTCGAAAGATATTTTATTTAAAAAATTTACTCCCTCGCAAAACCCTGAAGGCCTAGGCTATAGCTTAGATATTTTTGCTGATTGGCAAGTAAATGACGATTTAAAAGTAGGGCTAAGTGTAAAAGATCTGCTTTATAAAACTGACTTTGATGATACCGGCGCGGTAAAAGGGCAAACAACAGAAATCCCTTTCAGTGAAGATGAGAGTGGTAATGTTACCTCTACTCCGACTGTTTCTCTTCAAACATCTGCTTTTGGTAATACTCAGTCACACACACTTGATATGGAAATGCGTATTACCGCCTTTGCCGATTATCGAATCAACCGCCGGTATTCAACGGCGCTTACAATCAAGCAGTACGACGAAGATACATTTAGTCAGCTAAAAGGGCGTATCCATTTTTGGGATCATTGGAAGGTACAAGCTGGCTATGAAACAAAAAGTGAGGCGTTTTTAGTCGGTATTGAAAACGAGTACTTTGGTCTTAATTTACAAACCGACAGCTTAGATTTAGATAAAGCTTATTATGCGAATGTAAATTGGTACATGAACATTAAGTTTTAAGGAATGAAGATGTTAAAAAAACTTTTACCTTTGTCAGTTACTCTAGCGCTTAGTGGCTGCGGTGGCTCTTCAAATGACAGTAGTGACGAAGCGGTTGAAATAAGCGTAGCATCTACCTCTACCGTAAATTTTTATGTACCTCAGTGGCAATCAGCCAAAGGTACGCTTAATCAATTAGACAGCCAAGGCAATGTGGTTGAGTCTGTCGCGGTCGAAAACATAAATACCGCCAGCGTGAGTGTATCGCCTCTTAATTTTTATACATTTGAATTTATACCTGACGATAGCGCCTTGCCATGCCCACGCTTTACAGGCTGCGGCAGAACGCTTCGCGGCGATGTAAACGATATAAACGAAAACCGTTTAATTGATTTTGAAGAGATAACTGGCGTTAATTTAAACTATGCCGCCCGTGCCTATGTTGCGCCAGGCGTTAATGAGGTGTTTTTCTCGCCATTGAGCACCGCAATTACGAATGCAAATGTTGACGCGACCCTTGCAAGTTTATCTGCGAGTCCTTTTTATCAGCTTACACATAGTAGCTTGAGTAATACACTAGAGGCAGAAATCGTTGCTAACGCATTTACGTATAGCGCTATCATCGCTGGTGTGTCTGTTGAAGGATTTGATTTAGCCACTGCATTTGATGATTTTATCACCCAGCAGGATGATACAAGTGCTTGGCAAACTTACAGCAGTTTAGCAGATCAATACATCGCAGATAACCTTTACAGTGAACAAGGTAATGGTTTAATTCAAAGTGTAGCCGGGCAGGTTAAGCAAACTATTGCGAGTGTGGCTAGTTATAACAATTGGCAACAAAAAGTTGAAACTGAGCAAGCATTAGAGTCACGCGAATTACTCGAAAATATAAGAGATGCGCTAGGTGTTATTCGCTTACAGGACACAACCTACGCTGATGATTTAGACGCGAAGCTTGAACAACTAGAAAGCGCACTTGATGATGATACGCAGCAAACTATTACTGTGCTTGCTGCGGTGATTAATGAGGTACTCATAAATTACTCTCCACTTGCAGAAGTATCTGCGAGCGAAGGGCAGTACACGTTACGTAATCTTGATATTAGCTATTCAACCTCACCCTACGAATGGCTAATTACCGGTACCTATGATGGCCTCCCAGTAAATATAGACATGTCTATCCCCACATTTAGAATAAGCGGTGTACTTGGTGATAAAATAGAAGGGGTAATGAGCGCTTCTGTTATTAATGGCGATACGCGCTTAGATGTAGATGTAAGTGAACTGCTGGTGGAATTTGATGGGGTAAGTGAGCAAAGTGAATTATTACCCGATGCACAAACTGGCATTGCTAATATTACCACTGACGTAGTTATTGCTAAGCAATCAGGCGAGCTTACTGGTGAGATATCATTAGATCTAAATCGATTTGTTACTGCGTTTGCACAGGAAGTTACGTCTTTATCTGCCTTTGATTTTGCTGGCCAATATCAAAGTGATATTCAAACTACGCCTTTCCATATTACAGCATTAGAAGCTTCGCCACTGACGGGTGAGGAAAACGATGATTTAATGTTTGGCCTAGAACTGGCTCTGCCATTAGGTGGTGCGAGTGACTTTAGCTTAGCGTATGTAGGTGATGTTATTGATTTATCGCAGCTTACTAGTAGTGATGTATTTATTAGCGTAAAGCAAAAAGCCTTAGATTTACGCATTAGAGAAGTAAATAGCAATATTAGTTTAACCGCAAAAGGTGAAAACGGTCGCTGGCTTGATGTAAAACAAGCTGGCAGCAACTACAGCGGTGGCTTGTACTTAGGCGATACAAAAATTGCGGATGTAACCGCAGTACGTGGTATTCCTGGGGTATTATTTCCTAATGGAGATTTTGAGTCGTTATTTTAATAGCGGTTTAAACCTAAACTTAAGCCCAGCAAGTTGCACATACTTGCTGGGCTTTTTTATTACTCGTGCTTATATACTACCTAACTAAGCAAATTGGCATAAGTTATAGTAGCTCTATTTCTACGGTTTCGTCTTTTGCAATATTGCCACTTTCTGCGGGCACCACAATAAGGCAGTTAGCGTGGCTAAGCGATGAGAGTACCCCCGAACCTTGCTTATTTATAGGCGTTACCAACAGGTTATTGTTTTCGTCGGTACTGGCAATACCGCGTTGAAAGTCGGTACGGCCGGGTCGCTTTTTAATCAGCGCTGTGGTGGTTGCTTTTAAACGTAACTTAGCAGTATGTTCATTTCCTGAAAGCTTTGTAAGGGCTGGCTTTACAAGTCGCTCAAGCGTAACAGCCGCCGATACGGGGTTACCTGGTAAACCAAAAAAGTAGCTGTTAGGTAATTTACCAAAAGCAAAGGGTTTGCCCGGTTTCATGGCAATTTTCCAAAAATGGATATCGCCAATTTCATTTAATACTTCTTTAGTAAAATCGGCTTCGCCAACCGATACACCACCAGAGCTTATTACGGCATCGGCTTGCTCGTTTGCTTTTAAAAACGTGTTTTTAATGAGCGTTTTATCATCGGCAATTATCCCAAAATCAATCACTTCTATACTGTTATCATTAAGCTCGCTTAATATAACAGCGCGATTACTTTCATAAATAGCTCCTGCAGGAAGTGCATTGCCAGGCTCTATAAGTTCATCCCCTGTAGAAAAAACCGCGACCTTTAGTGTTTCATATACACTTACTTGGTTAATACCAATAGAGGCAAGTAAGCCTACATCTACCGCTTTTAGTTTTCTGCCCGCTTTAAAAACAACACTATTTTTTGCAATGTCTTCACCTGCAAAGCGCACATTATTATTGAGCTCAATATGACCTGTAAACGATATTTTATCGTTATCTACGCTGGCGTTTTCTTGCATAACTACCGCATTAGCGCCAGGGGGCAGGGCTGCGCCGGTCATAATTCTAACGCATTGCCCAGGTGTTAAGGTGTTTTTAAAGGTTTGCCCAGCAAATACACTGCCTACTTGCTGATAAGTTGTTAGCCCTTCGCTTAGGCAAAGTGCATAGCCATCCATTGCCGAATTATCGTGAGCAGGCACATTTATATTGGATTTAATATCGTTTGCTAAAACACGGCCAACACTGTGCATTATTGAAATGGTTTCTGCTGCTTTATTAAAGTTAATAGCGCTTAGCATGTTACTAATTGCGGTTTCTACTGGTAATAAACCAGGTGCATTGCATACATCGTTCATATATATTGTTTTTTATAATGTGTCTGATTTTTAAAACAATACTTATAATGTTAAAGCTTTACAATACATGGTGTGGTTATTTGTTATTACTGTTAGTGGTATTTAGCAATCCTCCTAACGCAAAAGAAACGCTGCACATAGCCGTTGCGAGCAATTTTAAACCTGTGCTGCAAACGCTGGTGACTAACCCAGCCCTAAAAAATATTAATATTAAAATATCAGCTGCTTCTAGCGGCGTATTACACTCTCAAATTATGCACGGTGCACCGTACGATATTTTTTTATCAGCCGACGCTGCACGCCCACACGCACTGATCAAAGACGGCTTTGCACTTAAAAATAGCTTAACCACCTATGCGATAGGTTTATTAGCGCTGTGGCAGCCAAGCAACTCAGTTATTAATCATAAATTAGCCATTGCTAATCCGCGGTTTTCGCCATATGGGCAATCATCGGCGCATTATGCTAAAAATTATATAAAAACACCGTATGAATTTGTGTATGGAAATAATATTACCCATGCGTTTCAATTTGTAGAAACAGGCAATGCCGCTAAAGGCTTGGTCGCGCTATCTACGTTAAAGTCGGCGTATCGCAAAACTAAAAATAAAAAATATTTAAATTACACGCTTATCGAATCTGAAAAATACCCTGAAATAACGCAGCAAGGCGTTATCATAAGCGCTACTAAGCATTTAACGGCAGCTAAAAAATTTATGGCTTTTTTAAATGCCCCCTCAACCGCAAATACATTATTAGAGCTTGGTTATAAAGCAAAGGAAAGTGATGTTAGCAAGTGATGTGACAGCGCTGTGGCTTACAATTAAACTTGCCTTTATAACGGCTGCTATTTTGTTGATTATATGCATTCCGCTTGCATGGCAGCTAGCCAGTTATAAAGGTAAGTTAAAGCCTATATTAGAAGCACTTATAGCAATGCCTTTGGTGCTGCCGCCTACGCTAATGGGCTTTTATTTATTGGTATTGTTTTCACCTACTCATGCATTTGGCCAGTTTTGGTTTTGGCTCACGGGTACGCAGCTCGCGTTTAGTTTTCAAGGGGTGGTTATTGGTTCGTTATTTTACTCTCTCCCTTTTGTGATGCAGCCATTACTAGCGGGCTTTAAACAAATAAATACTACTTATAATCAAGCTGCTATTGCCTTAGGAATAAGTCCATTTAAGCGTTTTATGTATTTAACGTTACCGCTATTAAAGCCAAGCATAGGCAGTGCCTTTGCACTGGGCTTTGCCCATACATTGGGAGAATTTGGTTTAGTGCTAATGATTGGTGGCAATATACAAGGCGAAACCCAAGTGGTGTCTATTGCGTTGTACGACCATGTAGAGTCGCTTAATTATGGGGCTGCGCACCAATTGTCGTTGGTATTGCTAGCAATCTCGTTTGCGTGTTTAGTGTTGTTGTTTAAATTTAATAAAACCGTGATAAACGGAGCTGCTAATCGTGCTTAAAATACAGTGTCATCAACGTTTGGACGATTTTGAATTACATGTTGATTTAGCTATAAATCAATTTGATATTTTAGGGGTGTTTGGCCCTTCGGGCTCTGGCAAATCGAGCTTATTACAGGCGATAGCGGGGCTTACGACGGCGCAAAATGTGTGTATAAATAATCATAATATTACCCATTTAAAGCCCGATAAACGCCTGCTTACTTTACAGCTGCAGTCGTGCCCGTTATTTCCACATTTAAATGTAATGGGTAATTTACTGTTTACTCACAAGCATTGTAAAAATAAAAGTAACAACCTAACGCCTGATCAGGTAATTGATTTATTAGCACTAAACCCATTACTAAATCGTGATGTGTCTGGGCTTTCGGGCGGGGAGCGCCAGCGCGTAATTTTTGCAAGAACACTACTAAGTGGGCAATCTGTTGTTTTACTTGATGAGCCATTTAGCGCCTTAGATTGGTCAACGCGTTTTACTATGTTGGGGGCTGTTCAACAACTTAATAAATCCCATGGTATTAAATTTATTATTGTTAGCCACTCTTTAAAAGAGCTACTTTATTGTAGTGATACATTACTTCAAATAGCGAAAGGCAACGTGCTCCAGTGCGGTGCAACACAAGAAGTGGTGCAAAGTATTTATACAAATAAGAGCCAAACGCCACTTAGTATACTTAGTTATAGTAAGCCTGAATTTAATGATGCTTTTGGTCTTTACCAGCTTACTCTTAGTAATAGCCAACAGCATTTATATGCAGTGCCTTCACTGGTAAAACAAAACCATAAGTTAATTATAGAAAGCAGCCAAATAACCTACAGCAAAGTAAAACCAATTAACAAGAGCAGTGCAAACGTGCTAATAGGTATGCTTGAAAATGCCCAGCAGCTTGATGAGCAATGGCTACTTACAGTTAACGTAGATACGCAATTACTGTATTGCGCGGTGTCTAAAAGGCAATGGCAGCAAAGTGCTGTAAGCCTAGGCGAGCAGATTTATTTAACAATAAATAACCTAGAAACGCTAAATTAGGCTCTAAAAAGCAGTCATGTATTTACCATGTACTAAATTAAGCACTGCAAACAGGGCAGTGCTTATTTTTAACAATGTTAAAACGGTTAAACTCCATACTCAAACCATCTACAAGTAATAGCTGCTCGGTGAGTTTACTAGGCAGTCCTGCAATAATTTTAAGTGCTTCAGTCGCTTGAATACTACCAATAAGCCCCACAATAGGAGAGAGCACGCCTGACTCTGAACAGCTTTGAGTTTGTTCGCCAAAGAGCTGTGACACACACCCGTAACAATGGCTATTAGGCGCCATTGTAAAGCAAGCTACTTGTCCCTCTAACCTTATGGCAGAGCCCGAAACCAAGGGCGTACGGGTGTTATAGCAGGTGCTGTTGAGCAAATTACGTGTTGCTAAGTTATCAGTGCAGTCAATAACTACATCTACCTTGCTAAGTAATTGTTCAAGGTGCGAATTTTCATTTAAAAATTCATCAATAGTGTGGATCTCTATTTCATCATTTAACTGAGTTAACTGTTTTTTTGCACTGTGGGTTTTTAAGCACCCAACATCACTTTGTTTATAGATCACCTGCCTTTGCAAGTTAGTTGCATCAACCACATCGTTATCTACAAGCGTTAACGTACCTACGCCAGATGCCGCTAAGTACTGCGCAACTGGGCAGCCTAATCCACCTAACCCCACAATAAGAGCATGACTTTGCCATATTTTTTCTTGTCCATCTATATCTAGCTGAGGAAGCATAATATGGCGAGAATAGCGTAATTGCTGCTGATACGTTAAAGGGGGTTTTTGCATTAATGAGTTCTCATAATTTTTTTTAACAATACCAATTAGTTAAAACCTAGAGCAAGTAAAGCTTAAAAATTCTTTGCACTGTTTACGCCCAACAAAGCTGCTTAAATAGTGCAAAGCGAAATAAACATTAATTCCCAAAAATATAAGTGACTGAAAAACCTACCTATTAATTGTTGGCTTAGTAATTGCTGAAAGCGGTTAACGTTAATTTAACAATCGTCGCAGTGTTATTACTACCAAAGTCGTACTCACTGCTTAAAATAATAATCGTTACAAGGAAAAAAACATGCAACCGAGTTCTGGGTTTAATCTCATATCGTTTAGCGGAAAAATGAAAATACTACATTTAAGCTGGATGGTGTTTTTTATCTCTTTTTTTGTATGGTTTAACCATGCTCCATTATTAGGGGCAATAGCGGGCTCGCTAGGTATAACTATGGCACAGGTAAAAACGCTTCTCATTTTAAATGTGGCCTTAACCATTCCCGCACGTGTTGTTGTTGGCATGCTGACAGATAAATTTGGCCCGCGTATTGTTTATGCCGCTTTACTTATTTTATGTAGCATACCGTGTTTTATGTTTGCTATGGCCACCACATTTGAGCAAGCCGCTATCGCGCGTTTTGCACTAGGCTTTATTGGAGCAGGCTTTGTAGTGGGCATTCGTATGGTGAGCGAGTGGTTCCCGGCTAATGAGCTTGGTACAGCAGAAGGTATTTATGGTGGCTGGGGTAATTTTGGCTCGGCTGCCGCTGCCATGTTACTACCTGTATTAGCGCTTATGTTTGGCGGGGACGATGGCTGGCGCTATGCCGTTGGTTTAACGGGCGTACTTAGCGTTATTTTTGGTGTTATTTGGTACATAAACGTAACCGATACACCAAAAGGGGGGACGTACTTTAAGCCTAAAAAAGTAGGCGCAATGGAAGTAACCAGTAAAGGTGACTTTGTATTATTGCTTATTATGAAATTACCTATGTATGGCGCACTGGCTTTACTTACTTGGAAGTTGTCTCCTACAGGCGCTAATTTAATTTCTGCCAATTTTGTTTTAGCCGTTTATGCATTTTTAGTGCTGTTATACGCTTACGAGGTATATAAAACCTTTGATATAAACGGACATATATTTAAACAACCCGTGCCAGAATCACACCGCTACGAATTTAAACAAGTAGCTGTACTTAATATTTTATATTTTACCACCTTTGGCTCAGAGCTGGCCGTTGTATCTATGCTGCCATTATTTTTTATGGAAGTGTTTGGCCTAGATATGGTGTACGCAGGTTTACTGGCCTCTGCTTATGCATTTATGAATTTAGCCTCGCGCCCGGGTGGTGGTTGGATCTCAGATAGAATGGGTCGTCGTAAAACACTTATTGTTCTTACCTCAGGGTTAGCTGTTGGCTACTTTGTTATGGGATTAGTTGACGCTAGCTGGCCACTTTGGCTTGCTGTAGCTGCTGCCATGGCGTGTTCGTTCTTTGTGCAAGCTGGTGAGGGAGCGGTTTTTGCTGCTGTGCCACTTATTAAACGCCGCTTAACAGGGCAAATTGCAGGTATGACAGGCGCTTACGGTAACGTTGGCGCGGTGGTGTATTTAACGGCGCTCTCATTAGTGGATTACCAAACTTTCTTTATGATTATTGCTGCCAGTGCATTGTTAGGTTTAGGGGCGTTATTTTTCATGAAAGAGCCAGATGGGCACATGACAGAAGTAAACGAAGATGGCTCTGTTGAACTTATTTCAGTGACTTAAGGCAGCGTTAACCATGTTTGATGAAACCCAACACGCTCAAGTTCGTAATAATACGCTAGATGTTTCTTTTGGTGGGCACAGTGCCGCGGGCATAAAAGATGAAAATCAAGATGCGTTTGCTGCTTTAAATACTGAGCACGAACAACAAGAAACAAAAGGCGCTATTGCGTGCTTAGCAGATGGGTGTTCATCGGCTAAAAATGCCAAACAAGCATCGCAGCTCAGTGTTACTCATTTTATAAATGAGTATTTAAATACACCCGACAGCTGGGCGGTCAAAAAATCGGTTTCTAAGGTTTTAGCTAGCTTAAATCAGTGGTTATATTCGCAATCAGTTAACTATAACCACTTAGGGCAACGCCAAGCTGATTGGATGACCACCTTTACGGCGCTTATATTAAAATCAGCTACGGGGTATATATTTCATTTAGGCGATACTCGCATTACGCGTTTACGCGATAATCAAATGGAAGCGATAACGCGGGATCATAAAGTAAATGATACGCTCACTCGTGCTTTAGGCGCGCAGTCACATCAAGAAATTGATGTTTACGAAGTTGACCTAAAAGCCGGTGATATTTACATACTGACTTGCGATGGTGTGCATGATGTATTGCCCTATAGTGAAATTGCCAACGAAATAAACGCCCATAACAACTTAGAGCAGGCAGCAAAGGCTATTACCTCACGTGCTATAGCACAAGGCAGTGATGATAATGTGAGTTGTTTATTAGTGAAGGTAAATAGCATTGCGCAGCAAAATCTAGATGAGCTTTATCAATCGTTAACGCAGCGCAAAATACCACCCGCATTAGAGGTTGGTCAAATAATTGATGGATATACGGTTATTCGTAAAATCAACGAAAGCAGCCGATCTCACATTTATTTGGTACAACAAGCACCTGATGCCCCCCCCGTTGTATTAAAGGCACCCTCGGTTAATTTTGAAGACGATATACACTACCTTCAAGGCTTTATACGCGAAGGGTGGGTAGGGCAACGTATTAATCATCCTAATGTAATGAAGGTTTTAAATACACAATCGCAAAGCCGGTTTTTATATCATATTTGCGAGTACATGGACGGACAAACCCTCAGTGACTATAAGCACGACGTCCCTTATTTAGAAATAGCTCAAGTGCGCAGTATTGTAGAGCAAATAGTGCATGCGCTAAGGGCTTTTCAGCGATTAGATATGGTACATCGTGATTTAAAGCTCGATAACGTGATGATAGATGCTCACGGTAAAGTTACGTTAATTGATTACGGTACTGTAAGTGTTGCGGCTATGGATGAGTCGGTTAAGCAAATAGCCGATGACTGCCCGCAAGGTACTATAGATTATACGGCTCCTGAAACACTTATTTCGCTGCATGCCGATTTTAAAAGCGATATGTTTTCGCTTGGGGTGATTGCTTATGAGTTATTGTGCTCGAAGCTGCCTTATAAAACATTACCGGCAAGTCATACCCCTATTGATTACAGCCACTGGCAATACACAAGTATTCGCAAGTACCGAGCCGATATACCCTTTTGGTTAGATCAGGCTTTAATGAAAGCACTTGCGCCAAAACCAGCGCTCAGATACCAGGCATTTTCTGAGTTTTTAACAGATATTAGTAAACCTAATCCACATTTACAGAGCTCAGCCAACAAAATTTCAATAATGAAACGCGATCCAGTATTACTCTGGAAGAGCATTTCGCTGTGTTTATTTATCATTTTATTGTGCGTGCTCATAATTAAAAACTAAGAGACCAACATGTTAAATTATAAAAATAACTTACCTATTATTTTAATGATAGGGTGCATTGCTGCGCCTTCAATTAGTGTTGCAGCGCAAACCGACCTTAATTTTAGGTTGCGTTATGAAAGTGCAGAGCAAGATAACGCACTAAAAGATGCCAGTAGCTTAACTCTGCGTACACGCCTTACTCATAAAACGGATGAAGTGAATGGCTTTTCTGCTTTATTAGAGGTCGAAGATAGCCGAAGCCTATTAGGTGTAGACGATTACAACAATACGCTGGGTAAAAATACTAATTACTCAGTAATAGCTGACCCTGAAACCACAGAGGTAGATCAGGCTTTTGTTAAATACGCAAAAGATGCTTTATCAATTAAAGTAGGTAGGCAAGTAATAGCGCTTGATGGACAGCGCTTTGTAGGCCACGTTGGCTTTAGGCAAGACAGGCAAACCTTTGATGCTGCAACAGTAAATTACACCTTTAATGATATTAACTTGCACTATAGCTACATAAGTAAGCGCAACCGAATATTTGCCGATAGCAAAGATATTGATGCATCCGATCATCTTATCAATGCAAGCTTTAAAACAAGCCTAGGTAAGGTGGTTTTTTACAGCTATTTATTAAGTGACGACGCAATAGATAATGACAGTTTAGATACTTATGGTGTGTCTTTTAATGGTAATAAAACGCTCAGCGATATTAAATTTTACTATAAAGCACAGTACGCCACGCAATCTGCATCAACGAGCATGAGTGATTTTGACGCTGATTATTATGCATTTGAAGGGGGGATAGATTTAGGCGGTTTAGGCATTGAAACCGTTACATTAAAAGCCGGTATTGAGTCACTGGGCTCTGATAACGGCGATTATGGTTTTGCCACGCCGCTTGCCACAATGCATAAATTTAATGGCTGGGCCGATACGTTTTTAGCAACCCCAGCACA
Organism: Pseudoalteromonas sp. S2893; assembly: GCF_005887105.1. Classification (NCBI taxonomy): domain Bacteria; kingdom Pseudomonadati; phylum Pseudomonadota; class Gammaproteobacteria; order Alteromonadales; family Pseudoalteromonadaceae; genus Pseudoalteromonas; species Pseudoalteromonas sp. S2893. The sequence goes on along the minus strand of NZ_PNCY01000014.1, from coordinate 169,357 downwards.
AGGGCTTGATGACACTTATGTAAGTTTAAATGGTAAAGCTTACGGCGGTAAATGGCTGTTGGCGTATCACAGCTTTGATGCCAACGATAGCGCCAATGGCGTTGATGATTTAGGCACAGAGCTAAACGTACAATACGTAAAGCCTATTAATAAAACCTATGCCGTAGGTGCAAAATATGCCGATTATTCAGCAGGCGATAGCGCTGCAGGCAAAGTTGATACCCAAAAACTGTGGGTATGGGTAAGCGCTAAATTTTAAGTATTTAACCTAAACCCTCGTTATTTAATTTAAAGCGTTACAAGTTGGTGCAATAGCGCCAGCTTGTGGTGCTTTCACTTCTTTTTCACCGTATTAACTTAGTTAAGCTATTGAAATATAATGTTTATATATCTGGCTTGCATATTGCTATAACCAACACATAATAAATTATACATTTAAAGTACCCATTTAAAGTTAAGTGTATTTTAAATCAAACAGGTGATTTTAATGCCAAGCAAGCAGCGTGTTGTAGTTGTCGGAAATGGAATGGTTGGCCATCATTTTGTACAACAGCTAGTATCACAACAAGGTGATACTCAAAATATGGAGATTACCGTACTCAGCGGTGAAGACCGACTCGCTTATGACCGCGTACAGCTTTCGTCTTTTTTTAAAGGTAAAACCGAAGACGATTTAGCACTTACCTGCAGTAAAACCTATCAAGATTGGCAAGTGTGCTTTCATACTCATTCTAAAGTGGTTGATATAAACCGCGATGCAAAAACAGTCACTACTGCAAAAGGCAAAACATTTGAATACGACAAGCTAATACTGGCAACTGGCTCATTTGCATTTGTGCCACCCATTCCAGGCAAAGACCGTGAGCATTGCCTAGTTTACAGAACCATTAACGATTTACACGCCATAAAAAAATCTGCACATGCCAGCAAAGTGGGCGTAGTAATTGGCGGCGGTTTATTAGGGCTTGAAGCAGCCAACGCGTTAAAGCAGCTTGGCTTGCAAACCCATGTAATAGAATTTGCACCACAACTTATGGGCGTACAAATAGATGGTGCTGGTGGTCGAATGCTTAAAAATAAAATTACCGAACTGGGCGTTACAGTGCATACATCAGTGGCGACAGAGCAAATTATAGAGGGTGAAAACAGCCGTTATAAAATGTGCTTTAAAGGGGGGCAAACCCTAGAAACCGACATGATTGTATTTTCGGCTGGTATTCGCCCATACGATAACCTAGCTCGTGAGTTTAATTTAGAAATAGGTGAGCGCGGCGGCATCGTAATAAACAACCATTGCCAAACGAGTGATAAAAACATATACGCCATAGGCGAATGCGCCCTTTGGAATAACTTTATTTTTGGCCTTGTAGCACCGGGCTACGCGATGGCAAAAGTAGCGGCGGGGCATGTTTTACAACAGCTGTCTTCAAACAAAGATTTACACACTACCTCTAACAATTTCTCAATTAGTGCTGATGAATTTAGCGGTGCCGATATGAGCACCAAGCTTAAATTAATGGGTGTTGAAGTGGGCTCAATTGGTGATGCCCATGCACGCAGTGAAGGCGCAATTAGCTATTACTTTGAAGATCAACTAAGCGGTATTTACAAAAAAGTAGTCACTAATGAGCAAGGCAATAAGCTCATAGGTGCTGTACTGGTTGGCGATACCAGTGATTACGATAATTTATTGCAGTATCACTTAAATGGCATTGAGCTTAGCGTGCCGGCAGAGTCATTAATAATGCCGCTTGCAGGTGACGCGGGCGAGCTAAACGCTGATGATTTACCACGTGATGCCATTATTTGTGCGTGCCACAAAGTGACAAAACACACTATTGAACAAGCGGTTATACAAGGTTGTAGCGATTTAAATAAAGTGCAGCAAGCCACTAAAGCAAGTACGGGTTGTGGAGGCTGTGAAAAACTAGTGCAAAGCGTTATTAGCAGTGCACTTAATAATAAAATAGCCACGCTAACCCCAGTAGATGAGCCTGTATCCCAGAGCGCTTAACGCAAATAATAAGAGAGCAGTATGGAAACATTAAACACATGTTCAAACACACCTTTGCTTAAACAAACCACTTGCGCTTATTGTGGTGTAGGCTGTGGGGTTGATATTTCATTATTAAATAATACCCCAACAAAACTTGAAGGCACGCGCGAGCACCCCGCTAATTTTGGCCGTTTGTGTGTTAAAGGCACCCATCTGCTTGACACCATTGGCACTGATAATCGCTTAACATCGCCCCTTATTGATAACGAACCCGCCAGCTGGGATACGGCAACTGATTACGTTGCCAACAAATTTAACGCCATTATTAAAGAGCATGGGCCGGAGTCGGTTGCGTTTTATGTATCGGGGCAGTTACTGACTGAAGATTACTACGTTGCCAATAAATTAATGAAAGGCTACATAGGCTCAGGCAATATAGATACAAACTCAAGGCTGTGTATGTCATCGGCGGTTGCCGGTTATAAACGTGCGTTTGGTGAGGACGTAGTACCATGTAACTACGACGATTTAGAGCAGACGGAGCTACTTATTTTAATTGGCTCAAATGCAGCGTGGACACATCCGGTGCTTTACCAGCGTATGGAGCGCGCAAAAAAGCTTAATCCAAACATGAAAGTAGTGGTTATCGACCCGCGAAAAACCGATACAGCCGAACTTGCCGATACCTTTTTAAATATAAAACCAGGCAGCGACGGCGCACTTTATAACGGCTTACTTAATTATTTAAGTGAACATAACTATTTAGATACCCAATTTATAAACGCGCATACAAATGGCTTTGAAACAGCGCTTGCAGAGGCTAAAAAGTGGAGTGTTAAAGCGGTAAGTGATTTTTGTGATATCGACGCGCAGCTAGTCAGTGACTTTTACGCCTTATTTGCCCAAAGCCCAACCGCTATTAGTTTTTATTCAATGGGTATTAACCAATCAAGCTCAGGGGTTGATAAGTGTAATGCCATTATAAATGCGCATTTAGCATCGGGTAAATTGCTAAAACCTGGTTGTGGCCCGTTTTCAATAACGGGGCAGCCTAATGCTATGGGTGGGCGTGAAGTAGGGGGCTTGGCAAATCAATTAGCAGCACATTTAGACATTGAAAACGACGCGCACCAACAGTTAGTGCAGCGTTTTTGGCAATCGCCAACAATAGCTAAAAAAGCAGGGTGTAATGCGATTGATATGTTTGATGAAATCGCCAAAGGGAAAATAAAAGCTATTTGGGTAATGGCAACCAACCCGATGGTGAGCCTACCTAATAACGCAGCAATACAACATGCACTTGAGCAATGTGAGCTGGTGGTTGTGTCTGACTGTATTGCTAAAAGTGATACGCTAAAATTTGCTGATGTGGCGTTCCCATCAACCGGATGGGGCGAAAAAAACGGCACAGTAACTAATTCAGAGCGCAGAATATCGAGACAGCGCCCGCTTGTTGAGCCATTTTCGGGGGCTAAAAACGATTGGCAAATAATGTGTTTAGTTGCCCAAAAAATGGGTTTTGAAGGGTTTGACTTTACAGACCCCAGTGGCATTTTTGAAGAATGGGCACAACTTACAGATTTTGAAAATAACGGTGAGAGGCTATTAAATTTATCAGCCTTAGTAGGGCTTTCACAGCAGCAATACGATAACTTAAAACCGGTTATGTGGCCGGTACTAAAAAATGAGCCATATAAAAACGGGCAGGTTTTTGTTAATAATCAATTTAGCACCGCAGATAAAAAGGCCCGCTTTATACCTATAACGCCCAAACTTCCTGTGCAACAAACCTCAAGCGATTACCCGTTTGTAATGAACTCAGGGCGAATACGCGACCAATGGCATACAATGAGTCGCACCGGAAAAAGTACAGCCCTTTCTACTCATATAACGCGCCCATATATTGAAATAAACCCCATAGATGCCAGCAAATTAAACATAAAAGCAAACGATTTAATAACTGCCAATGCTAAAACAGGGCAAGTGACGGCTCATGCAAAAGTGACGAAGGCTGTGCGTAAAGGCGAATGTTTTATGCCTATTCACTGGAACAAGCAATTTGCCTCATCCGCTACGGTAAGTAGGCTTTATCAATCGGTTGTTGACCCTATTTCGGGCCAGGCTGAGTGTAAGCATGGTGCTGTTGATTTAGTTAAAGCGCAATTTGCTCAATACATGCAAATTTTTAGCAAAACAGAGCTTAAAATAACCAGTGATTTTTGGCTTAAAGTTAACGCAAGCAAATGTATTAACTACCAGTTAGCGTTCAATGAGCCGCAAAATGATTTGCTTTATTATTGCCAAACACTGACAGGGTTACAAGGGCAGTGGTCGGCAATGGGCAGAGCAAAAGCGATGCATGTTCAATGTATTCAAAACCAGCAGTTAGTGTTTGTTGCAGTTATTTCGCCAGCTCAAAAAGACATATCACTTGAGTGGATAAATCATTTATTTGCAGAGCCTTTAATAACCTTTAGCCAATTACAGTCATTGCTGTATGCCACGCCCGATGAAGAATTTACCCAAGGCGCGCAAGTATGTAGTTGCTTTAAAGTACGTGAGCAACCCATTATAAACGCCATTAAAAGTGGTGAAAATACAGTAGAACAATTGGGGTCTAAACTAAAATGCGGCACTAACTGTGGGTCGTGTAAAACCCAGTTAAGCCAATTAATAAAGCAGCATACTACGCAAAACGCTAACAGTATTGATGTTGCAGTTGAAATGTAAATAAACAAGGAAGCATATGCTTAATGATCAATTTGGTCGGCAGTTTAACTATTTGCGCCTCTCAATTACCGATGTGTGTAACTTTAGTTGCACCTATTGTTTACCAAACGGGTATCAGTGCGATACCCCGCGTAACTTTTTAAATAAAAACGAAATAAACACCTTAGTTAATGCATTTGCTTCACTTGGCACAAAAAAAGTGCGCATTACGGGCGGTGAGCCGTGTTTACGCAGTGACGTAACCGAGATTATAAAGCAATGTAAAAACACCCCAGGCATAGAAAAAGTCGCCATAACAACCAATGGTTTTAACTTATTTAATAAAATTGATGAGTTTTACAGCGCTGGCCTAGATGCGCTAAACATTAGTATAGATAGCTTAAACCCGAGCATGTTTAAATTAATTACAGGACACGACAAGCTAACTCATATTTTAAAAGGGATAGACCGGGCAATTGAGCTGGGCATAAAAGATATAAAAATAAATGCAGTGCTGGCTAAGCAATTTAATAAAAACCAATTAAATGATTTTTTAGACTGGGTAAAACATAAAAAAGTAACGGTACGCTTTATTGAATTAATGGAAACAGGTAATGGTGCCACCTTTTTTGAACAAAATCATTTAAGCGGGCTAAGTGTTAAAACGCAGCTTTTAGCACAAGGTTGGTTACAGGTAGTGAGAGGTAAATTAAACGGCCCTGCAGAGGAGTTTTGTCACCCCGATTTTGAGGGGCGCATTGGCTTAATTATGCCCTACAGTAAAGATTTTTGTAAAAGCTGTAACCGATTAAGAGTATCGTCATTAGGCAAATTACATTTGTGCTTGTTTGCCGAGCAGGGAATAGACTTACGCCCGCATTTAAATGTGCAAGATACGCCAGCCACTGTAAATGCGATTCAAGCAGCAATGGGCAATAAAACTATTAGCCATGAGCTTGATAAGCGCTTAACGGGCGCCACAACCCATTTAGCTATGTTGGGCGGCTAAAATGAGTAATAAAGCCGTATTTACGGGGGTTGTACTCGCCGGAGGTCAATCATCAAGAATGGGCAGCGATAAAGCCAACCTCATTTTAAAAAATAAAACCTTACTGCAAAATGCATGTGAGTTATTAACAGCAGCAGGAGCAAGTGATGTACTTATAAGCCGTAATGTACAAAGTGCTACTGCGCAATACATTGCAGATATATACCCAGATTCTGGCCCGCTTGGGGGGATTTATTCAACCTTAATGGCTACAGAGCAGGATATACTTATCACCGCTGTTGATATGCCATTGCTTACTTGCACGTTATTATCGCAAATTGCATCTGCAGCAAGCGATAATTCCCACTTTCAAACAAATCAGCCACAAATACATGCGTGGCACTTTGAAAATGAACCGTTACCCCTGTATATTCGTAACACCCAAAGCGTTAAACGTCATTTAAAACAATTACTCATAAACGCAAATAGTCATAAATCAATTAAACAGTTTACCCGTAGTATTGGGGTGCAAACGCTAAAATGTAATAAAGCGCACGCACTTGTTAATACCAATACACCGGCGCAATTTAAAGCTGTTAACGAGCAATTTGACCAACACAAACCTAATTTATTGAGAAGAACCCTATGAGCCACACAACTGAGTCACAAATCGCATTAAACATTGCCGTAATGACAGTAAGCGATACACGCGATGAAATTACGGATACTTCAGGCCATTATTTAATTAAAGCCCTTACTGAAGCTGGCCATCACTTAGCGGATAAAGACATAGTTAAAGATGATGTTTACCAAATGCGAGCAGTTGCATCGCAGTGGATTGCCGATGACACCATTCACGCTATTTTAGTAACCGGTGGTACGGGCTTTACTGAGCGCGACTCAACACCAGAGGCATTTGCACCGCTGTTTGATAAAAGCGTAGATGGATTTGGCGAGCTATTTAGACATATTTCGTACGGTGAAATTGGTAACTCAACTATTCAATCGCGTGCGTTGGCGGGCCTTGCCAATAACACCGTTATTTTTTGTATGCCTGGCTCTACAGGCGCATGTAAAACAGCCTGGACAGGTATTATAAAAGATCAGTTAGACTCAATGCACAAGCCATGTAACTTTGCACCGCATATTACTATTGGTAAAAAATGCGAATCGCGAGAGCAATAATATGCTGAGCCACGTAGACGAAAATGGCCAAGCAAACATGGTTGATGTATCGCTAAAAGAGGTCACTCTGCGCGATGCATCTGCCGAGGCCTACATTAAAATGAGCAAACAGGCTTTTGAGCAAGTGTTGCTTAATCAAAATAAAAAAGGTGACGTGCTAGGCGTTGCCCGAATTGCGGGTATTCAGGGCGCTAAAAAGTGCGCTGATTTAATTCCGCTTTGTCACCCGCTGGCACTGAGTAAAGTAGCCGTTGATTTTGAACTTGATGAAGCAAATAGCCAAATTAAAGTCACCAGCTACTGTAAATTGGCGGGTAAAACGGGCGTTGAAATGGAAGCGCTCACCGCTGTATCTGTGGCGACCCTTACATTATTTGATATGTGTAAAGCCGCCGATCCGCTTATGGAAATACACGGTATGCGTGTAACGCAAAAAGCAGGAGGCAAGCATGGTAGCTGGCAGCGTGACTAATTTAAATGATACTGATGCAGCTGCAGGGCATGTAAACGTACTGTTTTTTGGCCAACTAAAAGAGCGCCTAAAGTGCGATAAGTTAACCGTTGATATAGCGCATACCCTTAGCATTAAAGCGTTTAAACACATGCTGGTTGAGCAAAACCCGCATTGGCAAGCATGGCTTGAAGAGCGTGATGTATTGTGTGCGCTTAATCAAACTATGTCATCAAGCGATGAGCTTGTAAAAGCAGGGGATGAACTTGCTTTTTTCCCACCAGTGACAGGTGGCTAATGAGTATAAGTATTAACGTACAAACGCACGATTTTTCAGTAGGCGAGCAACATGGCGCACTTTGCAGTAATAACAAAAGTGATGGTGCCGTAGTGACGTTTACAGGGCTGGTGCGAGAATTTAGCAGCGGCGATAACGTAATTGCACTTGAGCTTGAACACTACCCAGGGATGACTGAGCAACTACTGCAATCTATAGCCGAACAAGCGCAAACACGCTGGCAACTTGCCCGCATAAGCATTATTCATCGAGTCGGTTATTTAGCCCTTGGTGAGCAAATTGTATTTGTTGGCGTAACTAGCCGCCATCGCCAAGCCGCGTTTGAAGGCGCACAGTTTATTATGGATTACTTAAAAAACCACGCCACGTTTTGGAAAAAAGAGCATTTTAAAGACTCCTCAAACTGGGTTGAGTTTAAACAAAGCGACAAGGAAGCACTGGATAAATGGCAAAGTATCGAACAGGATGCAATTAAGTAAATGCATATAATCTCTACCAACATCTCTAAAATAAAAACGGTTGAGCATAACGGCAAGAAGGTTAAAACGGGCATATTTAAAACGCCAACCAATGAGCCGGTTGTTATTGAAAAGCTAAATATAATAGGTGATGAACAAGCCGATTTAGTCAATCATGGCGGGGTGGATAAAGCGATTTATGCGTTTTCGCACAATCATTACGATTATTGGAAGCGCACCCTTAAAAATGATGATTTAGCAGTCGGTGCCTTTGGCGAAAATTTCACAATTTCAGACCTTGATGAGCAAAACATTCACATAGGGGATCGTATTCGTGTAGGTACTGCTCTGCTTGAGGTAAGCCAGCCCCGTGTGCCGTGCTTTAAATTGGCTATTGCACTTAATAATAAACAAAGCCTAAAACTGTTTACTCAGTATTACCACACGGGTGTTTATTTTAGAGTGCTTGAGCAAGGTGTTGCTAAAATGGGCGATGCCGTGACTATTGAACATAAAGCTGAGCATAACATTTCGGTTAAAACGGTGTTTCAGGCCTTTTTTGATAAACAATACCCAGATTATGAAAACGTATTATTAGCAGCACTTGAACTACCCGAGCTTGCACTTGAGTGGCAAACTAAAATCAAAAAGAAATTGGGGAGTTAAAAGAGCGTTATTAAAGCTGTATTACTTTTAATAAAAGCTCACTTTTAGCTGTATTATTTAGTTTGTTAAGTGAGCGACCGCTGATATGTATTTGCACACCAATTGGCTTAATGTGTCGTATTGCTGTTTGTTATTTATCGGCTTACTAAAATCGCTACTTACCGCCACTGCGCATGCCCCCGCTGCAAACCAATGTGTTAGGTTGTCTAAATTAATGCCGCCTACGGGCATTAATGGCACATCAGAAAAAGGCCCCGTTAGCGCTTTAAAGTAATTAATCCCCATACTGCCTGCCGGAAAAACTTTAATAATATCGGCGTTATACTCTATGGCATTAGCAACATCGGTAGGGGTGAGTGCGCCCATTAATACAGGTAAACCATGGCGGTGGGCAAGCTCTACCACGGCTCGATTAGTATTTGGTGTAACTATAAATTGCGCACCGGCATCAATGGCTTGTTGCGCAAGGGCGGTGTTAATTATTGTGCCTGCGCCAATGAGTGTACTTTTATAAGCAGCCCGTGCTTTTGCTATTTCTTGCTCAAAGCCAGGTGTATTTGAGGTGATTTCTAGTGCGTTAATGCCTGCATTAACTAAGCAATTAATTAATGGGGCTACATCGCTTTGTTGCTTTAAGCGAAGTATAGCAACTAACTTATGTTGCTTAATTTGGTTGCTTATTTTTATTCTGTTGGCATTTAAAATTTGGCTCATAATGTCACTTCACTTTATTTAACCCAGACTCACACGTGTAATAGCAATCGGCAATAATACTTAATTATTTTGGGGCTAAACGCGTTAAAAAGCTCTCATCTTAATCATTTTGAATAACTAAATAGCGAGTTCTTTGTCTAGTTATCAACACGCTTTTGCACCCTCAAAATAGCACACTTAATTAAGCGAATTGGTATTAACGTTTCTTTTCTCATAAAAAAAACCGCTGAAATATCAGCGGTTTTTTATAAGTAATAAATTACATTACACGCATGCCTGGCTCTGAGCCATCGTCTGGGTTAAGAATGTAAATTTCTTTACCGCCAGGGCCTGCAGCTAATACCATACCCTCTGACATACCAAAGCGCATTTTACGAGGTTTAAGGTTTGCAACCATTACAGTCAGTTTGCCTTCAATGTCTTCTGGTGCGTAAGCCGATTTAATACCAGCAAACACTTGGCGTGTTTCGCCGCCTAAATCTAGCGTAAGTTTAAGTAGCTTATCGGCGCCTTCAACATGCTCTGCTTTAGCAATTTTAGCAACGCGTAAGTCAACTTTTGCAAAGTCATCAAATTCAATTTCATCCGCAATTGGCTCTTTTGCAAGTGGGCTATTAGGGTCAATTGTTACTTTTGATTCTAGGCTTTCTTTTGATTCTTCAACCATTTTGTTCACTTTATCCATTTCTACACGTTGCATGAGCGGCTTAAATTTATTGATAGGGTGTGCAACAAGTGCATTTTGAACGCCATCCCATGCTAAGTCGTCATTTAAAAAGGCTTCTACGTTTGCAGCCATACCTGGTAATACAGGTTTTAAATAGGTAATTAAAACACGGAACAAGTTAAGGCCAAGCGAACACACTTCGTGCGCTTCTTGCTGTTTTGCTTCGTCTTTAATGAGTACCCATGGCGCTGCGGCATCAATAAATTGGTTTGCTTTGTCGGCTAGGGCCATAATTTCACGAATCGCGCGGCTGTATTCACGGTTTTCATAGTGGGCGGTAATGCTCGGTGCAGCAGCTTGAAATTCTTCAAGTAGTTCTGGCTGCATAATTGTGCTACTTAATTTACCGTCAAACTTTTTAGTAATAAAGCCTGCACAGCGGCTTGCTATGTTTACTACTTTACCTACTAGGTCTGAATTTACACGTTGTGCAAAGTCTTCTAGGTTTAAATCAAGGTCAATAATACCGCTGTTTAATTTAGCTGCGTAGTAATAACGTAAGTACTCTGGGTCTAGGTTATCAAGGTAAGTACGTGCTTTTATAAACGTACCCTTTGATTTAGACATTTTTTCGCCATTGACGGTTACAAAGCCATGTGCAAACACGTTAGTTGGCTTTCTAAAATTAGCGCCCTCTAGCATGGCTGGCCAAAATAAGCTGTGGAAGTAAATAATGTCTTTACCGATAAAGTGATAAAGCTCAGCATCAGAACCTTCAGCCCAAAATGCATCAAAGTCGAGGCCTTTTTCGTCACATAGATTTTTAAAGCTTGCCATGTAGCCAATTGGCGCATCTAGCCATACGTAAAAGTATTTGCCCGGTGCATTTGGAATTTCAAAACCAAAGTAAGGCGCATCGCGGCTAATATCCCACTGTTGTAGGCCATCGGTAAACCACTCATCTAACTTATTCGCCATTTCTTGCTGAATAGAGCCCGAGTGTAGCCACTCTTTAAGCATGCCTTCAAATGCTGGCAGGTCAAAAAAGTAATGCTCTGAATCTTTTAAAATTGGCTCTGCACCTGACATTACCGAGCGCGGGTTTATTAATTCGGTTGGGCTGTAAGTTGCGCCACACGAGTCACAGCTATCGCCATTTTGGTTTTCAGACTTACACGTTGGGCAAGTGCCTGTTACAAAGCGATCTGGTAAAAATATGCCTTTTTCAGGGTCGAATAACTGTGAAATAGTGTGCTTTTTAATATGACCCGCATCATTAAGGCGGTTATAAATAAGCTCACTCAGCTCTTTATTTTCTGAGCTGTGGGTGCTGTGGTATTTATCAAACTTAATGTTAAAGTCGGCAAAGTCGCGCTGGCGTTCAATGCTTACATTTTTAACCATTTCTTCAGGCGTGATCCCTTGCTTTTGCGCATTAAGCATAATTGGCGTGCCGTGAGCATCGTCGGCGCAAACATAATAAGCTTCGTGGCCTTGTAGCTTTTGAAAACGTGACCAAATATCAGTTTGAATATATTCCAATAAATGGCCTAAGTGAGTAGGGCCATTTGCATAAGGTAATGCGCTGGTAATGAGGATCTTTCGCTGCGTCATAATCATTCCGAATTGAGGATAAATCACCATTTTTACTACAAAAAAGGCGGTTATCATTAATTTATCCATAAGCTTTGGACTAACGGTACGCGCAGCTTATGGATTTTTGTTAATTGACTGGTGTTAATGCCCTGAATGTTACATAATTCTGTGGCACTTTTCATCAAAGAAACGCTATTTAATTGCTATGTTTGGACTGTCGAAACTATTCTCCTCTAAATCGGTGCAAAAACAACCGATTATTACTGCCTTAGCGGCGTATCGAAGCGCGGCATTTGCCGTAGGTATTGATGAAAGTTTTATTGATACCATTTCGCAAAATGACGATAAATCAATACACATTAAAATAACGCTGCCATTTGCGGCTCAATCAGAAATGCCATTAGTTGAGCAGCACGTAAGTGAAAATATAAATACACCGGTTACCATAGACTCTGTGGTGAGTATAAAAGAGCCTGCAAAATTTAAAGCCATTAAACACATTGTGCTGATTGCCTCAGGTAAAGGGGGGGTAGGAAAATCAACTACTGCTGTAAATTTAGCCGGGGCGCTTAAAAGCGAAGGCGCAAAAGTAGGGATTTTAGATGCTGATATTTATGGGCCATCTATTCCTATGCTTTTAGGGCTTGTGGGTGCAGAGCCGCAAACCAAAGATAACAAACTGCTTCAACCATTTGATGCCAACGGCATTAAAGCGCAATCAATCGGCTTTTTAGTGCCAAGTGATGATGCAACGGTATGGCGAGGGCCAATGGCATCGGGAGCGCTCAACCAATTATTAAACGAAACTGATTGGGGCGAACTTGATTACTTAATCGTTGATATGCCACCGGGTACGGGCGATATACAGCTAACAATGAGCCAAAAAGTGCCTGCCAGCGGCACTGTTATTGTGACTACGCCACAAGATTTAGCCCTTGCTGATGCGCAAAAAGGCATTGCAATGTTTAATAAAGTAAACGTACCTGTGCTTGGGCTTATAGAAAATATGAGTCACTACATTTGTAGCCACTGCGGTGAATCCAACCATGTGTTTGGCAAAGATGGCGCAGAAAAACTCGCCCATAAACACGGCGTACCGGTGTTAAGCCATATTCCACTTGCCATAGATATTCGTGAATACTCAGAGCAAGGTAAATTAATCGCCAGCGATACCAGCGCGGCTATTAGCAACACATACAGCGCAGCGGCAAGACTGATTGCCAGCACGCTTTTTTATCAGCAGCACCAACACAGTGTTGAGATAGTGATAACGCAGGACTAAAAAAAATGAGACTCTCAGATACCCATATAAAAGAATATTTAAGCGATGGCCGCATAGTGATTGAGCCTGCGCCGACTAACGAAATGATTTCGGGTGTGACAGCCGACTTGCGCTTAGGGAACAAATTTAGAACCTTTAACGCACATAACGCAGCGTACGTAGATTTAAGTGGCCCTAAAGATCAGTTAAATAAGGCTATGGAATCAATAATGAGTGAAGAGATTGAGCTTGCCGACGGCGAAGCTTTCTTTTTACACCCAGGTGAGCTGGCATTGGCCATTACCCATGAAAAAGTAACACTTCCTGCCGACATAGTAGGCTGGTTAGATGGTCGTTCATCACTAGCCCGCTTAGGTTTAATGGTGCATGTAACAGCGCACAGAATCGACCCAGGTTGGAGTGGTAATATTGTTTTAGAATTTTACAATTCAGGTAAGTTGCCACTGGCGCTGCGCCCAATGATGAAAATTGGTGCAATGAGCTTTGAAATGCTCTCAGGCCCATGTGAAAACCCTTACAACATTCGTAAAGACGCAAAATATAAAGATCAAAGCAGTGCGGTAGCAAGCCGTATTAGCGACGATAACTTATAACAATATAAATCTATTAAGCGTTTAAATGGCTTTTTTTGCTAGCTTAAACGCTTAATAATTTATACCAACGTGCATTATTGCTTACACTGATATTAAATGTGTCTTTTATTTCTGGCTTTATAAACGAGTAAAAACTCGACTAATATAGATAATAAAATAACTATAATTACAATGCCTTGAATAGTGTGTAGCCTTTTAACCCTGTCAACACTCTCTTTTTCGTACTGCATAACTACCGTATTAAACGCTTTTAAAAGCGGCTCTTTTGCCAAAGAAAAAAAACTTTCTTGCGCTGTATCTAAATTAAGTGTTTGTGTTTTTAACTTGAGTACTTCTTCAACTCTATCTGAAAACATACTTAATTTTTTATCGACATTAACAGGCTCTTTAAAATACATTGCTAACAACTCCTTAGATAGCGGGCTTTCATCGCCTAATACTTGCGCCCCATAATGCTCACTTAATAAGTATTTATGATTATTTTTTAAAGAGTTTAAAGCATTAATGGCCAGTAATTTAGAATCTTGCGAGCCATACATTAAGTACTCTAAAGTAAACATGCTCACCCGTTGCGAAAGCATTCTTTGTTGGCCACTTACATTTACGAGTTTTCCAGTATCGGTTTGCGCGTCTATTACTTCATCAAGCATAAAGTGAATACAGATAGATAAAATTGCAATTACAGTTAAGGGAACAATATAAATAAAAGAGATAGCGCCATGCTTTTTATTTGTAAAATCAGTATTTACCATTTAATTGCTACTTATTTTAAAATTATTAATGCTTTAGGATAGGATAGATTAAATATAAGATTTTTCACGTAATTAAAGTTTACAAGGTGGTTTGTGGCTTATTGAGATTTATGAAGTGCATAGCCTAGTAGTTCAAAATACTTATTAAGGGCTTTATTTGCTTTATTAACATGCTGAGCATTTGGGTATATCAAGTTACTGCTTTTTAAGCCACTAACCAAAAAACTATTTTGTATCGTGCTGTGGGCATCTATGCAGGCTTCAAAGCAGCGTGCTGCAAGCTCCTCAGGCATACTCATGTAGTTCATGTTATGCGCTTGGTCGTGTTTTATGCACGTTTGTACAAATTCATTCGCATCTTCCCCATTTAAATCTAAAAACACGTTTTTGTAAAAATCGTTTAGCGCACTATTAAGTGGGTGCGATAAATTTGGCGTGTTTGAAAGCCACAGCTTTGAGGCAAACCCAAAGCGAGGTTTTGCATTAAATAAATGCTCGCTTATATGGTGATCAAAGGCATGAAACCATTCGTGAGCCAATGCGCCACCGCCGGCGTTTTTTGCTAAAGCAAGGGTTTGTGAAGCTGCGTTATAATGCGCTTGTACGCCTTTTTGACCGCCATGCCCAAAGGCAAAATTTAGTTTGCCGCGCAGGCCAATGGCTTTGGGCGGTAAATGTAATATTTGAGCAAGGTCGGCGAGGGCATCGTAAATTAAGTTTGCACTAATAAAATGCTCTTCTTTGGTTACCCATTTTCCTACAACCATAGATCTAAAGCCAAAGGTGTCTCTAATATCACTAAAGTCAACTTGGTCGTCAAAGCGGTAGTCTGGCCCTTTACGAGTGAATCCGCGTTTTAATCTGTTTGGGTAATTACGCATTTACATTTAATTGTGGCTAATTTAAGTAACGTGCTTTTACGTGTTCGGGCATGTGTTGGGTTTGTTTTTGTATTAATTCATCTAATAAATTGTAAAGTGGAGCAGGGTTTAGCTGCTCTATTAACAACAAACTATGTGCAACGGCCTCAAGCGTAGAGAGACTGTCGGCTCTGGGAGCTTTTCTAATAGCGTAACGGTTTTGCGGTAACTGCTTAAAGCTCACTGTTTTAAATTTAGTGAGTAGCGGGGTCAGCTGCAAAATTTTATAGGCTTTTTTCCAGGTGCCATCAATCACGATTAAATGCGTAATGTTACTTAAGGCTGGCTTTGGGTTTGTATCATCTAAGTAGGTGGCGTCCTCATTAGGGTAGAGCAGCACCGTGGACTTAACAGGTAAAGAGTTGAGCATGGCAAAGTCGGTGTTATTTTCCCCTTTGATTATTTTGCAGTCAGTTAGGCTCAAATTAAGCAATTTTGCCGTGTTTTTCGCTATTTTTTCTTCACTGGGGTGTTGTAGAATAACCACGCTAACTTTATTTGTTAAACGTTTAATGGCCCCGCATATACAGGTAGAGGGCGTAAACAAACAGCGTTCACAAACTTGGCGAGTCATTAATTAAACTTTTTATTGCGAGTGTATTTTGATAATTATACATTTATAAAGTAATAAAGTTGGATTTTTTTACGCATAGATATACAGTAATACTATTAATTATAAAATGACACGGAATGTTTAGAAGGGCTTAAAATATGACAGAAGTACAAATAGATGAGGCTGCTCTAGAAAGTATGCAGTCGTTACTTGGTGAGCAGTTTAAAGATACACTTGAATTTTGCTGCAGTGAATTTGAGCGCCTTGGTAATGAAGTAATTGCAACCATTGGTAACGATAAAGAAGCGGCGATTCGTCATGCCCATAGTTTAAAGTCGAACGCGGCACAGTTTGGTGCCACGAGTTTATCTGATGTAGCCCGTGATATTGAACTTAATCTAAATCAAGATAACTTAGCGCAAGCTGCTACGGCATCTACAGATTTATTGGCGCAAGTAAGTGGTTCGCAGGCCCAATTAAGAGCGTGGGTAGAGTCTAATTAACTTTATTTGTTAACGTGAATTTATTTCAGTATTAAGCAACTAATTACGCTGGCATTTTACGCCTTTACTAGGGTAGTCTTAGACTTTACTAGGGCGTGTTTGGCCTCTCGATAATAAATTTGATCACGCATTGCCCAAGGGCCACCCTTGGGCTAGTAACACAATTTTACCGAGCCCGTTAGGTTATAACCCTCGCATTGAACAAACCCACTCCTAGTTAATTATTTTTTTCCATAAAGCCAGTTCGCCCCAAAGAGGTAAAAATGTCAGATATTAAAAAGAGTCACAAATTAGAAGGTGTATGTTATGACATTCGTGGACCGGTTTTAGCGCAAGCCAAAAAAATGGAAGACGAAGGTCAAAAGGTACTAAAGCTTAATATTGGTAACCCTGCGGCGTTTGGTTTTGATATGCCGGAGGACATGCACCGCGATATTATTCGTAATTTGTATTCGGCCCAAGGCTACTGCGACTCAAAGGGGCTATATTCAGCCCGTGTAGCGGTTTATCAGCATTACCAGCAACGAGGTTTGCATAACCTAGATGTAGATAATATTTATATTGGTAATGGGGTGAGCGAGCTTATTCAAATGATCACCCAAGCGTTATTAAATAACGATGATGAAGTGCTTATTCCAGCGCCTGATTACCCACTGTGGACCGCGTCAGTTAAATTAGCAGGGGGCAACCCTGTTCATTATTTATGTGATGAAGAGCAAGACTGGTTTCCAGATATTGCTGATATAAAAAGTAAAATTACATCTAAAACAAAAGCGCTTGTACTAATTAACCCTAATAACCCAACCGGCGCGGTTTATAGTGACGATTTACTTTTAGAGTTAATTAATGTGGCGCGCGAGCATAAGCTGTTATTGCTTAGCGATGAAATTTACGAAAAGATTTTATACGATGGCATCACTCACACCTCAATTGGTGCGCTATGCGATGATGTGCCCATTATTACCTTTAATGGCTTAGCTAAAACCTACCGTGCGGCAGGTATTCGAATGGGCTGGATGGTACTAAGCGGGCGCACCTCAGCAATGGAAGATTTACGCAAAGGGCTAGATATTTTATCGTCTATGCGTTTGTGTGCCAATGTACCCGCCCAGTATGCGATACAACAAGCGCTAGGGGGCGTGCAATCAATAGATAGCTTAATCGACCCAGGCGGGCGATTATATGTTCAGCGCGATATTGCTTGGCGTGGGCTTAATGCTATTGAAGGGATAAGCTGTAAAAAGCCAAAGGGGGCGCTTTACGCGTTTGCTAAGGTAGATACGGCTCATTTTAATGTCACTGATGATGAAAAAATGATGTTTGATTTACTAAAAGCAGAAAAAATATTATTAGTGCATGGGCGTGCATTTAATTGGCCAGAGCCTGATCACTTTAGGTTAGTGTTTTTACCTAACAAAGACGATTTATCGAGTGCGATGCTTAAAATGCAGCGCTTTTTTAAAGACTATCGCCAAGTTTAGTTAATTCCAACTAATGCGCTGTAAAATAAAAAACGAGCTTAAATAGCTCGTTTTTTATTTACGCGATACTGCTGATACGGGCTGTTAGTACGCGCGGTCAACTCTTACGGTATTATCACTTAAATAGACCAACCGTACGTTATCACCTTTACTAAAGCGCATTGACTGGTCTTGGTCTTGTACCACCATGTATTGATCGCCGTTTTCTACCTGAATCAATAACTCTACTAGGTGTGTTTGCTTATAATAGCTTTTTTGCTGATTATTATGCGCCACGCTTCCGCCAATGACTGAGCCTAAAATAGTAGCGACGGTACGACCGCTCCCACCACCAAATTGATTACCGACAACCCCCCCGAGTAGAGCGCCGCCAAAGGTTTTCCAGCCATTGTTTTTGTCTTGCACAAGCTCTTGTTCGGTAATTTTACGTACAGATTTTACATCGCCAAATAAAACCTGTTGTACAGGCACGGCTTTGTTTCGCTCATAGTTAGCAAAACTTGGTGCACTGAGTGTAAGCAATGCACACATTGCTATAGTTAAGGCTTTCATAGGTGTCTCCTATTGGTGTTACGCAAAGGCAATATTTTTGCCTTTGCGTGGAAATGTATACCAATGCGCAAAAATACTTAAATATTTTTGGGCTAAACGTGTCACTACCGGCGTTAAAAATTATCATTTAAAACAAATAAATAGCAATTTTTCCTAGCTATCAACGCGTTTATTCCGCCTCAAAATAGATCAGTTAATTAAGCGAATTGGTATTATTACCAACCAAATGTCGATTTTTCTTTCGTTTTACGAATTTCAGTTTCGTCTGCCCACTCTACTAGGCCGCTTTGCATATCCATCAAGCGCATTGTAAATTTGTAATACACATCTGATTTATCAGCATTTGATTTAACAATGCTCGATAAGTTGCCGTACAACATGTATTGCGCACCAATTTGTTTACCAAAGGCAACTGCGGTGGCAGGGTTTACAAGGGCATCTTCGTTTTGAAAGTTAAGCTGCTCACGTACTGATTCAACACGGGTCATGTCAACAAAACGAAACTTACCGCTGCGCAATAGTTGCGTAGAGATTGAGTCGGTAATAGATTCAGTGTCTATGTGTTCACTGGTTTTATTTTTAATGCGCTCAACAAATACCACAGGGCGTTTGTTTTGGGTCATTGTGCCAATAACCGGCGAGCTAAGTAGTGAGTCGGTCATTTGGCTGGCTACTTTTTGTAAATCGGTAGAGCCAAAGTTTATATCGGTGGTTTCTACTGCTTGCGCGTCGCCATAACTAACTACGGCTTTATTGGCACAACCGCTTAAAATGAGTGCGCTGAGGCCAATAACTGCATAACTCGATAACGTTTTAAATTGTGTAGTGATCATCTTTATAACCCTTATTCTTTAAATTCTTGTGCGTCGGTAGACACTTCTCTTACAGCGAGCGAAAATGTAACCGCATCCGGTGTTGGCGCTAAGCCGGGTAATTGTGTTTTAGAAAAACCAAACAGTGTTAAGGCTTGCCAAGGTGAGTGGTTTCCTTTAATTACAAACCCGTCTTTGTCGTACCAATTAAACTGATACTGTAAATATTGCGACTTTTTATATTGGCTGCTTAGTGTTACTACCACGTCGGTTAACTGGTTTGTTTGGCGTGTTTTAACATCGGTAATGGCAAGCTTTTCACCTAGAGCAGGATTATCAACATGTAACTGCTCGTTAAATGTATTTTTGCTTTGCTCAACCGAAATGCCTGATGTATCAGGTTGGCTTGCACATGCCCCAAGCATTAATGCAGCCACTAATGGCAAAGTATATTTCATGATGACTCCTAGAGTTGAACCACATGGTAGTTAAAATAGTTATTAATAGAGGTTAGGTAAATTAAGGTTAACCCTTGCTTACTAACGGTAAAATTAATAGGCGCATGGTTGCCTATTAAAAGTGTATGCGACCCTGCATTTAAACTGCTACGTGCCATGCTTATTTGATTAGGTAAAGTAAGCCAACTGCGTGTATCAGCCTGTTCAGACGCCAAATTATAAATATTAGCAATAATATTGCCTACATCGCCTGTGCTACGTGCAAGCTCTGCGCGCACTTTTTCTTTGGCTACCAAGCGTAATACTTGCCTAGATACGCGAGCCGGTATTTGTTGCTCTAATGTTTTAGCCGCTAATGCTTCTATATGCACTAACGGGTTTAGCTCTAAATTTTGCGAACCTATATTTACGCCATTAATGTTAGCTATAAACGCATTATCTTTATAAACCGGCATTGCTAAACTGTAAAAACGCGCATCGCCACCTGAGGTATAAATAGGCAAGCGTAATTTAAATTCATCTTGTTTAGGCACTAAGCCTTGTTCAACCAATATAACCACTTCACCGTGATTAGCACGAAGGGGCTTTAATGGGCTAAAGCGACGCTCAAACTCTTCTAAATCTTGGTTAAAACCTTGCTTTTTAGCTAATCGCATTACATCTTGCTGTAAGTAGTGATTATCAGGTTGAATCTCTAATGCTTTTTTATAATCAATGTAGGCATCATCGTATTGTTTATCACTTTGGTACAACAGTGCAGATAAATAAAACGTAAAGGCATTTTGAAAACCATTTTTAATACCGCGTGTCACATTACTCATACTTGGGTAATGCTGTTGTGCTTGCTCTATTGTGTCGTTTATTTGTGTTTGATTATCTGCAAGCGCATCGACTTGTACTTTGTTAGCGCGACGTATTTCAACCAAGGCGCCTTCTAAATCACTGTTGTATACATAATTAAGTGCTTTGTAGCTATGTAGCATGCTCATTTCATATGCCGGTGGTACATAGGTAATGGCAGAGTCGTTAGTAAATAAGGCGTTACTTTGTTCAAGCCCTGCACTTAATTGAATTTTTGCTGCTTCTTGTTTTGTTTGTACCTGGGCGTATACGTTTTCAAATTGTTGCTGTGAAAGACTTTGCTCGTTAGCAAGGTCTTTTAAACGGGCTTGCTCTAATTGGTTAAGTAAATAGCTACTGTGTAACTTACTATTGTTGGCAATAAGTGATTGAGCCTGTTCAATATTGTTATTTTTAATTGCGTTTCTTACAGACGTCATTTGGCTTGCATAGTCGTTAAATAAATCATTAAAGCCTATGGTGCTGCATCCACTTAATATAAAACAAACACTTAAAATTATACTTTGGCGCACTGAGCACTCCTATATAGTTAGGTTTTAAAGATTAACATACTCTGGTTTTGGATTTGTGTGAAATAGTGTAAAAAAGCGTAGCCTACTTTAGGGCATATAGACTGTGAAGATTGAAAGTTATTCTCCCTAAGGTCAGCGCGCGTTAGTTAAATTACGTGTATTTAAGGTAGGCAAATCATCATGAATAGCTTGTGAATACCAGAGGGTAGACGCGTAATTCCAGCAATTTAGCAGTATATAAAGTTATAATGCTGCGAATAAGATTAGAGTAATTACAACAATGCCGCTTTACATTTAAATGGCTCAGCTGTTTAAATACAGAGCTGACTGTGCAAGCCAATTTAAAGCATCTCATTATAAGGTTTTAGTTAAGGAGCGATTTTGAAAGCCACTTTATACACCCTCGTTGCATTAATAGCCTTTGCGGCAAATTCTTTACTTTGCCGTATGGCGTTAGCGCAAGGTTATATTGATGCGTGGAATTTTACAATTATCAGGCTCGTAAGTGGTGCCGTGTGTTTAGGCTTAATTATGGCTGTATATACGTATAACCTTAAGCGTAAGGGCGCGCTTAATAATGCTATTTTAAGTGATACCGGAAGTTGGCGAAGCAGTATTAGTTTATTGGTATATGCACTTTGTTTTTCTATTGCTTATATAGAGCTAGATACAGGCACCGGTGCGCTTATTTTATTTTCGGCGGTGCAACTTACCATGATTGGTTGGGGCATATATAAAAAAGAGCAGCTGAGTAAATTGCAGTGGGGGGCTTTTTTTGTCGCGTTAGCTGGATTTGTGTATTTAATGTTGCCCTCTGCTGCTGTGCCTTCTTTGTTAGGGGCATCGCTTATGGCGTTAAGTGGTGTTGCATGGGGCGTTTACAGTATACGTGGTAAAGCATGTGTATCGCCGCTGCGGACCACCGCCTTTAACTTTATAAGAAGCTTAGTGGCTATTCCTGTTTTATTACTTGTAGCAATAGGCTATTTAAAAACAGTAAGTATGCAAGGGGTGTTACTAGCGTGCGCCTCGGGCGCAATTGCATCAGGCATTGGTTACAGTATTTGGTATGTGGCCATGCCGCTACTAAAAAGCACGCAAGCGGCGGTTGTACAGTTATGTGTGCCTGTACTAGCTGCTATTGCAGGTATGTTGTTTTTATCTGAGCAGGTAACAGTGGAGTTTATTATTGCAAGCTCACTAATACTTGGCTCGGTATTGGTGTTTATATTAAATAAGCATACAGCGCGGTAATGCCAATAAAAGTTGCCACGTTTTATCAGTACTGATGGCTTTTTAAATGACTAAAAGCCCACTATTAAGGCGGGCTTACATTTGTTATAAAACGTTTATATAGCGCGGGTAAATTATCTAAAATGGCTGACTTACCCTCTAAATCGCTATTGCTTATACATTCGTAAAGCATCGCTTCGCTTAATGTGTTTACTAACCGCTGAGATTGCTTAATATGGCTAATATGCCAAAGTTCAGGTGCTACGCCGCCTAGATCCTGTTTGTAGGGGCGATAAAAACCATATTTAGCTAGATTTTTATCAAGCCACTGGCTGAGTGGCGCAAATGGTCCCCCATGTTGATATTCATCAGGGATAAGTTGCAGCTTATAGTCATCGTTAATTGCAGCGGTATCATACACATCAAGGTCGGTACCTAAATGATGCCGACTAGCACCTGGCAAGGCAGAGTAGAGCATAATAGCCGTGCATTTTTCCAGCTCATTTAGTTGGCTTAAATCCACTATCTGTTGCTGTTTATTAAAAACAGGGCGTATACCTAAAAACTTGTTATTCCAAATCATGGCTTGGCGATTAAAATCGCGAAAACTTGAGGCAATAGTCAGCTCAAAACCAGCGTTTTTAGCGCCATTTTGCAGGGCTAAAAAGTCATCAATAATATCAGTATGTAACCGATGCGATTGAATCTCAGTGAGATGTGTATCACTTTGCCCAGTGATACACATTGCTAATGTATTGGTATCGAGTGCCATTAGGTTAACAGTTGCTCTAAAATTTGCTCGTAAATATCAGCTAAAGCGATTAAATCATCGGTGCTTACACATTCATCTACTTTATGAATAGTGGCGTTGTTCGGGCCTAGTTCAATCACTTTTGCGCCTGTTTGCGCTATAAAGCGCCCATCTGATGTACCCCCGGTGGTTTCGAGGTTAGTGGTTAAGCCCGTGACAGATTTAATCGCATTTACGGTGGCATCAACTAATGGGCCATGCTCGGTTATAAACGGCAAGCCGTTTACTATCCAGCTTAATTCGTAGTTTAAGTCATGCGTTTGTAAAATAGCATTAACCCGTTCTTGTAATTGCTGATGAGTTACTTCGGTACTAAATCTAAAATTAAATTGCACCTCAAGCTCGCCCGGTATGACATTCCCGGCCCCCGTGCCACCATTTATATTTGATACCTGGAAGCTGGTTGCAGGGAAAAATTCATTGCCGTTGTCCCACACGGTTTGGCTAAGTTCAGTAATGGCGGGGGCAGCCAAATGAATTGGGTTTTGTGCTAAGTGGGGGTAGGCTACATGGCCTTGCACACCTTTTACTTTTAAAAAGCCAGTAAGGGAGCCACGACGGCCATTTTTTACTACATCACCGAGTACATCTCGCGATGAAGGCTCACCCACTAAGCACATATCAATTTTTTCACCACGTGCTTCAAGCGTGTCTATTACTTTGGTTGTGCCGTTGATAAAGGGGCCTTCTTCATCGGAGGTAATTAAAAATGAGATAGAGCCTTTATGATCAGGGTTTTTAGCCACAAAGCGCTCAGTAGCAACAAGCATTGCCGCCAGAGAGCCCTTCATATCAGCTGCGCCTCGGCCATGCAGCAAACCATCTTCAATTAAGCCTGAAAATGGCGGGTGCTGCCAGTTTTGTGCAGGTCCTGTAGGGACTACATCGGTATGACCAGCAAAACAAAAGTGTGGCGACTGGTTTCCTTTTCGGGCCCATGTATTGAGTGTATCGGTAAAAAATAACGACTCAATATTAAAGCCTAGGGCTTTTAAACGCTCGTTCATCATTGATTGGCAACCCGCATCTTCAGGGGTTACCGACTCGCGCTGAATAAGCGCTTGTGCAAGTGCAATTACTTCATGTGTCATTATTTAAATATCTCATCGTATTGCGCAGCTTTAAAGCCTAAGTGGTAGCTGTTGTCATTAACAAGCACTGGGCGCTTGATCATAGCTGGTTGCTCTACAAGTAATGTTATAGCAGTGTCTTTGCTTAGGTTTTGCTTTTGCTCATCACAGAGTGCACGATAGGTTGTGCCACGCTTATTAACTAATTGCTCCCAGTCAATATGCTCAGCAAATTCGCTTACAAGCTGCTCGTTTACACCGTCTTTTCGGTAATCGTGAAAGGTAAAATCTATGTTGTTGTCGGCGAGGTATTTTTTGGCTTTTTTAATGGTGTCGCAATTACTAATGCCGTAAAGAGTGATCATAGGTTTAGTTCTTCTTAATAATAGTTAAAAGGGGGTCTACACCCGCATTTACTTGCGTGTGTGAATAATGAAAAGTGCCTAAGTTATGGCCATTTAATAGCACCAAGCTGGCTAGTAAGGGCGATTTAAGTTCGCGTAAATCAAAGTAAGCTAAGCGCTGCCCTTTACTTATTTTGCTGCCATTTAGCTGTGCAATATGTGTGTGTGTAATAGGCTGCTGCGCCGGTAGTGACAAGTTAATGAGAACCTTTAAACCGTTATTTGCTTGGAGAATAAATTCACATCCTGCATTTTTAACCTGCACTAAAGTGCCATCAAAGGGCGCTAAAATTTTATGATTACTTAGTGCAACCAACATAGTTGGCCCAAGGGTAGAAAATTTAAAAAAGGGCTCAGGGTGTTGGTTTAAATCAATGACTTTGCCGCTAAAGGGGCTGGTAATTTTTAATGCGCTGGCGGGGAGCTTATTTTGCGCTAAAAACTCGATAGAGGCTGCTCTCATTTATTGATCTACTACTAAATTGTAGCCATCGTTTTTAAGTGCAGTGATGGCTTGCTGCGCAGTGTGTTTTTTTACCAAAATATAATCTGTGTCGTAGGTTGAGATGGAAAAAATAGAAATATTAGCCTTTGCAAGCACGCCAGATATATTGGCCATAATCCCCGTTAAAGAAAACCCCAACGGGCCAACCACTTCAAGTGCTTGCCAATCAGGCTCTGTATCTAAACACTCAATAGCAAAATGACTAGGGCAAACAATAGAAAGCTCATCGTGAGTTTTAGAAATAAAAAATAGGGGTAATTTTAATAGCGCTACAGGAATGTCCGCATCCACTTCTAGACTATGAATTGACAACAGCGTGCTGTGTAATTGTAATGTTTGTTTTGACATTAATAACCTGCAAACAGCGTATAGAGTCAGTTAATAGTATAGATTATTGGCTTTAAATTAAAGGTGTAACAGCCACTAAAATAAAGGCTGTGTGGCTGTGGGTAATAAGGATTTAAAACTTACCCACAATTTCTGTGGATAAGTATGGGAATTGGTAGGTATAAATAGCCTAACTAACTAATTAATAAATAAATATTAGCTAGGCTATAAAAAGCACTAGTTTGATTTAGGCGTTTTCGAGCGCTTCAACTTGAGCTGCTTGAATAGCCGTAAGTGCAATGGTGTACACTATGTCATCGACTAATGCGCCACGGCTTAAATCGTTAACGGGCTTTCGCATACCTTGTAGCATAGGCCCTATGCTGATTAAATCGGCACTACGCTGTACGGCTTTGTAGGTAGTGTTACCGGTATTAAGGTCTGGGAAAATAAATACCGTAGCTTTACCGGCTACTGGGCTATTTGGTGCTTTTTTAAGAGCAACATTTTCCATAATCGCAGCGTCGTATTGCAATGGCCCATCAATAATTAAATCTGGACGTTTTTGTTGAGCAATTTGCGTGGCTTCACGCACTTTTTCAACATCGGCGCCAGAGCCAGAAGTACCTGTGCTGTAGCTTATCATGGCAACACGTGGCTCTATGCCAAACGCGGCTGCAGAATCGGCTGACTGAATAGCGATATCTGCTAATTGTTCTGCATTAGGGTCGGGGTTAATTGCACAATCGCCGTATACCAGTACTTGGTCGGGCAGCAGCATAAAAAACACAGACGATACAAGTGATGACCCTGGTGCGGTTTTAATTAACTGCAGCGGTGGGCGAATTGTATTAGCTGTTGTGTTAACAGCGCCAGATACTAAGCCATCGACTTTACCTTGCTCAAGCATCATAGTGCCCAGTACAACATTATCTTGTAATTGCTCTTGTGCTACGACTTCTGTTAAGCCTTTACTTTTACGAATTTCGACCATAGGTGCAACATAGTCGTTAATCACCGATTTTGGCTCAACAATACTTACATGTTCGTTAAGCTCAATACCTTGTTGCTCGGCAATACGCATTATTTCATCGCGATCGCCAAGTAATACTGTTTTTGCAATACCACGTTGTCCACAAATAGCCGCGGCTTTAATAGTACGCGGCTCATTTCCTTCAGGAAGTACCACTGTTTTAGCCGCTTTACGGGCTTTATCTGTAAGTAAATAACGAAACGCAGGAGGTGAGAGCTTACGTGTTTTGCCAACATTTTTTGCAAGCGTATCAAGCCAATCAGAATCGATATATTCTGCGTTGTGATCTTTTACTTTTTCAATACGTTGGTCATCATCGCTTGGTACTTCCATATTAAAATTATGCAGTAGTAATGATGTACGCCAAGTATCGGCCTCTGTGGCTAAAATAGGCAAGCCTGTTTGCATTGCTTGTTCACACAGCGCCATTATACGCGGCTCTGGTTCAAAACCACCGGTAAGTAAAATAGCACCAATTTTAGTGCCGTTCATGGCCGACAAACACGCAGCGACTAAAATATCTGAACGATCGCCTGGGGTGACTAATAATGCGCCCGGTGTAAAGTGGTTCAAAATGTTTGATACGGTACGCGCACAAAACGTAATACGGCGTAAGCGACGGTGTAGCATGTCGCCTTCGTTAATTATGGTGGCTTTTAAATACGCGCTTAAATCTTTAACGCGCGGCGCAACTAAATCAAAGTCCCACGGGATGGCGCCTAACAGCATAAATGGGTTTTTTCTAAAAATAGGTAAAGAAGCTAAACGGTTTAATTCGTTATCAAGCTCTTCTGCTTTGTATGAATCGACCAAATCAGCGCGGGCGCGGCCTTCTTCATCAAGCGGGGCATTCACTTTGTTAAAAATACAGCCTAAAACACGCGGGTGATCAATGCCACCATAATACCCAGCAGCAATTTCTAAACGGTCTTCAATTTGCGTAATGGTGTAATTACCAGGGGTTAATACAAATACAATATCGGCACCCAGAGTTTGGGCTATTTCGCGGTTTACACGCCCGGCATAAGGTTGGCGGCGAGTAGGCACCATACCTTCAATAATAGCCACTTCGTCATCGTTAATTTTACTTTCAAAGCGCTCTACTATTTCTTCAAGTAAATCATCGCCTTTACCATCGCCAATCATTTGCTCTGCATAGCTTAATGCAAAGGGAGTTGGTGGGGTAATTGATGAGCCTTGCATAATAATTTGAGTTGATTTTTCAGGGCCTGTTTCACCCGTACGTGGCTGGGCAATTGGCTTGAAAAAGTTAACTTTCACGGTTTTTTGCTCAAGCGCACGCACTAACCCGACAGAAACAGATGTTAAACCAACACCCGTAGAAACCGGAATTAACATAATACGACGTGCCATAATTAAAGCTCCTTCACAATGTTAGCGGCATCAAGGGCAATTACCCATTCTTCATTAGTTGGCATTACAACCGCTTTAGTGGTCGCGTTGTCAGAGCTAATAATGCCTTCATTACCAAATCGCGCATCTAAGTTGGCTTGTTTATCGCAATCTAAGCCTAAAAACGTTAGTTGTGTAATTACTTTTTCGCGGATAATATCTGAGTTTTCGCCTATACCACCGGTAAAAATAAGCGCATCTAACTGCTGTAATGGCACCATGTAGGCGGCAATTTGTTTAGCAAGGCGGTAGCAAAAAATGTCAAGTGCAAGGGCGGCTTTTTCATGGCCAGCTACAGCAGCTTCTTCTATGGTTCTGCAGTCGTTAGACAGTTCACTAATACCTAACAAACCACTTTCTTTATTAAGTAAGTTGTCGATTTGTTTTGCATCATAATTAAGTTGTGTTGTTAAAAAGTTAAATAAACCAGGGTCGATATCACCACTGCGGGTGCCCATTACTAACCCAGCAAGCGGGGTTAAGCCCATGCTAGTATCTACACTTTTACCGCCTTTAATTGCACACACAGAACAACCATTACCTAAATGCGCACTAATAAAATTGCTTTGCTCAACAGGCTTATTAATTAATTTAGCGGTTTGGCCTGCTACATAATAGTGGCTAGTGCCGTGCATACCGTAACGGCGAACACCGTGCTCTGTGTATAGCTTGTAAGGGAGTGCATATAAGTAGGCTACTTTATCCATGGTTTGATGAAATGCAGTGTCAAAAACAGCAACCTGTGGCAAACCAGCAAACGAAGCCTGCGCTGATGAAATACCCAGTAAGTTTGCATGGCCATGTAAAGGGGCAAGGCTTGAAGCATCTGAAATACCCGCAATGACTTTTTCATCTACTAATGCAGATTGAGTAAAGTGCTCACCACCGTGAACAACACGATGGCCTACGGCAATTAAATGCTCATCTAAATGGTGATCTTTAATTAGGCTCACAAGCGTATTAATGGCTTCACCATGCGCTTGATTAGCAGCTAAGCTGATAACGGTTTTATCACCTTGGTATTTATATTTAATAGATGGATTTTCTGAACCTAGGCGTTCAGCTAAGCCCGAAATAATTTCATGCCCGTTATCAGCATCAATAATGGCAAATTTTAAACTCGAACTACCACAGTTTAATACTAAAACGTGTTGTGATTTAGAGGGCGTAGTTGGCATAGATACAGTTTCCATAAACAATAAATTTAGTAAGTGTACGTTAAGATATGAACAATACACTTAAGGTGCAAATTAAAGGTAAACTTAGCCACCATATAGGTGATAAAAAAGCGACTAAAGTCTAATTTATAAGATGAGTATTTTAACCCAGTTAATAAATTTAGTTTAGTGTTTAGTTGCTTATATATACAAAAACAATAACTTTTACTGCTAAAGTGTGAAGCTATTTATTTGTGTTACACTTACAGGCAGTGGCAAGCAGGCGCTACGGGTTTAAAAGTTTAGATGTGAGGAGTCATGATGCAAAAAAGTGTGATGTCACAATTACAAACGGGTAGGTTATATGCTAAAAAGTGGCCTATGCGTAAAGAGTTAGCACCGTTGTTTAACGAATTTAAAGTAATTAAGGCAACCGAGCTGGCAATTACTGTAATGCCAATATTAGCCATGCTAACGTTATTTTTTCAGCTTAACTATTTAGGCCCCGATTTTTTACCGCAAGCGATTGCCAGTGCATTGTTTTTTTTGTCGTTGCCGTTGCAAGGCTTGTTTTGGTTAGGTAAGCGAGCCGAAACACCATTAGAACCGAGCATGCAAAAATGGTACAACGAGTTATACACCAAAATGGTGGCAAATGGCTATCAAGCCCAAATAAGCGAAAACAAGCCCCGTTATATGGAGCTTGCACACTTATTAAAAGACATGTTTGATAAAATGGATAAAGCGTTTACTAAAGAGCAATTTTAGAGCGCGTTTATCTGTAAGTGTATGAGCAGAGCGCACGCTTTGCTCCATTTATTTTTGACACTCCTCCTGGCATATGAGCTTACTCAATATAGCCGGGCAGTAACTTCCTCACTAACACTCGTTATTAAAACATCAATCGGCTTTACTAAACTCGGTAATGTAAAACGATAGGGTGACGCTTTGGGCGCCTTTTTCTTCAAGAGTTTGCCAATGTTCAGGTCTAAATTTCCACGCAAATGGTGTCATCATTATTAAATTTTTAATATCTGAAAAATTAAGCGTAACCTGCTCTGTAATGAGCTTTTGATCTGCTTTTATAAAGCCGCTTGGCGTGTCAATTTCAGTGTGTTTTGCTACATCTGCATAAATATATTCTTTCAGCTCTTTTAAATGCCACGGCCCTGGGCTTGCAACTACTAATGTGGCATTTGGCGCTGCTAAACGCGCCAGCTCTTGCTCAAACAAAGGCGCAAAAACACTCAGCAATACGTCAGCAGTGCCTGACTTAAAAGGCGCCTGGCTAATTGATGCAACGCTAAAATGACATTGTGGGTATCGCTTTGCTGCATATTTTACGGCTGATTTAGAAATATCGACGCCGTATACCTGCGCCTCTATTTTATCGGCAATGGCATGAGTATAAAATCCTTCGCCGCAGCCTAAATCTATTAGCACGTTTGGTTTGCGCTCACTAATTATATTACTTAATGCGCGCTGTAAAAATGCGTAAAAGCCTTGCTCTAAAAAAGAACGCCTTGCTTGTACCATTTCGAGCGAATCACCCGGTTGCTTTGAGTTTTTGTGTTGCACCGGTAGTAAATTTACATAGCCTTCTTTGGCAAAGTCGAAGGTGTGATTATTGTCACATCGAAGTGATGAATTATGTTTTAAAAGTGCGTGGTTACATAAAGGGCATTGGTATTGCAGACTCATGAGTCTAGGTAGTCCTTATCATAAAAAGTTTTGACCCAGTGTGGCCGATAAGTGATCAAAAGCGTAATGGCCATACCGTTGAGCATTGCCTCAGGAAACCAAATGATAGCACTTAAGTATACGTAATTATCTGCCAATTCCTGCCAATTATATTGCCCTATAAGCAAATAAAACAAAGCCCCTAAGCTTATTTTTAGACATGCAATAAAGCCTGCCAATATAAAAGAGCACACAAAAATATAAACAAAAAAGTGACGCGGTAAATACTGATAACTCATTATAAAGCCAAGGTAGCTTAATAATGTAGGAATAAATGCACCAAACAGTATTTGCATGGGCAAAAGATTAAGATCAATGCTTGCAAAAGCTGCCAATAGGGCACTGGCCAGTAGGCTACTTAAAATAGCAAGGCGCCACCCTAAAATTAGCGTTGCGGCAGTTACACCTAAAATGTGTAAATCAAGACCGCTTAAAATACCCGCTTTAATTTGCCATAACATGGCAAACACTAACGCACACGCAAGTACCCCTATTTGCCGTGCAGGCGTTTTATAAAGTGCTTTATAGGTATTTTTTTCTACGCTTATAAAGGTAATAATTAAAACAAGGGCCCAAAGTAGCCCTTGCATTTTAAGCGTTAACATAGCAATTATTTAAAGGTTGACCAAATTGGCGCATGGTCAGAGGGCTTTTCTATGCCGCGTAATTCGTAATCTATGCCGGTATCAATACATCGCTCGGCAAGGGCATGGGTAGCAAGTACAACATCAATGCGTAGGCCACGATTATCTACAAACCCTTTAGAGCGATAATCAAACCACGAGTATTTGTCGCTTGTTTCAGGGTTTTGCTCTCTGAAGGTATCTTTAAAGCCCCAATTTAATAATTTAGCAAGCCATTCGCGCTCCTCTGGTTGAAACGAGCACTTACCTGTTTTAAGCCAGCGTTTAGCGTTTACTTCACCAATACCAATATCTAAGTCGGTGGGCGAAATATTGATATCGCCCATAACTATAACATCTTCATCGGGCGTGTGGTTTGTTTCTAAATGGGTCATTAAATCTTTGTAAAACTGGCGCTTATAAGGGAATTTTATTTCGTGATTTATATTATCGCCTTGTGGGAAATAACCATTCATTACTGTTAGGTCGCGGCCATTTTCTTGCTCAACTGTCACACTTATCATGCGTTTTTGTGCTTCTTCAGTGTCGCTGGCAAAACCTTTTAAGACCGATTTAGGCTCATTTTTGCATAACATTGCCACACCGTAGTGCGCTTTTTGACCATGAAAATAAACGTGGTAACCCATTTTTTGTACGTCCTCGAGAGGGAACGCCTCATCATGAACTTTAATTTCTTGCAAACCAATAATGTCTGGCTGGTGTTTATCTATAATTGCTTGTAACTGGTGTAAGCGAGCTCGCAGACCATTGATATTGAAAGAAATAACCTTCATAAAATTTACCTTTAATTAGACTCTGTTTTTATAACTAAATTGTATCAGTAAATAAGCCTACATAACATGATCGAAATGAGAAAATAGCTGCGCAAATGTTGATCAATTGGTGCGTAAAGTTTAAACATTGTAAATGCTTTATTAATTATTTAAATAAATAAAAAATTCAATTGATCTCGTAATTATTGAATATATAATGCGCAAAAATTACTTGTTTAGTCGTTCAAATAGGATCTCTCTCATGAAAACACAATTACTTTTAGCTACTGCTTTATTAGCCTCTGCGTCTGTATCAGCAAAAAGCAACACTTACTTTAGCCAAGATAATAAACTTGAATCTAAATTATGTGTATTAAGTGCAAATGAAGGCTTTAGCGCAGCGCGTAAAGAAGCAGCACAACACGGTGTATACCTATCGCGTTTTTCTAAAAGTGTTTTATGTAATGGTCAAGATATTCGCGACATTGCTAAAAAAGTAACGTCTAACCAAGCTGCTGAATCAAAAGTTGAAGTGTTTGCAAAAGATGCACACCAAGAAACACAGTTATGTATCACAGCGTTAAAGCAAGGCCTTGCGCCTGTTCGCCAAAAAATTGGTAACTTAAACTCATTAAAGTGTAACGGACAAAACGTAACTGAATTTGTAAAGCGTTACCAAAACGCAGCAATCTAATTGCGCGGTAACATGTAGATTAAAATAATGCCCAGTTTGTACTGGGTATTTTTTTGCAAAAATTACAAGGTATGCAGCAATCATTGCAAAGCTAAGTAATTGATTAATGTATATAAAATAAGCTAAATACACGTAACTTATTGATTGTTGGCGGCTTGTGCACTTTGGCATTGGACTTGTATTAGTTAAAGTGACATTTACTAACTACAAGGATACGTCTTATGAAAAAGTTAACACTCGCAACAACTATTTTAGCTTCGTTAAGTTTAGCCGCTTGTGCCTCAAACCAAGGCCTTGAAAAAATCGATAGCGATTTTGCAAGTTTAGATAACGACAGTGATGGTTATATTTCAAAAGTAGAAGCAGATGACGATAGCATCTGGGGCCACTTTTCAAATATTGATACCAATATGGATAACGAGATCAGTCGTAAAGAATTTAACACTTACATGCAGTTAAATACCGGTAAGGTAGCGACTGACAGCGAAGTAAGTGAGTCGGCATTTAAAGCTAAAATAGCTAAATTTGATAAAATCGAAAATGATTTTAGAAGTTTAGATAACGACAAAAATGGTTACATCTCAGTAGAAGAGGCTGACGATGATGATATTTCAAACCATTTTGGTTACATGGATGGCAACAATGATAAACGCATCAGTAAAGGTGAGTTTAAAGGCTACATTAGCAAATACGGTAAAGCCGTTGCTGAAGATGATGCACTAAAGCATTATAAAAACAGCTAATATTAGCTAAATACGCTACACATAAGAGCCAGCATTAATTGCTGGCTTTTTTGTGCATTTAATTTGTTTTAAAAGCAGATATGTTTTCCCCCTTTTGCGATGTTCTGTCATAATAGATGGCTACGTATTTTAAAGGGCAAAGCAAGATATTATGACGGGTCGTCGAATTAGTGATGAACAATTAATTGAGATCATTGAAGCGGCTATATTTGTCGCAGACAAACCTGTTAGCAAACGCCACTTAAAAGATACTGTATTGGCTGATTTAGCTATTTCTATGTCACGAATTAACACTGCAATAGACGCTATACATACCCACTATCAAACACGTGGCATTAAGCTAGTTGAAGTAGGCAGTGGCTATCGCTTTCAAGCGTGTAGTAGTTTAAGCCCTTGGCTTAGTAATTTATGGCAAGAACGGGCACCTAAGTACTCTCGCGCACTACTTGAAACATTGTCGTTAATTGCCTACAGGCAACCAATAACGCGTGGTGAAATAGAGCAAGTACGAGGTGTAACAACCGGATCAGCAATTATTAAAACCCTCCTTGAGCGAGAGTGGGTTAAAGTAGTAGGGCATAAAGAAGTACCTGGTAAACCAGCGCTTTATGCAACAACAAAATTATTTTTAGATTATTTTTCGTTAACCGGTTTAGATGAACTCCCTGCATTGCCAGCGCAACAGGAAAGTAAAATAAACCAGTTATTAAGTGATCCTTCTGTGAGAGAACCATCCGAATGAGTATTCAAGGTGAAAAGTTACAAAAAGTCCTAGCCCGTGCAGGGGTAGGCTCACGACGTGAAATGGAAAAATACATTGATGCAAACCGCGTTAGTGTTAATGGTAAAGTGGCTAAATTAGGTGACCGTGTTGAGGAAACAGACTTAATACGTGTTGATGGCCACAGCGTAAAAATTGAAGAAAAAGCCGACCGTATTTGTCGTGTAATTATGTACAACAAGCCAGAAGGGGAGTTAAGTACACGTAAAGACCCAGAAGGACGTCGTACTGTTTTTGACCGTTTACCACGCATAGACGGTGAGCGTTGGATTGCTGTTGGTCGTCTAGATATTAACACGGCAGGTTTAATGTTATTTACCAACGATGGTGAGTTAGCTAACCGCTTAATGCACCCAAGTTATGAAGTTGAGCGTGAATATTCAGCCCGTGTATTTGGTGAAGTGACCAATGAAACCATTAAAAACCTAACGCGTGGCGTAGAGCTTGAAGATGGTCCTGCTAAATTTTTAACGGTTAAATCTTTGGGTGGTGAAGGCATTAACCGTTGGTACAATGTAACGCTAAACGAAGGACGTAACCGCGAAGTTCGCCGCTTATGGCAATCTCAGGATGTAGAAGTATCGCGCCTTATTCGTATTCGTTACGGAAAATTAGAGCTAGATAAGCGCCTTCCTCAAGGTGGTTGGGCTGAACTTGATTTAGAAACCGTTAACTATTTACGCAAAACCGTTAAATTAGGTCGCGAAACACAAACTAAACTGTCGGTTATGCCTGAAAAACGCAAAGACAAGCGTGCTAAAATTAACCAAATTCGTAAAGCGGTTAAAAAGCATAACCAACGTGTTAAGCAAACTAAGCGTAAGTAATACTAACCCGCAATAATACTTAATCATTTTGCGGGGTTAAACGTGTCGTTACCTAGGTAAAAAAATGCTCATTTAGCACAGCTAAATAGCGAATTTTTTGCCAAGCGATCAACACGTTTTTCTAGCCTTAAAATAGATAATTTAATTAAGCGAATTGGTATAATTACCAAAAATTACCGACAAAAAAGCCGCAATGTATGCGGCTTTTTTTATAATTAAAAATGTAGTTTACTTTTTTTGTTGCGCATCGAGAGATTCACCGTTTACATCGCTCGAGTCATCACTCATTAAATATAAATACGTTGGCATTAAATCTTCTGGGGTAGCAAGCTTATCGCGATCCTCCCCTGGATACGCTGATGCGCGCATAGAGGTACGCGTTGCGCCAGGGTTTATACAATTTACACGGATATTGGTTTTACCTACTTCGCAGGCCCATGTTTGCATCATGCCTTCAACTGCAAATTTAGATATTGCATAAGGCCCCCAAAATTCGCGCCCTTTACGGCCAACGCTTGATGAAGTGAAAACAATAGAGGCATTTTCTGATTTACGCAGCACAGGAAATAGCGCTTTGGTGATCATTGCTTGCGCAGTAACATTCACTTTCATGATGTTTTCAAACGTAGAAGAGCAAAAGTGCTCAAGTGGCCCGAGCGAACCTAAAATACCGGCATTATTTAATAAGCCGTCTAATCGGCCAAATTGACTTTCGATTGTAGCTGCTAAATCGCGGTAGTTTTGTTTTGTCGCGCCTTTTAAGTCCATTGGCACAATAGCAGGCTGAGGGTAACCAGCATTGACAATCTCATCGTAAACGCATTCGAGCTTATTTGTTGTTTTACCAAGTAAAATAACTGTCGCGCCATGCTTTGCGTAGGTAATTGCTGCTACGCGGCCAATACCATCGCCGGCACCTGTAATTAAAATTACTTTATTTTGAAGTGCATTTGGAGTTGCTTGATAAGTTTGCATATAAATACCAATTTATAAAATTTTTTTGATTTTAACATAGCAAATCGTCAAGTAATCGAATTTATTGAAAATTTAGGTGGCGGAATTATAAACTTTACGTTAAGTTTAACTGGTCTAATGTCTCATTAATAAACTGATTACATTGTTTTAACTTTACTACACTGATTAAACACACTTACTTTGAACGAACACACTATAAAAATAAAGATATGTGCGGAGCCAACAATATGAAAAAAATGCTACTCTCACTCTCGGTTACAGCTGCGTTAGCAGGTTGTGGCGGCGGAGAAACATTAGAAGATGTTAAAAACGATACTGCAACCATAATACCTAATGCCACGGTGACCTTTGACCCTGCGAATGGGGTTTTATCTGTCCCTAACGATTTATTAATGAGCGGCACTCAAGACGGCACAATTAATATTCCAGGTGAATTAGACGATGATAACGTCTCTGTGCCTCGCACTGCTTATGCAGATCCGCAATTAGCGCTAGGTGCGCTAGATGGCTGGTCATCGCAAGTGCCTTACAAAATTGATTTAACTTTCCCTACAGGCGTATCGCTTGATGAAACCTCTGCAGCGTCGCCTGGTACAGTAAGAATTTTTGAAGTGGTTATGGGCGCAAGCTTAACTGATGCCGAATGTGCTGTTGTTACAGCTGGTTCAGCGTGTAAATTGGTAGGCGAATTAACCTATGGCGTAGACTTTATTTCTCAAGCCTCTGGCGATGCAGTTGCTATTATCCCATTAAAACCTTTCACACCAGGAAGTTCATACATAAATGTATTAACCACTGGATTAAAAGACTCTCAAGGGCGTTCTATTCAGCCTTCTTCTACTTACGCTTCTGTAAGTGAAGAAGCGCCATTGATTACTGATGCTCAGCTTGGTCTTCAAGCGGCAGTAAATAGCTATGAGAATGTGGTTGTAAGCTCAGGTGATATTACTAAAGATGATATTATATTTTCTGCTGCTATGACCATTCAATCAGCAGGTCCTGTGCTTGGCACAATTAAAAACTTACTGGCAGCTAGCTTACAAAATGATGCTTTGCCAACACCAATGGTAAGTGTACCTGAACAAGCAATGGTAAATGTGCAGCAAGTATTTGCAGCTGCGGGTGTTAGCGTATCGGATGCGTTTTCTGGTGTGCAATATTTAAAAGGTAGCGTTATGTTACCTATGTATTTAGGCACCCCAACAGGCACTGAAATAAGCGATTTAAATGATACATATTGGCAAGGTATGTGTGACAACGCGGTAGCTGTTTTAGGTTACAAAGCTGCAGCAGGCGAGGCTTTCCCTGCAGAGCCAATTAGCGATAATGATGGGCTTTGTGCTGCGTTAAGTGACGGACAGTTGCGTGATTTAGGTTTAGACACTACGCGCCATTTAACTAAGTATAACTCTATTCCTAAAGTGCAAAGCATGGCGAATGTGCCAGTGCAAATAACAAAACCTATTTTGCCGGTTATTAATTTTATTCGTGATTCACAAGGTCTTGATCCAATTGAAATGCCAGAAACTGGCTGGCCAGTTGTTATTATGCAACACGGTATAACAACCGACAAAGAAAGCATGTTGGCATTAACTGCACAACTGTCAATTCAAGGTTTTGCCACAGCGGCGATTGACCATCCTCGCCATGGTGAGCGTGGTGTAGATGTTGACGCTGATGGGACAGATGACTTTAATGCAACAACAGGTTCAGTACTAAGTTACATGAATTTAAACTCTTTGTTAGTGGCTCGTGATAGCTTGCGTCAATCATCAGCAGATTTATTAGGCTTACGCTTAGGTTTAAACTTTATTAATGATGCGACAATTAACGCACAAGATGTAACCTATGTAGGGCATTCTTTAGGATCTATTGTTGCACCTGCATTTATAGCTCAGGCTAATACTCCGCTTGCAGATACAGTTGACCCATTATTTAAGGTAAACACTGTAGCACTTGCCAGTGGCGGTGGCGGTATAGCAAGCTTTTTACTTGAATCGGCTGCGTTTGGGCCATTTATTCAAGGCTCTGTATTATCGCAAGCTGGTACAGCAGAGTCGCAAGAGTTTAACGAGTTTTTACAAGCGGATGCTATTTCAAACTGTGGTACATTATTACCAGATATGGAAGCGTTTTTAACTTGTGGCTATCAGGCGTATGTAACCTCACTTACTACGGCAGGGGAAACTACAAAGCTTGCTAACATCCAAGCGGTAATGACCGAGTTTGCTTTTGCAGCGCAAACAGCACTTGATAGCGGAGACCCAACAAATTACGCAGCAGCGGTAAATGCATTAGGTACACCTGTATACACTAATGTAGTTGTAGGCGATGGCGCAGATAACAAACCAGACCAAGTAATTCCGCCAGCGGCAGCAAATAACCCTATATCGGGCACAATTCCGTTAGCAACATTTATGGGGCTTGAAACAGTAAGCACTTCACAAGCACTAAGTGAAACCCCAGCGAGTTATTTGGTGAAATTTACAAAAGGGCACCATGGCTCAATTTTAACGCCAGCACAAGATGATGCCCAAGCGGCAACAGTTGAGGGCAGTGCAGCAGCAAACGCTGAAATGCAGCTCCAAGTCGCTACTTATTTAGCTGCACGCGGGCGTATGTTATTAGTCAGTAACCCAGAGGTTGTGACTGATTAATCAGCAAAAACCTTATTAACCTTGAAAAGCCACTGTTTAGTGGCTTTTTTTTGTTATAAAGCATGATAAATTAGCTTAAATTTATAAATGGAGAGACCAGTTGGAATTTTTATACGAATACGGTTTGTTTTTTGCTAAAACGGTTACCTTTGTTATTGCTATTGCAATTATTTTAACCCTTATTGTGGGTTCAGCAGTAAAACCTAAAGCTAAAAAAGGAGCCATAGAAATAGACGATTTGTCTGAGCAACTAGATGACTTAAAACACAGCTTTTTAGAAAATACTTTAACTAAAAAAGAGTTAAAGGCGCATCATAAAGCGCAAAAAGTCGAGTCTAAAAAAGTGGCAAATGATGAGCCGAAGCCACGCCTATATGTTATTGATTTTATAGGTAGTATGGACGCTCATGAAGTTGAAAGCCTACGCGAAGAAGTGACCGCAATTATTGCCATTGCTAATCCTGAGAAAGATAAAGTATTAGTTCGCTTAGAAAGTGGGGGCGGCGTGGTGCATGGCTATGGCTTAGCTGCATCGCAATTACAGCGTTTTAAAACTGCAGGTATTAAGCTTTCGGTTTCTATTGATAAAGTAGCAGCGAGTGGCGGTTATATGATGGCCTGTGTGGCCGATGAAATATTAGCGGCTCCTTTTGCTATTGTTGGCTCTATTGGTGTTATTGCACAAATACCTAACTTTAATAAAATTTTAAAGAAAAACGATGTAGAGTTTGAGCAAATTACAGCAGGCGAATTTAAACGTACGTTAACCTTGTTCGGCGAAAATACAGATAAAGCCCGCGAAAAATTTCGTGATGAAATAGAGCAAACACATGGTTTGTTTAAAGAGTTTGTAAGCAGCCAACGGCCAACACTTAATATTGATAATGTGGCAACGGGTGAGCACTGGTTTGCAACACAAGCAATTGAAAAGGGCTTAGTTGATGTAATTAAAACCAGTGATGATGCGTTATTAGAGCAACAAGCTGAGCGTCAAATATACAAAGTAAAATACAAAATTAAGAAAGGATTAAGTGATAAGTTAGCAATTGGGCTTAGTAGCTCTGTAAATAAAGCAGGCGTTAATTTAATGTCGCGTTTTAAAGCAATGAACCCATAAAACGTTATTATAGGTAATAAAAAACCCTTGCTTAGCAAGGGTTTTTTTATGGGCTTAAATAATTATTCAGTAGATTTGTGGTAATCTTCTAAGTCTTTAGCTGCGTTCGGGTCGTTAAATATTGTTTCATCTAATTGACCTTCTGATTTAGCAACCACACAAGTTACCATACAGTCACCCGTTATATTAACGGCTGTGCGCGTCATATCGAGTAATCTGTCAACACCAATAATAATTGCAATCCCTTCTACAGGTAAACCTACCTGGTTAAGTACCATTGCAAGCATAATTAAACCCACACCAGGCACACCCGCGGTGCCTACCGAGGCAAGCGTTGCGGTTAGAATAACCATTAAGTAATCAGAAATCGTTAAATCAACAGCAAACACTTGTGCAATAAATACTGTTGCCACGCCTTGCATAATAGCTGTGCCATCCATGTTAATGGTAGCGCCTAGCGGAATAGTAAAAGAGGCAACCGAGTTATTAGCGCCGAGTTTTTTGGTCGCAGTTTCAAGTGTAATAGGCATAGTCGCGCTTGAGCTTGAAGTGCTAAAACCAAATAAACACGCATGTTTCATTTTAGCTAAAAAGGTAAGCGGGTTAAGGCCTGTTAATACTTTTAAAATAATACTGTAATTAATAAACGCGTGAATTAATAACGCCGCCACTACAACAAGGAAGTACTTAGCCAGGCTGAGTATTAATCCCATTTCGATAGTGGTGAAAAGTTTAGCCATTAAAAAGAACACACCGTAAGGCGCAATGTTCATTAGTAGCGTTACTAGTTTTAAAATAACCGTGTTTAAATCTTCAAATACTGCGGCTACACGTTTACCTGCTTTGCCACTTAGCGCCATTGATACACCAAATAAAAGCGCAAACACAATAACTTGCAGCATGTTCCCTTTAGCCATTGCTTCGAATGGGTTAGTAGGGAACATATCGATAATCACTCGCGCTAAGGTAGGGGCTTCTTTAGCATTAAAGCTTGCATCTGATGGCAGTGCAATGCCTTGACCTGGGTTAAATAATAACGCCAGTGAAATAGCTACGGTAATTGCTACGGCAGTTGTAACTAAATATAAGCCAATCGATTTACCACCTAAACGGCCTAATTTTTTAGGATCGCTCAAGCTACACGTACCACATACAAGCGATACAAATACCAGCGGCACAACCAACATTTTTAAGCTGGCAATAAAAATTTGTCCGCCAACATGGAAAAGGCCATCTACAAAAAAAGCTTTAATTGGCAAAGAGAATAACCCAAGAGGAATTAGATAATCGTCTTCACCAGCTAATATAGCCTGAAATAAAAAGCCTACTGCAATACCCAGTGCCATGCCAATCATGATACGGGTAGTTAAACTCATTGAACGTATTTTAGACATATTCCCTAATCTATTTTTTCAAATTTGCCATAGACTACCAGCAAGGAAATATTTACTACAGAAAAAAATAGCCTTTGCGGAATTATTTACATAAAAAAGTGACAAAAAACTGTGATATTAGACTAAGTTATAGGTTAATATTAGGTAAACAACTATTAGTAAATAATAACAACGCTAGGGAGAGGTCCATGCCTTTAACGCGACTACTCAGCATTACACTATTTAGCATTTTGCTTTGCGCTTGTGGTGGTGGTGGAACAATCGAAAAAGACGGCACCATCGGAGATGATGACGATTCTACTACAGAAACATCCACTTACACGGTAACTTTAAAAGGTTACTTACAATCTAGTGACACTGAGTCAAACACTGTCACAGCGGCTGCTCCTTTAGAGCTTAGAGCTACTTTAGAAGATGAAGATGGCGATGCAGTATCAGGTGAGCGTATTACTTTTACCCTTGCTGACTCAATCGGTGAACTAAACCCTACAGCAGGTACAGCGTTAACCCAATCAGATGGTATAGCGATACTGGAACTTACCGCGGGTGAAAATGCAGGAGCTGGTGAAGTAACAGCAACCTATACAGTAGATGGCGAAAGTTACACCGATACGTTTGCATTTGAGTCGGATGGCGCACAATCAACAGATCCACAATTGAGTGTAACGCTTGTTGATTCATCTGGGGCTACGACTCGAAGTGTTGATTATTTAAACCCTGTTACCGCGCAGGTTGAACTATTAATTGATAATGAACCCGCTGCTTACCAATTAATTGAGTTTGTACTTACTGGTTTAGGGAGTATAAATCCTACAAATGGTACAGCTTTAACAAACGAACAAGGCATTGCAACAATTAGCTTGCTTGCAGGGACTGAAGCTGGGGCTGGCTCTATTGTGGCCACCTACACCGATAATGAAAATACTGTTTATAGCTCTGAAGGTTATACATTTACAACTGAAGGGGATGCGCCCATTCAAGGTGAATCATTAGACTTTTCTATTGGTTTAAGCCTTACCTCTTCAACGACGTTATCAGAAATTAGCACAATCAGCGCTGCAGATAGCGCAGTTGTTAAAGCAACTATTCTTGACGGAGATGGCGTTGAAGTTGAAGGGGCAGTTGTAAACTTCTCATCAACTTTAGGTAACTTAATCCCAAGTATTGGTACTGCACTAACGAATGAGAGTGGAGTTGCTTCAATTAACTTAACTTCGGGTACTGTAGAAGGTGCAGGCGTTATAACAGCCCAGTACGAAGGTGTTGAGCAAACGCTGGGTTTTTATACAAAAGGTGATGCTGTAAATCCAGACCAAAGTACTGCAGATATTAGTTTTTCAATCCTAGAAAATTGTCCAGCAGACTTTAAATCTCAAAGAGATGCAAGCCAGTGTGATCTTGTAACTAGTATCTCAGGTGATTCAACGGCGATTCTTTATATCGAAGTGACTAACGAGAATTCGACAACTCCTCTTACGCAGACCCTAGTAACAGCGAGTACAACAATTGGCTCAATTACACCTTCAACTGGCACGGCTATTACCGATGCAAATGGTATCGCACTTTTAGATATAGTTCCTGGTCAAGATGTAGGCGCCGGTGAAATTACTGTGTCAGTGCTCGATAGCGATTTAACTAAGGCATTTCAAATTGCTGCTGTAGATGTTGAAATTGCTATTAGCAGCTCGGTTGCAGACGATGAACTATTAGCTGCAGGTGCAACAGCACTTATCTCAATTGAAATCTCAAAAGATGGTGAGCTATATACCACACCACTTACAGTTGAATTTTCATCTGGTTGTGTTGGCTCTGGCCAAGCACTTATAGACGAAACAGTAACCAGCATTGGCGGCTTTGCACGCTCTACATACCGTCCGCTTACTTGTGTGGGTGGGGATATAATTACGGCTACCGTGATCACCGGTGGCGATACGGTTTCTGCTAGTACCACTATAAATGTATCACCTGCCAATATTGGCTTTTTACAATTTGTAGAAGTGACTGAACCAGTAATTGCATTAAAAGGTACGGGTGGTGCTGACAGAACTGAAATCTCTGAAGTAACATTTAAACTTGTGGATTCAAATGGCAATGATTTAGCTTCAAGAACGGTTAACTTTGAGCTGTCAACGGCAGTCGGTGGTATAACGTTAGGCACAGCCAGTGCAATTACTAATGCCAGCGGTGAAGTGACTACTTCAGTTCAATCAGGCTCAATTGCTACGCCTGTGCGTGTTATCGCATCTAGCGAAGAAAACGTAGATGGCGACACGGTTATTGTAACCGCCCCTTCAGATATTCTTGTAATTAGTACAGGCATTGCTGATCAAAATAGCTTTTCGCTATCGCGTTCAATATTTAACCCTCATGCGTTAAATATTGATGGTAATACGGTATCGGTTAATGCTCGCCTAGCTGATCACTTCAACAACCCTGTGCCAGATGGAACAGCTGTTAGCTTTATAACAGAAGGGGGCGTAATAGAGCCAAGTTGTACAACAGCCAATGGTACGTGTAGCGTAACGTGGACCAGCAGTAACCCTCGCCCGTTTACTGACTCTATGTATGAAAATACCATTACGCAAAAGTGTGATGGTGGCTTACCATGCCCATTAGGAATTTTAAATAATGACTTAACGGTAGATTTACCGCTAGGTGGTCGCGCCACTGTACATGCCTATGCAATTGGTGAAGAAACGTTCTCTGATTTAAATGGCAACGGCTACTTTGACAGTGAAGACTTTTTTGATGATTTATTTGATATCCCAGAAGCCTTTATCGATAACAATGAAGATGGCACCTATGGCGGTAAAGACTGTAATGATGGTACCGACCCCTGTTCACGCGATAACTCAACCGGTGATGAGTTTGAAGAATTTGTCGATTTTGATGGCAATGGTACATGGACCACAGAAAACGGCCTCTACAATGGTTTATTGTGTCGTGAAGAAGACGAAGCCGCAGGTGTTTGTAGTCGTCAAATGGTTAATGTATTTCAAAACCAAGAAATCGTTATGTCGGGTGATACTGCATACTTTAGGCTAGTTACATACGCAGATGATTGTTCTGCTATCGCGGGTGCAACCGCTTCAGAGGTACGTGTAAACAGCGACCCTGCAAGTCCACTTGTTCGCCGTGTGCAAAACGACCCCACTAGCGCAATAATGTGTCAGGTTGACTCGATTGACTTAACACAAACTACTGGTGCATCAAGTTTAAACCTTACGGTATTTATAGCAGATATATATAACAACCCAATGCCTGCTGAAACAACCATTTCTATTGACACAGACAACGGTATTTTAACAGGTAGTGATAATTACACTTACCCTAATACAACAAGTATTGTGCCTGTTGGTTTATCGTTTGGTATTACGCGTGAAGACTTAGATGGAGGAAATGAGCAGTTTAGTGGT
This sequence comes from Pseudoalteromonas sp. S2893, assembly GCF_005887105.1. Classification (NCBI taxonomy): domain Bacteria; kingdom Pseudomonadati; phylum Pseudomonadota; class Gammaproteobacteria; order Alteromonadales; family Pseudoalteromonadaceae; genus Pseudoalteromonas; species Pseudoalteromonas sp. S2893. The sequence continues at coordinate 124,657 of NZ_PNCY01000014.1, read as the reverse complement.
ATTTTAACCGTTACTGCCGAAGCGCCTTCAGGGTTAGAAAGTACGCTTTCTGTTAGCGTAACCGACGATTTATAATCGGTAGAATGTAAAAAATGCCAACCTTAAGGTTGGCTTTTTTATTTGTGTTCTATATATTCCACAGCAATTATTTTTAAAAACACCGGTTTGTATAATTTAACAACAAAAATTGTTTGTTTATTCAGTAAATACTGAAAAGTTTGTATTAAAAGCTTGTAACAATAGGTGTTTGTAGATATACCTATAAATATTCGCGCCGTTTATGTCGGCAAAACACATTTAAATATTTGGTTAGAAATAGGCAACTATGGGCAAATCGCTAGTAATTGTAGAGTCACCTGCTAAGGCTAAAACAATTAATAAATACTTAGGTAAAGACTTCATCGTAAAGTCCAGTATTGGACATGTGCGTGATTTACCTACTTCAGGTTCGAACAAAGCTAAAGTACCGGCGACTAAAACGCCAGCTGAAGTTCGTAAAATGGAGCCTGAAGAAAAGGCAGCGTATAAACAGCAACGAGATTACACTAACTTAGTTGCACGTATGGGTATTGATCCTGAAAAAGGGTGGGAGCCACATTACGAAATTTTGCCAGGTAAAGAGAAAGTAGTTCAAGAGTTAAAAAAGCTGGCCGAAAATGCAGACCAAGTTTATCTCGCAACGGATTTGGATAGAGAAGGGGAAGCAATTGCTTGGCACCTTCAAGAAATTATTGGTGGTGAGCCTGAAAAATATAAACGCGTTGTATTTAACGAAATCACAAAAAATGCGATTCAACAAGCGTTTGAAACACCTGGTGAACTAAATACCGACATGGTATATGCACAACAAACACGCCGCTTCTTAGACCGTGTAGTTGGCTTTATGGTATCGCCATTATTATGGGCTAAAGTAGCGCGCGGGCTTTCTGCTGGACGTGTGCAATCGGTTGCGGTACGTTTATTAGTAGAGCGCGAACGTGAAATTAAAGCGTTTATTCCAGAAGAGTTTTGGGATATACACGCCGATGTTAAAAATACTGAGTCACAATTACGCTTAGAAGTCACCAAACAAGCAGACAAGCCATTTAAGCCGGTAAATGAGGCGCAGGCTACAGCCGCAGTTAAAAGCCTTGAGACAGCCGAATATAAAGTAATAAGTGTTGAAGAAAAACCAAGCAAAAGCCGCCCAAGTGCGCCTTTTATTACTTCAACCATGCAACAAGCCGCCAGTACACGTTTAGGCTATGGCGTTAAAAAAACAATGATGCTTGCACAGCGCCTCTACGAAGGCGGTTACATTACTTATATGCGTACCGATTCAACTAATCTGTCAAAAGATGCAGTTGAAATGTGTCGTGATTATGTAACCCAAGAGTTTGGCGCAAAGTACTTACCTAAAGACCCAATTAGCTACAGCTCTAAAGGCAATGCACAAGAAGCGCACGAAGCGATCCGTCCTTCAAGTGTAACTGTACTTTCTGGGCATGTTGAAGGTGTTGATGCCGATGCCAAAAAACTGTACGAATTAATTTGGCGTCAGTTTGTTGCCTGTCAAATGGTACCTGCAGAGTACGACTTAACAACGCTTACTGTGGCCGCTGATGAGTTTCAACTAAAAGCAAAAGGGCGAGTACTTCGCTTTGATGGTTGGACAAAAGTGCAACCTGCGGTACGTAAAAAGAATGAAGAAGATCAATCGCTGCCAGCAGTAAAAGAAGGCGAAGTACTTAGTTTAATTGAGCTTGACCCTAAGCAGCACTTTACTAAACCGCCAGCGCGCTTTAGTGAAGCAAGTTTAGTAAAAGAGCTTGAAAAACGTGGTATTGGTCGTCCATCTACGTACGCATCAATTATTTCAACAATTCAAGACCGTGGTTATGTACGGGTAGAAAACCGTCGTTTCTTCGCTGAAAAAATGGGCGAAATTGTTACCGACCGTTTGGTTGAAAACTTCACTGATTTAATGAACTTTGACTTTACAGCAAAAATGGAAGGTCGTTTAGATGATATCGCCGAAGGCGAGCGTGTATGGACCCAAGTGCTTGATAAGTTTTATGCTGATTTTTCTACGCAATTAAACATAGCCAAAGATGAGCCAGAGCAAGGCGGAATGCGCCTTAATCAAATGGTCGAAACCGACATTGACTGCCCTACATGTGGCAGAAAAATGGGTATTCGCACGGCATCAACGGGTGTTTTCTTAGGGTGTACAGGTTATAACTTACCGCCTAAAGAACGTTGTACAACCACTATGAACCTAGTGTCAGGGGATGAAGCGGTTGCGGCAGATGTTGAGGACATTGAAACTGAAACATTAATGCAAATGAAGCGCTGTCCAATCTGTGAAACAGCTATGGACTCTTACCTAATAGACGAAACCCGTAAATTACATGTTTGTGGTAATAACCCTGCATGTGAAGGGTATATCGTTGAGCAAGGTACCTTTAAAATTAAAGGATACGATGGGCCTATTATCGAATGTGATAAATGTGGTTCAGACATGGAGCTTAAATCGGGCCGTTTTGGTAAGTATTTTGGCTGTAACAACGAAGAGTGTAAAAATACGCGTAAGTTACTTAAAAACGGCGAAGCTGCACCACCAAAAGAAGATCCTGTGCACATACCTGAACTTGAATGTGAAAAGTCAGAAGCTTATTTTGTTTTACGTGACGGGGCTGCAGGTATTTTCTTGGCGGCTAACACTTTCCCTAAATCACGCGAGACGCGCGCGCCTAAAGTGGCTGAGCTAAAGCGTTTTAGAGAGCGTATTTCACCTAAGTTTTATTACTTAGCTGATGCGCCAGAAAAAGATCCTGATGGTAATTTAGCCGTAGTACGTTATAGCCGTAAAAATAAAGCGCAATACGTGATGACTGAAGTTGACGGAAAAGCCACAGGCTGGACCGCTCACTATGAAGCGGGTAAATGGGTAGAAGAAGCGAAGAAAAAAGCAGCGCCTAAAAAGAAAGCGGCTGCAAAAAAATCGCCAGCTAAACCTAAAGCAAAAAAAGAAGCTGAATAAACCTTAAAATTTATTTAGCCTAAGACAAATAAAAACCGGAATGCACAGCCTGTGTCATTCCGGTTTTTTTATGATTATATGCGTCGCAATGGCTTTATTAGCCGCATATTTTTTATTGTTTAGATTTGTACAGTAGATACTTTTTTGTAACCTTCAGACTCTAATTCATCATTAACGCATTGAAGAACATAGCCAAATAGATCGTCGTTACTTACATCATCATCTTTAGCCCAATTTACACACATATCTGTGTATTCTTTAATTGTTTGTGCAGAAGCTACTGGTGCATCGTCTGCGATTGCAACCGTTGCAGATACAGCAAAAAGTGGCGCAACTATTAATGCTAGCAATGCTTTATTCATTTGTTGATTCCTAAATAAATGGTTTTACGATTTAAATACATTTTAAAGCTGTATTTAAATAGTGCCCAATGCAGAACAACTCTGTTGGTGTAGTGATTTTTAATCGAAATTAAAATAAAAGATAACGAAAAATTTTTATCGTCAAGATGAGTAAATTACGCTTAAATAATTATATAAGTAATTGTGTTGTAATAAATTATAAGCTAAGGTCGCTTTTTTATAAAAAGATAAGTTAATGTCAGAACACCAAGCAAAACCAACCAGTACGCCTCGTAAAATACACAAAGTAGAGCAGGGCTTAGAGTCGTTTATATTTAAAGGGCGCTGGTTATTAGCCCCGTTTTTTGTAGGCCTACTATTTGCTGTAATATTGCTATTAATAAAGTTTTTTAAGCAACTTTATTTAATGGGTATTGCCACTTTTAGTGCAACAAACCAAGAGTTATTAGTGGGTATACTTACCCTCGTTGATACCGCTTTACTGGCTGGTTTATTACTTATTATTATTTTTAGTGGTTATGAGAACTTTGTTTCAAAGCTTAATATTGAGGGCCACGAAGATAGGCCGTCATGGATGGGGAAAGTAGGTTTCTCTGGCTTAAAAATGAAGCTTATTAGCGCAATTGTTGCCATATCTGCAGTTGAGCTTTTAAAGGTATTTATTAATTCTAATATTCATTCAAGTGATGAGCTATTTTGGAAAGTGATTATCCATGTCACCTTTGTAAGCTCTGGCGTGTTATTTGCGCTCACTGATTATTTAAATAGTAAAACACAATCACATTAGAAAGGTTAAGTTAGTGGTTTGGGGGTCGGTATTTCGTCTTAATACCGGCTATAGCAGCCCCACGATTTGAGCGCACAAAAAAGCCCGATACAATCGGGCTTTTGAGTATTATTAGTCAGGGCATTCTTATTTTACAAAAGCAAAGTAACAGTCAAAACCATTCATGTTTAGCTTATTACCATCTAAAGTAGCATTACAATGAGATAGTGAGTCATGCGCCTCAGTCACTGTTTTAGTCAACTCAAATGTTTGATTGGTATCAGCTAAGTTAAACACACATAACATAGTTTGCTCGTTTAGCGTTCTGTAAAAAGCGAGGATAGGCTCAGCAGTATCAATAAACTTAATATCGCCTGCTAATAACACAGTATGCTGTTTACGCCATGCCATAAACTCACGATAAGCATTAAGTATAGAGTTTGCATCTTTATCTTGTACAGACACAGCCTGCTGCGTATGCGCGCTATCAACCGGTAACCAGGGTTTAGCAGCACTAAATCCTGCATTTTGTGTGTTGGTCCCTTCCCATGGCATTGGCGTTCTACAGCCGTCGCGACCTTTAAAGTTTGGCCAAAAGGTAATGCCATATGGGTCTTGTAGGTCTTCAAATGCTACAGAGGCTTCACCTAGCCCCAGCTCTTCACCTTGGTACATACATACGCTACCACGCAAAGAAGCTAATAAAGCTGTAAGCATTTTGCATTGTTCTGGGTTTATTTCACCATTTTGGCTCCAGCGGCTCGCAACACGCTCTACATCATGGTTGCTAAACGCCCAGCACGGCCAACCTTCAGTCATGCGTTGCTCTAGAGTCTGTACGGTTTCTCTTATGTATTCACTTGAATAATCATCCGTGAGTAGCTCAAAACTGTAACCCATATGCAGCTTATCACCGCCTTGGGTATATTCTGCCATTGTTGCCAATGAATCTTCCGATGAAATTTCACCAAGTGATACAGTACCCGGGTATTTATTAAGTAGTGCACGTATGTCTTGCATAAACTCAATGTTTTCTGGTTGGGTGTTATTATAATAATGGTACTGAAACGCGTATGGGTTATCTTCACTAAAGCCACGGCCTTGGCGTTTATCTTTAGGCTTTGCAGGATTGTCACGTAATTGTGCATCGTGGTAGCAAAAGTTAATAGCGTCTAATCTAAAACCATCTACACCTTTTTTAAGCCAAAACTCTACATTTTCTAAAACAGCTTTTCTTACATCTGGGTTATGAAAGTTTAAATCAGGCTGTTCGGTTAAAAAGTTATGTAAATAGTATTGACCGCGACGAGGCTCCCATTGCCAAGCACCGCCACCAAAAATAGATAACCAGTTATTAGGCGCTGTGCCATCTTCTTTAGCATCTGCCCATACGTACCAGTCAGCTTTATCATTGTTTTGGTTTTCGCGGCTATCTAAAAACCATTGATGTTGGTCTGATGTATGGCTTAACACTTGGTCAATAATAATTTTAATGTCGCGTTTATGTGCTTGATCTATTAACTCATCAAAGTCGTTTAGGTCACCAAATATGGGGTCTATATCGCGATAGTCACTTATGTCGTAGCCAAAATCTTTCATTGGAGATTTGAAAAAAGGAGAAATCCAAATAGCGTCAACGCCTAAGCTTTTAATGTAATCAATGCGATTAATTATCCCTTTAAGATCACCAATACCATCGTTATTGCTGTCTTGAAAGCTTCGCGGGTAAACCTGATAAATAACCGCACCTTTATACCACTGCTGTTGGGCCATGCTTTTCTCCGTCGTTCCACACAGTATTTATATTGTTATTAGTTTGATTGAAACAATCACTAAATTTTCAAAAAGCATACGTGAAGGGTGCTGCTCTGTAAAAAGTCTGCATACGTATGCAGCTAATTTACTTACATAAAAGCGGTTTTAGCTAAGCAGAAAGTTACCCATAAAAACCACCGCAGCACTTTTACCAATCATGTTTATTTTTGTGTAACTAAAACAGCTGACTATTTTGGTGCTTATTTTTAAAGGGCTGCACAGCTTTGGTGATTTCATTCTTTGGTCAGACCAATTTAATCTGATAATCTTTACAAAAGATATGCGTGTAAATTTATAAAAAACCTTTAATTAACGCTATTTACAAACGATGACACAGGGATTTCAGTTAAATAATTGATGTATTTTTATGATGATAATAAATCACTAAGTTGCACCAATATAAAACTATTTAAAACAGTAGGTTAAAGTTTTATTTGTGAACTCATTGTTAACTTTTAGCCTTTTGCATAGTACTGAATACGTATGCATAAAGTTGTTAATAAAATAATTCGAGCGTTAATATTGATGCTGACAACAAAATTAGCTCGCCTGTTTGACTATCACTCAAATAAAGAAGCGAGTATCACAATATGGGTAACGGGAAAAACATCATGTCTATGTTCAAACCAAGTATATTAACGTTGGCAATGGCTACTGCAGGATTAGCAAGCTTTGCCTCTGTAGCAGCACAAGAAGATACAGTTAAAAATGATGACGTTGAGGTTATCGAAGTAAAAGGCTTTCGTGGCAGTGTTGTAGAATCAATCAACACAAAGCGTTTTTCTACTCAAGTCGTTGAGTCAATTTCAGCTGAAGATATAGGTAAACTTCCTGATTCATCTATTGCTGAGTCTATTGCACGCTTACCAGGTTTAACGGCGCAGCGCCTAGATGGTCGCGCAAGTAGAGTATCAATTCGTGGTTTTGGTGAAAACGAAAGTGGCACTACATTTAATGGCCGCGAGCAAGTATCTATTGGCGATAACCGCGGCGTAGAGTTTGACCTTTACCCATCAGAAATTATGAGCGGCGTTACCGTATATAAAACACCTAATGCAAGTATTGAAGCAGAAGGTATTGCCGGTGTTATTAACATGCAAACCGTACGTCCTTTAAGTAAAGGCGAGCGTGTATTTCAAGTTAACGGCCAATACGAGCAAACTAGCTTTGATAAACTAAACCCAGACGGTAACGACGATGGTTACCGCGGTACTATTTCATACATTGATCAATTTGCAGATGACACCATAGGTGTTGCGTTTGCACTAAATACCATGAGCTCTCCAAATCAAGAAAAACGTTGGAACTCTTGGGGTTACCCTGAATTTACTGCTGATGATGGTCAAACGTACTCTATATTAGGGGGTGCAAAACCATTTGTACGTTCATCAACCCTTGAACGTGACTCAGCGATGCTCGTACTAGAGGCCGCTCCTACAGACAAATTAAACATGACGTTTGATGCGCTATATGTTGATTTTACAGATGAAAAAATCTTACGTGGTATCGAAATCCCATTCGCATGGGGTCAAGGTTCGATTGACCCGGCAAGCGTAGCTGTAGATGACGCAAGTGGTTTTATTACCAGTGCGGTAACAAATGGCCAACGTGTGGTTGTTCGTAACGACTACGAAGAGCGTGAAGCAGAACTAACCGCGTTTGGCTTTAACACTAAATACGATATTGATGACTCGTGGTCAGTAGAGTTTGACGCAAGTTACTCTCAAGTAGACCGTAAAATTTGGAGCCTTGAGAGCTACTCTGGCACAGGCCGAGGCGATGCTCGCGGTGTTGCAGATAACCTAGGTTACACATTTAACGGTGGTAATACAGGTGCTACGTTTACTCACGATTTAGATTACAGCGATTACAGCTTAATACAATTAGGTGGTCCTTTATCATGGGGTGCAAGCTCTGCTTTAAATGATAAATATGGCTTAACCGGCACCGAGTATGAAAACCAAGCGCAAGATGGTTTCATTAATGCACCTACAATTGAAGATGAGTTATCTACGTTAAAACTAGCGGCATCTAAAGTATTAGAAAACGAATACTTCAGCTCAATTGAATTTGGTATGTCTTATAAAGAGCGCGAAAAAACCAAAGATTCGCAGGGCTTCTTTATGACGTTATCTGGGTTTTCACTTGATAACCCGGGTTTAGTTACCGTGCCAGAGCAGTATCGAATGGGCAGCGTTGATTTAGACTTTATTGGCATGGGCGATATGATTGCCTACGATGTAAATGGTCTTGTTAATGACGGCTACTACGACTTACTAGATGAAAGCTTAACAAATACGAGCCATTTAACTAAATCGTGGACCGTAAAAGAGGAAATTACCTCTGCATTTGCACAAGCTAATATTAATGCCGAAGTAAGCGGCTTAGCGTTAACGGGTAATATCGGTGTACGTTACGTTCACACTGATCAGTCATCGCAAGGTAATGCATTTAGTACTGTAGATGGCATTGTTGTGGCATCACCTACCAATATTAGCCACGATTATTCACACGTTTTACCAAGTTTGAACTTATCACTTGCGATTGATGAGCAGCAAACAGTGCGTTTTGGTGCAGCTAAAACAATCTCACGCGCCCGTTTGGATGAAATGAACTCATCTATTGATGCATCATACAACACAACGCCTGATGAAAATGGTAACTTTTGGTCTGTATCGGGTGGTAACCCTAATTTAGAACCTAAAGAAGCAACTGGTTACGATTTAACGTACGAAAACTACTTTAGCGATGAAGGTTACTTCTCTGCTGCGTTTTTCTATAAAGACTTAACCCAGTGGATTTTTGACGGCACATACGAAATTGATATGTCGGGCGTTGCTGACCCTTCAACAGGTGAAATCCCAGCTACTTCTGAAGGTACTGGTAGTGGTAAAGTAAATGGCGGTGGCGGCGACCTATACGGTTACGAGCTATCTCTTGCATTGCCATTTAAAATTTTCCACCCGTCACTTGAAGGTTTTGGTTTAATTGCAAGCCATACCGGTATTGAATCAGACATTGAAGATCAAAACGGTAATGAGTACGAGTTACCGGGTCTGTCTGACAAAATTCAGAGCTTAACGGTTTACTACGAAATGAATGGTATTCAACTGCGTACCAGCATGCGTAAACGTAGTGCCTTTAAAGGTGATGTATACGGGCTAGGTTTTGATACCGAGCAAGTGGATATCCTAGGCGAAACAATTTGGGACATTCAAGCGGGTTACGACTTTAGTGAGGCCGGTGTTGAAAGCCTTGAAGGGTTATCAATTCAGTTCCAAGTTCAAAACTTAACAGAAGAGCCGTTTACATCGCTTTCTGGCGATAACGCGCTACAAGTTCGTGACTACCAAGATTACGGTCGTACTTACTTGTTAGGCTTTAGCTACAAGCTATAATAAAGGTTGTGTGTAGGAGCCCTTGTAATTTGTTTTACAAGGGCTTTTTTATAGCTACTTTATCTAAATTTTATCAAACTTAACAAAGCTTTAAACTGTAAACGTGGACAATAATATGAAACCAATAAAACACGTCGTAATCGCAGGCGGGGGCACGGCAGGGTGGATAACAGCCGCCTTGCTTAATAAAGTGTTAGGTAAAGTAATTAAAATAACCCTTATTGAGTCAAGTACTATTGGCACTATAGGCGTGGGTGAAGCAACAATTCCGCCTATTATTCAACTTAACAATGCACTGGGTATAAACGAGCAAGATTTTATAAACGCTACAAATGCATCTATAAAATTAGGAATTGAGTTCGAAAATTGGAAAACCCCCTCTCATAGCTACATGCATGCTTTTGGCTCATTTGGAAAAGACTTCCCCTTTTGCGATTTTTACAATTTTTGGATAAAAGGACATATTAGCGGTGCAGAAGAAAGCTTATGGGATTTTTCTCTTAACTACCAAGCGGCTAAACAGCATAAATTTGCACCATTAAATACCATACCTAACACGCAATTACCTGGCTTAAGCTATGCGTATCACTTTGACGCAACGTTATATGCTGAGTTTTTAAAAAACCTCGCAACATCACGCGGTGTTGAGCATATTGATGCCAAAATAGAGCAGGTTGAACAATGCCCTCTATCAGGGGATATAAAATCATTAACCCTTGGTAACACACAGCAGATAAATGGCGACCTTTTTATAGACGCTACAGGCCAGCGCGCCTTACTCATAGAGCAAACCCTTAACACAGGTTTTGTCGATTGGTCTCATTATTTACCGTGTGATAGCGCCGTGGCGGTGCAGTCTCAAGGTACTAGCGAGCTAAAACCTTATACGCGTTCAATTGCACACAGCGCAGGCTGGCAGTGGCAAATACCGCTGCAAAGCCGAATAGGAAATGGCTTGGTGTACTGTAGTCGTTATTTATCTGACGATGCGGCAACGCAGTTATTAATAGATAATTTACCTGCTGAGCCAATGACTGAGCCGCGGGTGATAAAATTTAAAACAGGACGACGTTTAAAACAATGGCATAAAAATGTGGTTTCGGTTGGCCTTGCCAGTGGCTTTTTAGAGCCGCTAGAGTCTACCAGTATTCATTTAATACAAAGTGCCGTAACCCGTTTAATAAAGCTGTTTCCACACAATGGCATAAGCGATGCCTTAGTTACTGAATTTAATAAGCAAAGCGTGATAGAAATAGAGCACATTCGTGATTTTATAATATTGCATTACACACTAACAGCGCGAGAAGACTCTCCATTTTGGCGACAATGTAAGCAAATGGACATTCCTGACTCATTGGCCCATAAGCTCAAATTATTTAAGCAAACCGGTAAAGTAGTGCGCGAAAACGACGAATTATTTGCCGAAGTTGCCTGGCAACAGGTGTTTATTGGCCAAGGGCTTATCCCCGAAGATTACAACAGCATTGTTGACTCACTCAGTAGTGAACAACTAAACGATTTATTCTCAACACTAAAAACGCTTATTACCTCAACGGTAGATCAATTACCCACTCATAAAAATTTTTTAGCAAAAATTAAAAAGGCCTGATGATGCAACTTTTAAAAAAACTTTTACTTGTAAGTGCCTGTACTTTACCAACCATTAGCTACGCACTTGACGTTGAGCCAGCTAATTGGTGGGTTGGCATGAACAAAAACACGATTACCATCATGGTTCATGAGCAAAACATTGCAAACGAGCAAATTAAATTAGCTAAATACAACGGCGTTAAGTTAAATAAAGTAACCCGTACCGACAATCCAAATTATGTATTTTTAAATATTACCATTACCGACGCCGCTAAAGCCGGAACGCTTGAATTTAATAGCAGCGAAACAAGCAATAACTTTGAGTTTCCACTTCTTGAGCGAGATAAAAACAGCGCTCAGCGTCAAGGGTTTACATCAGCTGATACGCTTTATTTAATTAACCCAGATCGCTTTGCTAATGGTGATAAACAAAACGATACCGTCCCAAGCATGTTAGAAGCGGCAAACCCAAGTATAAAAGGTGGGCGCCACGGTGGTGATATTCAAGGCATTATAAACGCGCTTCCCTATTTAAACGACTTAGGCGTAACACAGCTTTGGCTAACGCCTGTGCTTGAAAACAACATGCCTAATTATTCTTATCATGGTTATGCAATTACAGACTTTTATAAGGTTGACCCACGCATGGGCTCAAACCAGTTATATAAAACGTTATCAGTAAAAGCAAAAGAGCAGGGTATAGGGCTAGTAATGGATATGGTCCTTAACCATTTTGGCTCTGAGCATACTTGGGTTAACGATAAGCCAACTAAAGATTGGATTAACTTTAATGGTGAGTTTAATAAAGGCAAAAATGCCACTAGCCATGCGCGCCAAACCATACAAGACCCACACGCTAGTGAATACGACAAGCGCCAGTTTAACGATGGCTGGTTTGTAGAAACCATGCCTGATTTAAATCAGCGCCAACCACTGTTAAGTGAATACTTAATTCAAAATGCGATTTGGTGGATAGAATACGCCGATTTAAGCGGCATACGTGTTGATACCTACTCGTATTCAGATAAAGCATTTTTGAGTGATTGGACAAAAGCCATAATGCAAGAGTACCCAGATTTTAATATTGTTGGAGAAGAGTGGACGTCTAACCCTGCTATTGCCTCTTACTGGCAACGTGGCAAGCATAACCAAGATGGCTATATATCAAGCTTACCAAGCGTGATGGACTTTTCGTTGCAAGAGTCGGTAATTCAAGCGCTAAATGAAGATGAAAGCTGGAACACGGGTTGGGTTAAAGTATATGAATCGTTAGCTAATGACTTTTTATACCCTGATACAAATAACATTATGGTATTTGCCGATAACCACGATATGAGCCGTGTTTACACTGAGCTTGGCCAAGATGTAGCCAAAACAAAAATGGCGATGACCTTGTTTTTAACCACACGTGGCATAGCGCAAATGTATTACGGTACGGAAGTACTATTAGATAACACCCCAAGTAAAGACCATGGTGATATTAGAATCGATTTCCCCGGCGGGTTTGAAGGGCAAACACGTAATGCCTTTACCAAAGAGGGCTTAACAAAACAGCAAAAAGAGATGCATAACACCATCAGTACGTTGCTTAACTTTAGAAAAAACAGCTCAGCACTAGATAAAGGAAAGCTTGTACACTTTACGCCTCAACAAGGGGTTTATAGTTATGCGCGTATTAGCGATGAGCAAACTGTGTTGGTATTTATGAATAAAAACACACAAGCGCTACAAAAAAATATTGAGTATATGCAAGAGGTAATGCCTAACAGCACAACAGCATTTAATTTATTTACTCAAAAAACACAAAAGCTTGGCAAAACCATTGAATTACCAGCGATGAGCGCAACGGTACTCGTTATAAATACGCCACAATAGTGACCTGAATACGTATGCAGCAACTGTATGGTTGCTGCAGTAATCTTTAGTATAAAGTTAATAACAATACTGACAAAAAAGACACACAATGAAAAAATCAGTTTATGTACCCGCAGTACTGTGTAGTGCACTTATTGCTACAGGGTGTTCAGAAAATAACAAACCTGAACAACAGCAAGCAGTTGCCCACACGCAAAATGAGCTTACCAAGCCGGTTGTATATCAAGTATTTACCCGTTTGTTTGGTAATACCGAAACAGCCAATGTGCCATGGGGCACTAAAGAGCAAAACGGTGTAGGTAAATTTGCCGACTTTAACGATGCAGCCCTCAAAGGCATTAAAGAGCTAGGTACCACGCACGTTTGGTATACCGGTGTATTACACCACGCGTTAGTGGGCGATTATACCGACTACGGTATTTCACAAGATGACCCCGATGTAGTAAAAGGTCGCGCAGGGTCACCGTACGCAATTAAAGATTACTACGATGTTAACCCCGATTTAGCCGTTAATGTAACAAACCGCATGGGGGAGTTTAGCCAGCTTATTGAGCGTACACATAACCACGGTATGAAAGTCATTATTGATATAGTGCCTAACCATGTTGCCCGAAATTATCAATCACTTGGAAAGCCTAAAGGCGTAGAGGATTTCGGCGCGCAAGACGACACCAGTAAAACGTACGATAAAAATAACAACTTTTATTATGTGCCTGGGCAGTCATTTCAAGTGCCTACCTCTACAACTTATACCGTGTTAGGTGGAAAGGCTCACCCACTTGCGGATGGCTTTTTTGATGAAACACCCGCTAAATGGACAGGTAACGGTGCCCGTGCACCAAAACCCGATATTAACGATTGGTACGAAACAGTAAAAGTAAATTATGGCGTAAAGCCAGATGGGAGCTATGATTTTGCTCAGCTGCCAAACGACTATAAAGACAAAGATTACCGTGCTCATTATGCATATTGGCAAGATAAAGAGCTACCAGATAGCTGGTACAAATTTAGAGACATTGCGCTTTTTTGGCTAGACAAAGGCGTTGATGGCTTTAGATACGACATGGCCGAAATGGTACCGGTTGAATTTTGGAGCTTTTTAAATTCGTCAATAAAAATGCAAAAAAGCGATGCGTTTTTATTGGCCGAAGTATATAACCCGTTAATGTACCGCGCGTATATTCAGCAAGGTAAAATGGATTACCTTTACGATAAAGTCGGCTTTTACGATACCTTAAAAGCGATAATGCAACTTAAACAACCTGCCAATAGTATTTTTGATTCGCATCAAAGTGTGCTCGATATAGAGCAACATATGCTGCATTTTTTAGAAAATCACGACGAGCAACGAATCGCAAGCCCAGACTTTGCAGGTAATGCCCAGTGGGGTAAACCTGCTTTAGTTGTTTCTAATTTAATTAGCCGCTCGCCAACACTTTTATATTTTGCTCAAGATGTGGGAGAAGATGGCTCTGAAAACGCGGGGTTTGGAGCGCCGACACGTACCAGTATTTTTGACTACATTGGCGTTCCAGCGCACCAAGCATGGATGAATAACGGAAAATTTGATGGCGCTAACTTAACCGCAGAGCAAGTAGCACTTCGTGATTACTACAAAGCGGTTATGTCACTGAATAGTTTACCTGCTGTAGTAGGCGGAGAAATGTCGGCACTTAACCTTGTAGGAAGTGAACGTGTAGTTGGTTTTACCCGCTCTTTAGGCCAGCAAAGTGTGTATGTGTTAAGTAACTTTAGTGAGCAGCCACAAACAGTTACGGTTAATTTATCAAAGGCGCAATTAGGTGCAATGAGTGAAAATACGCTATTAAATGATTTACTTGAAAATCACACCACCGAGCTTAAAGCTCACCCGCAAGGCGCTACATTTAACCTCACACTTGATGCATTTAGCAGCGCAGTATTAACAAATAAGGCTAATAATGAATAATCAAAATAATAATACCGATAAGCCAAATTTAAGTTTTTGGCAAATATGGAACATGTGCTTTGGCTTTTTAGGCATACAATTTGGTTTTGCCCTGCAAAACGGCAATGTGAGCCGAATATTTCAAACATTAGGCGCACAAGTTGATGATATTCCCATTTTATGGGTCGCAGCACCGCTTACCGGTTTAATTGTACAGCCAATTATTGGTTACTGGAGTGATAAAACCTGGGGGCGTTTTGGGCGTCGTCGTCCGTTCTTTTTTATAGGCGCAGTGTTAACAACGCTTTCACTATTTATTATGCCGCATTCACCAACGCTTTGGATTGCCGCAGGTATGTTATGGATTATGGATGCGTCAATCAACGTAACCATGGAACCGTTTAGAGCACTTGTTGGTGATAACTTGCCAGAAAAGCAACGCGCGACAGGCTACGGTTTACAAAGTTTTTTTATTGGTATTGGGGCTGTGTTAGCCTCGGCGCTACCATGGATGATGACCAACTGGTTTGATGTAAGTAATACCGCAGCCCCAGGGCAAATTCCTGAATCTGTTAAATACTCATTTTATTGGGGCGGGGTGGTGTTACTTGTTGCGGTGCTTTGGACCGTAGCACGTACTAAAGAATACAGCCCTGAGCAATTAGCGGCTTTTGAAAAGCAAAGCGCACAACCTACAACAAGCAAAGTGGTTGATATTAACTTTAATAAAGGTGCCATTATTTTTGTGGTACTGGGTTTAGCAACTCTTGCATTAGTCATGGGCTTATCCCTTGAAAAAGAATTATACCTACTTGCTGGTGGTTTATTAGCGTTTGGTATTGTGCAGTGGATTGCAGCGGCACTTAAAAGTGCGAATAAAACCCAAGGTGGTTTTTACCAAGTAGTACAAGATGTATTTACTATGCCAGAGGCCATGAAGCAGCTTGCCTGGGTGCAGTTTTTTAGCTGGTTTACTTTATTTGCTATGTGGATTTATACCACCGCTGCAGTAACAAGCTTTCATTATGGTAGTAGCGATGCAACTTCTAAAGCATTTAACGATGGTGCAGATTGGGTGGGTATTTTATTTGCCGCCTACAATGGATTTGCCGCAATTGCCGCTATGTGTATTCCGTTTTTAGTTAAAAAAATGGGATTAAAAGGCGCGCATTGCTTTAATTTATTGCTTGGCGCGTTAGGTCTTGCAAGCTTTATGTTTATACAAGACCCTAAAATGCTACTTATACCTATGATAGGCGTAGGGTTTGCGTGGGCGTCTATTTTATCACTCCCGTATGCCATGTTAAGTAATGCACTACCGAGTAACAAAATGGGCGTTTATATGGGGATTTTTAACTTTTTTATAGTTATACCTCAGTTACTTGCCGCCAGTGTTTTAGGGCTTATCTTACGCCACGTATTTTCTAATCAGCCTATTTACGCATTATTAATTGGTGCAGCTTCGTTTGTTGTTGCTGCTGTTGCAGTAATGCGCGTTAAAAATTCTCATTAAGGACTCACAATGAAAAAATATAACCTTATAACCGCCTCTCTTTTAACGTTAGGTTTAACGGCTTGCGGCGCTCAAAACACAAGTGCAACTAACGAAAGTACCACAGCACAGGTTACATCGGCACCAGGCGCTCCAGGTGCAGAGCCTTTTTGGGCTTATGCGGGTAAAACAGGTATTGGTACATCATACGAGCAATACCAAAACGGCCAATACACTGATGCAGCTGCAACGGGGGATGTGTCTAAAGTATGGTTTTCAATTGCTAAAGGGATGATCACAGAAACCATGTTTGGGCTTATTCACCAAGCACAAATAAAAGACATGCAATTTATAGTAACAGGTAAAGATTTTACCGTTAGTGAAGCGGATGATTTAAATGTCACCATTGATTACTTACATAAAGATGCACAAGGTCGCCCGTTATCGCTGGCTTATAAAGTAACAAGCACTGATAAACAAGGCCGTTTTAGCCTAGAAAAACACATATTTACTGACCCAGATGGGCAAACCCTGTTTGTACGCAGCGTATTTAATACTGAGCTTGAAGGGTTAAAAGCGTATGTGTCTGTTAATCCGTACATTAATAATAACGGCTTAGGTGACTTTGCTAAAACAACAGAGCAAGGCCTAGTCGCGTGGGAAAACGATAACTATCTATCACTTCAATCCGCATCACCATTTAAAACAAAAACGGTCGGGTTTACAGGAGAAAGTGACGGCATTAATGCACTTAAAACTACGCAATCTATAAATAACCAATACACAAATACCGGCGAAACTGCTGGTAATGTAAGCATGCTTGCAGAGCTTGGCGAGATAAGTGCAAATACCACTTTTGATTTAGCCCTGAGCTTTGGTAAAACCCAGCAGCAAAGTATTCAGCAAGGCGAAAAAAGCTTAGCTAAAGGGTACCAAGCGGTACTTGATCACTACAACGGCAAAGGTGAAGCGCTAGGCTGGGAAGATTACCTACAAAGCCTAAAACCGCTTAATACCATGGTTAAACAAACAGCCGATAACGGTAAGCTTTTATACACCAGCGCCATGGTATTAAAAGCACAAGAAGATAAAACACACGCAGGAGCATTAATTGCTTCTTTATCTAACCCATGGGGCGAAACGGTTTCAGCCAAAGAAGGTTCTACGGGTTATAAAGCGGTATGGGTGCGTGATTTTTATCAAGTAGCCATGGCATTTATGGCGCTTGGTGATACTGCCACAGCAAAAACAGCGTTCGAATACCTAGAAAAAGTGCAAGTAAACAGCAAAACACCAGGTAATAAAGGCGATACCGGCTGGTTTTTGCAAAAAACACACGTCGATGGTGAATTAGAATGGGTAGGCGTACAGCTTGATCAAACTGCTATGCCTATCATGCTGGCATGGAAGTTACATAAAGCCAACGTACTTAGCGATGAAGAGCTAAAAAGCTGGTACGGCAAAATGTTAAAACCAGCGGCCGATTTTTTAGTCGAGGGGGGACTTGCTAAAATCTTGTGGAACGACACACAAATTACACCACCGGCAACACAACAAGAGCGCTGGGAAGAGCAAAGTGGTTATTCGCCATCTACAACTGCGGCAATAGTGGCAGGCCTTATTACCGCAAGCGATATCGCAACGCTTAGTGGCGATGATAAAAACGCGCAGCGCTACCTTGCCACGGCTAAAAAATACAGCAGCGATATTGAATCGCAAATGTTTACTACCGAAGGTAACTTAAAAGGCGAAAATAGCGATGGCGAATACTTTATTCGTATAGGCCAAGATACCGATGCAAACTCAAACACTAAAATTAACGCTAATAATGGCCGCGAAGGGTTTAATAAAAAGCAAATTTTAGATGGCGGCTTTTTAGAGCTAGTACGCTATGGCGTACGCGGTGCAAATGATGAAAGCATCGTTAAAACACTACCTGAGTATGACGACGAAACGCTTGAAGATAACCTACAAGTTAAATACAGCTTTAGTTTTGATGATGGCAGCGGCACTTTTGCAGGCTACCGCCGCTATGGCAATGATGGCTACGGTGAAGATGAAGTTAAAGGCACAAACTATGCTGAGGGTGGCAGCAATACACCAGGCCAACGTGGGCGTGTATGGCCATTTTTCACCGGTGAGCGCGGGCATTACGAAATCGCAGCAGCTAATGCAAACAACGCTCTGGATGATGCTAAACAAGCGCAAATTAAAAACAGCTATGTAAAAGGCTTAGAGCAATTTGCTAATAACGGCCTTATGTTACCAGAGCAAGTATGGGATGGTGTAGGGGTTAACAAAGCAGGTTATGAGCTAGGCGAGGGGACTAATTCAGCAACACCATTGGCATGGACTCATGCCGAGTATATTAAATTAGTCCGTTCATTGAGCGACAAACAAGTTTGGGATCATTATCCCGTTGTTGAGAAAGCTTTAAAATAAGGCTAGTTCAAAATGTAAAATTAAAGCCACGGTTAACAGCCGTGGCTTTTTTGTATCTAAGTGGGGGTTTAATATTTAATAAGCACAATGACGTTGAGTTATAAATTCTTAACTAGACCCTCTGGCAATTAATACCGGCGGTAAAAGGGTGCTTTGCACCTCTTCTTCACGTATTAATTTAAGTAAGTTCTCTACTAACATTTGCCCTGCGACGGTGGTGTCTTGCGCTATGGTTGTAAGCGGTGGGTTTATGTAGCTTGCAATGGCTATGTTATCAAAACCGACCACGGCCACTTCGTTAGGAACATTAATATTGGCTTCTTTTAAAGCGCGAATTGCACCAATGGCAATTAAATCACTGGCAGCAAATAAGGCGTTAAATTTAATATTATTAGCAATAAGTGAGCGTGTAGCATGATAACCAGACTCTTCAGTTGAAATAGCATTGGCCATTTTTCGCTCATTAATGGTTATACCATTAGTAAGTAGCTCATCTTTAAACCCCTGAAAGCGGGCAAAAAATTCTGGGCTGTGATCAGATGCATCACCGATAAATGCGCAATCGGTGCGGTTATGGGCAATTAAATGGCCAGCGGCTAGTTTGCCCCCGCCGTAGTTGTCGCAGCATACAGTAAGATCTGGGCGGTTATCTACTGTAGCGCCCCAGCATACAAACTTAGTGTTTTGGTCAAGCAAGGTTTTAAATTTTGGTTGAAAGTCTATGTAATCACCATAGCCGAGCAAAATAATGCCATCGGCTCTGTGGCTGTCTTCGTAGTCGGCTTGCCAATCGGCACTAGCTGATTGAAACGATACCAATAAGTCGTAACCTTCTTTTGCACACGCACGAGTAATACTGCCCAGCATTGATAAAAAGAATGGATTTATTTGTGATTCATCTGATGTTGGGTCTTCAAACAACAATAGCGCAAGGGTACTACTTTGCTGAGTACGTAAGTTGCTGGCATTTTTATCAACTTTATAGTTAAGTTGTTTTGCTATGTCGTGGACGCGTTTGCGTGTTTCTTCATTAACAAGGGGGCTGTTACGTAAAGCGCGAGATACAGTTGATTGTGAAACCCCTGCATAATGGGCAATGTCAAATGAGGTGGCTTTACCTTTCATTGTTACAACTTAATTAAATGCTAAATAATTGTGTCATTTTCGACTATTAGTGAATTATTTCAAGCTTTTTGCGATTTATTATTGATCTAATCCTGACACCGGTGTCATAATGCCAATGTTTTATCATTTTGTTGTCAAAACGTATTAGCTGCTATTTTATATAGCAGCCTTTTTTACTGTGATAGCTACTTTGAGGTGATAGCTCAAAGTGTATAAATAACAACGCATAGCCGTTGTAAAATAATAAGCATAAGCCGCTTACACAAAAGAGATAATACCATGAGCCAAAATTCTTCTGCCCAGTTTAACCCTATCTTAGTTGCCGATATTGGTGGCACCAATGCGCGCTTTGCATTAATTACCGACTTTAATGAGCAAACTAACCAATTTGTTATTGAGCATATTAACATATTTCCCAGTGCTAATTTTGGCTCTTTAGAAAGCGCACTTGAACAATACCTAACAACGATTCCCCATGTTACGCCAACTCAGGCATGTTTAGCTGTTGCAGGCCCTATAAAAGCAGGCCAAGTGCATTTAACCAATTTAGGTTGGCATTTTAGTGTTAGTGAATTTAAAGCACATTTTAATTTAACACAATTAGAAGTAATTAATGACTTTGCTGCTTTTGCTTATGCAGCGCCTTATTTAGACTCAACGCAAAACATTACTATTAAGCCTGGCCAAGCCGATGCAAATGCAAACATTGGTGTTATGGGCCCAGGTACTGGCTTTGGTGCTGCATGTTTAGTGCGTACAGCGCAGTCAACTGCAGTATTAAGCTCTGAGGGCGGGCATATGTCGCTTGCTCCTGTAAACGAGCTAGACGCTTTATTAATTAACGAGCTTCGAAAAGAGCACCCTCATGTATCTATAGAAACTGTTTTTTCAGGCCCAGGTATTGCCCATTTATACAAAGCAATGGCAGCCGTGAAAGGGGTTACAGCTAAAAATTTAGACGCAGCACAAATTAGTAGCCTTGCAAACAGTGGCGAGTGTGAAGTGTGCGATGCAACGCTTAATCAGTTTTGTGACTGGATAGGCAGTGTGGCAGGCGATTTAGCGGTAGTATACGGCGCATTAGGTGGCCTATTTATAGGTGGCGGTATTTTACCGCGCATGCAAACCCGATTACTTGAAAGCCGCTTTGTAGAGCGTTTTTCGCAAAAAGGTGTTATGTCGCAATATGCAGGGCAAATTCCAGTTACTTTAGTAACACAAGATAACATACCGCTAATTGGGGCGGGTGCGTGTTTATATAACAGCAAGTAAATTTGCTTAATGGTTGTATTTGGATAATGAACAAATGAAAAAAGTAACCATAAATAGCGTAGCAAGCCATGCGGGGGTTTCTAAAAAAACCGTGTCGCGGGTTTTAAATAATGAGCCTAACGTGAGTGCAGCTACGCGCGAAAAAGTACTTAAAGTATTTAAAGAGCTTGATTACACGCCTAACCCAATAGCACGCGGGCTTGCGCAAAATCGCAGCTTTATTATTGGCTGCTTATACGACAACCCCAGTAAAAGTTATATAACACGCGTACAAACGGGTGCGCTTGCTGCCTGTAAAGAAAATAACTACAACTTACTAATACACCCGTGCGAATTACGTGGCGATGATTTAATTAACGATATAGAGCAGTTATTACAAACCTCGCGTTTAGATGGCGTAGTACTGACCCCGCCATTTGGTGATTTTGAAAAACTCGCTAATTTTTTAAAAGCCAAAAAAATACCCTATGCACGGGTTGCATCGGCACTGCTAGAAGATGATTCAATTTCAGTGCGCAGTAATGACGAGCAGGGCGCTTATGAAATAACCGAGCACTTAATTTCGCTTGGTCATAAGTCGATTGCTTTTATTAAAGGCCACCCTGATCACAGTGCTACGCAACAGCGCTTTAAAGGTTACAGACGAGCGTTGGCAAGCCACGGCATAGAATTTGACGAGCGCTTAGTAGAAGAGGGTAACTTTAGTTATCACTCAGGTGTAGACAGTGCGCGCAGCATTTTAGATTTATCGCCACGTCCTACCGCGGTATTTGCATCGAACGATTACATGGCGGCGGCGGTACTAAAACTTGCCACACAGCGCCAATTACGCGTACCCGATGATATCTCTATTGCAGGGTTTGATAATGCACCAATTGCTCGCCATATATGGCCGGGCTTAACGACTATTGCACAACCTGTAGAAGAAATGACTAAACAAGCTGTTACGCAGCTTATATCGCATATTTCGCAGCCACAAGAGCAGCCATATCAGGTAACGCTAGAATCACGCTTAATTACCCGCGAGTCTACAGCAGCAATA
Organism: Pseudoalteromonas sp. S2893; assembly: GCF_005887105.1. NCBI lineage: Bacteria > Pseudomonadati > Pseudomonadota > Gammaproteobacteria > Alteromonadales > Pseudoalteromonadaceae > Pseudoalteromonas > Pseudoalteromonas sp. S2893. The sequence continues at coordinate 102,529 of NZ_PNCY01000014.1, read as the reverse complement.
AAATAACCCCCTTTTTTGCTTTTCACAGTAACCCGAATTTGAGTGACGCTTATTCGGGTTTTTTTTGTGCGGATTTTAGCAAATAAACTAAAATTAGCATGGTCATTAATTGGTCACGTTAAAATTTTACACTATTTTTGTTACTCAGGGTTGACACCGGTGTCAATGCTATGCGTTAATACAGTGACACCGGTGTCAGGGTTGTTGTGAGAGGCTCCCTGGTAGCGTACCTTTGAACGGGTAAATCAAAGATGCTCAGTGCAGTTATTTACGTGGAGTCTGTAATTGCTACTGAGCCTTTTTCCTCTAACTAATAGAGATGAGCTAAATTATGTTGCACCCTCGCATTGAAGAAGTCACCCAACGCGTTATTGAACGCAGTAAACAAACCCGTCAAGATTATTTAGATCGTATTTCGCACGCAAAAAAACAAACAAGAGTCCGTGCCGGACTAGGCTGCGGAAACATCGCTCACGTTATGGCTGCGTGTAGCAGCGACGACAAAGCGCGCTTAAAGGCTGATGAGCAGCCAAATCTTGCTATTATCAACTCATATAACGATATGCTTTCGGCCCATGTGCCATACAAAGATTTCCCAGATTTAATTAAAGACCTTGCTACTAAGTACGACGCAACTGCCCAAGTTGCAGGCGGTGTACCAGCAATGTGTGATGGTGTTACGCAAGGGCGTGACGGCATGGAATTATCGCTTTTTTCTCGCGACGTAATTGCTATGTCTACTGCGGTATCACTATCGCATGACGTATTTGACGGCGTTTTTTGCTTAGGCGTATGTGACAAAATTGTCCCAGGTTTATTAATTGGTGCCTTATCTTTTGGTCACTTACCGGTATTCTTTTTACCAGCTGGGCCAATGCAATCTGGTATTCCTAACAAAGAAAAAGCACGTATTCGCCAAAAATTTGCACAAGGTTTAGTAAGCCGTGAAGACTTACTTGAAGCTGAAAGCGCCTCGTATCACAGCGCAGGTACGTGTACGTTTTACGGTACTGCTAACTCAAATCAAATGTTAATGGAAATAATGGGCTTACACCTTCCAGGTAGCTCGTTTATTAACCCTTACACTGAGCTTCGCGATGGTTTAACAGGTAATGCTGTAGAAACCATGCTTAAGCAGCTTACAGATGATAAAGAAAGCCCGTGTTTAGCAGATGTAATCAGCGAAAAAACCATTATTAATGGTTTAGTTGGTTTGCTATCTACAGGTGGCTCTACTAACCACGCTATTCATATTGTTGCTATCGCAAAAGCGGCGGGCATACAAGTAACGTGGAAAGACATGTCTGATTTATCAGAAGTTGTACCACTACTTACGCGTATTTACCCTAACGGCTCAGCCGATGTAAACCATTTCCAAGCCGCAGGCGGTATGGGCTTTTTAATGCGTGAATTAGCCGGTGCGGGTTACTTGCATACTGATGTTAAAACAATGCTTGGTGAAGGCTTAGCGCCTTACATGATGGAGCCGCGTTTAGATAAAGACGACAGCTTAATTATGAGCAACTCAACAGGCCCTTCAAAAGTGAAATGGGTAGATTGCCCAGAAAACTCACTCGATGAAGAAGTACTGCGTCCAATTAGCAATCCATTTAGCAAGCAAGGCGGCCTACAACTACTTACAGGTAACCTAGGTAAAGCAGTCATTAAAGTCTCTGCTGTAGCTACTGAGCATCAAGTAGTAACAGCCCCAGCTAAAGTATTTAGCTCACAAGGCGAACTGCAAGAGGCATACAGCCGTGGCGAGTTAAACCAAGACTTTATTGCCGTGCTTAAAGAGCAAGGCCCTAAAGCGAAAGGTATGCCAGAGCTGCATAAATTAACGCCAGTAATGGCAACACTTCAAGACGAAGGCTTTAAAGTAGCCATTGTGACTGATGGCCGTATGTCGGGCGCATCAGGTAAAGTGCCTGCTGCTATTCACTTAGCGCCAGAAGCTGTTGAAGGTGGCATTATTGCAAAAATTCTTGAGGGCGATTTAGTAACACTGGATGCGCCAAACGGAATATTAAAAGTACATGTTAGCGACGAAGAGCTTGCTAAGCGTGAACTACAACTTAGCCAACCAAGCTTAACCTTTGGTACCGGCCGAGAGTTATTTACTGGATTTAGAAATATTGTAAGCAGCGCCGATTTAGGTGCGAGTGCTTTTGGACTTGAATAATAATTGCCACACACTGGGTAATGAGGAACAAGTAATGAGTATTGAAAAAATCTTAGCGTCGGCACCTGTGGTGCCAGTGGTTGTAATCGAAAAACTAGAAGATGCAGCACCACTCGCTAGAGCGTTATACAACGGTGGCTTAAAAGCCCTTGAAATTACGCTACGCACGCCTGTTGCAGTGGAAGCTGTAAAACTAATGAAAGCAGAAGTTCCAGAAGCTTACGTTGGTACAGGTACAGTGGTTGATAAAGCTAGCTTTGATGCTTCAGTAGAAGCAGGCGCTGATTTTATGGTAAGCCCAGGTGTAAGTGATGAATTATTAGCATTAGCTAAAGATTCAGACATCCCTTTTTTACCGGGTGCAGCAACTGCAAGCGAAGTAATGCAGTTAGCAAGCCATGGCTTTAAGTACTTAAAATTCTTCCCTGCAGAGGCTGCAGGTGGAACGGCAATGCTTAAGTCGATTGGCGGGCCATTGCCGCACATTACTTTTTGCCCAACCGGTGGTATTAGCCTAGCAACAGCCCCTAATTACTTAGCGCTTAATAACGTTATTTGTGTTGGTGGTACGTGGATGCTAGATAAGCAACTAATTGAAAACAAAGACTGGCAAGCCATTGAAGCGCTTGCTCGACAAGCAAGTGAAGTTAAATAGGAGTCTAAAAATGATTAATGTAGCAATTAATGGCTATGGCCGTATCGGTCGCAACGTATTACGTGCACTTTACGAGTCAGCACAAAACAGTGAAATTAAAATTGTAGCAATTAACGATTTAGCACCGGCTAACGTAAATGCGCATTTAACACAATTTGACTCAGTTCACGGTCAATTTTCTCAAAAAGTAATGTTATCAGATAACACTATGCTGATTGGTGATGACGTAATTACTTTGACTCAAGAGCGTGACCCTGCAAACTTACCGTGGAAAGAGTTAAACGTAGATATCGTTTTAGAATGTACTGGTTTTTTCACTAAGCGTGAAGACGCAGCTAAGCACATTACAGCAGGTGCTAAAAAAGTAATTGTGTCTGCTCCTGGTAAAGATTTAGATGCAACGGTAGTACACGGCGTTAACAGCGATGTAATTAACGCTGATAGCAACATTATCTCTAACGCATCATGTACTACTAACTGTTTAGCGCCAATTGCAAAAGCAATTAACGACACAGTAGGTATTGAGCAAGGTAGCATGACTACAATTCATGCTTATACAAACGATCAAAACTTATCTGACGTTTATCACCCAGATCTATACCGTGCACGTAGTGCAACTCAGTCTATGATCCCAACTAAAACAGGTGCTGCTGCAGCTGTTGGCTTAGTACTTCCTGAGCTTGCGGGTAAATTAGACGGTATGTCGGTACGTGTACCTACTATCAATGTTTCTTTAGTTGATTTTACGTTTATCACTAAGCGCGAAACAACTGCTGAAGAAATCAACGAAGTAATGAAAGCCGCAGCAACAGGTTCAATGAAAGAAATTTTAGAGTACAACGAGCTTCCGCTTGTTTCTATTGATTTTAATCACAACCCTGCGTCATCAATTTTTGATGCAACGCAAACTAAAGCTGATGGCAAACTAGTTAAAGTAATGGCTTGGTACGACAACGAGTGGGGTTTCTCAAACCGCATGTTAGACCAAGTTAAAGCATTAGGTCAGTACTTATAATTGACCCTGTAAAAGTTTAGCTTTATCCAACCAAGCCTGCATTATGCAGGCTTTTTTATTTTGATTAATTTATACCCGCTCGTTTAATAGAGCGCTTAGCTCTTTAAAACTAGGGCGCGATGCAATATCAGTATTTATAGCACGCGCTGCTATATCAGACATTTTATCAAACAGTTCGTTTTGCTTATCTGCAGTGCTAACAGTGCTTAATAAGTCCTCAATTAAACAACCAAAAGCGCGTACTTCTATAAGTTCTATGCGTTTTTTCTCTTCTTGAGTAAGCATGGCTAAATTTGTAGCTGCACCAAAATCACCAAATAAAACGTCATATTGTTCATTTATCATGGTGTTGTGTGCGTAAATATCGCCATGACTTACGTTGTTAGCATGTAAGTGGGCAAGGGTGCTTATCATTTGCTGGGCAACTTTATAAATTGCCTCAGGCGAATAGTGACAGTGTGTATTAAATGTATCGCGCGTACAGGTTTCTAAACTAGGCGGCAAACCTAAATTAGTAAAGCGTGTATCTATTAGCTCCATAACTAAACCAAGCTGTGTGCTTTGCTCTATGTAGCTTAATACGTTAATTAAGTTTTTATGATAGCCTGCTTGTAAACAGCAGTTTACTTCATCAAGTGGGTAGCCATCGCTTGTAATTGCCCCTTTAAATAATTTTACCGCCACATCGTGCTGTGCTGTTTTAGCTAAATGAATAACGCCCGATGCACCTTGGCCAATTACTTTTTTAAGCTGAAAATTTTCAAGTGGGGTGTTTTGCAAACGACTATTAGTTAAGCATTGAGCTTTATTAAATGCATTACCCGCAAAGGCAAGCCAAGCAAGTTTAGGTAATTCTAATAGCCAATTATCAAGTTTTGTTAGGTTATTAGCAGAGAGCCTAACTAGCTCTAAATTAGTACAAGAGGCCATACTCGCGGGTAGTTGTTTTAGGTTATTTCCTGCAAGGGCGAGCTTTTTAAGCTGTGTGTAATTACCAAAGTCACTTGGCAATGCGCTTAATTTGTTATCGGTCAGTATTAACCATTCAATATTTTTAGGTAAGCTGTTTAGTGCAAACTCTGTTATTTGATTACCTTTAAATGCAACCATAATTAAAGCAGGGCACTTAGCGAGTACTTTTGGTATATGTTTAAATTGGTTAAACGATAAAAACACCCGCTTAAGCTTTGTTAAGCACGCAAATTCATCTGGCAGTGTAGTGAGATTATTGTTTGATAAATCGAGTACTTCTAGGGTATCTGCAAGGGTTAAAATTTCTAAAGGAAACTCAGTTAAGCCTTCAACGAGTTGTAAGCGAGTAACACCATTCAACCTACCAGACTTAAGCTCTGCAAGGGTATTCATAAATTTTCACAAGCCTTTTAAAATAAAAAAGCCAACATCGCTGTTGGCTTAAAGTAAATACGTTTAGTAAAGTTTAAAATTGCGCGTTATGGTAAACGTTTTGCACGTCGTCACAATCTTCAAGCATGGCTAAAAAGCGCTCCATTACTTCTACGTCTTCACCTTCAATAGGAGCTTCAACTTGTGGTACAAACGAAATTAAATCTACGTCAAAATCTGTAATACCCATTTCTTCAAGCGCTGTACGGGTGTTGTTGTATTCTGTATGTGGTGCAAAAACCGTCACTTTACCGTTTTCTACTTCTACATCTGTTACATCAACATCGGCCATCATAAGGGCTTCTAGTACAGCTTCATCGTCATCGCCATCAAAAACAAAAATAGCGAGGTGATCAAATAAATGTGATACCGAATTTTGTGCGCCTATTTTAGCGTTTGCTTTGGTAAAACAAATACGTACATCAGCAAACGTACGCTTATTGTTGTCGGTTAAACAGTCAACAATAATCATACAGTTACCAGGGCCGTAACCCTCATAACGTGTGGCTGCGTAATCTTCACCGCCGCCGCCTTTGGCTTTGTCTATTGCGCGCTCAATAACGTGTGCGGGTACCTGGTCTTTTTTAGCGCGCTCGATTAAACGGCGCAGCGCAAGGTTACCATCTGGGTCTACGCCACCATTTTTAGCGCAAATGTATATTTCTTTACCGTACTTAGAATAAACTTTAGTTTTAGCACCCGCAGTTTTAGCCATTGAATCTTTTTTGTTTTGGTAAGCTCTTCCCATCTGCGTTTCGCCTTAATATATGTAAATTATTGAATAAAATTGCAAGGCCGTATTCTAAAGGTAAAGCCGCAGTATCGCCAGTAAATGGCGTTAATTAATCTTCTTGCTGTTGTAATTGCCACATTTGAGCGTATTGACCATTTTGTAATAAAAGCGCTGAATGTGTGCCTTGTTCAACTAGTTCGCCTTTTTTAAATACTAATATGTTATCGGCATCAACTATAGTTGATAGCCGGTGTGCAATCACAATACTGGTGTGGTTTTGAGTTACATCGCGCATTGCCTTTAAAATGGCTTGCTCCGCGTGCGAGTCGAGCGCCGAGGTTGCCTCATCAAAAATTAAAATAGGAGATTGCTTTAAAATTGCACGTGCAATTGCAATACGTTGTTTTTCGCCTCCAGATACTTTTAAACCGCGCTCGCCCACTAACGTTTTATCGCCTTGCGCTAAAGTTGAAATAAAGTCCTTTAAATGGGCCATTTCTATTGCTTTATCTATTTCACTATCGCTTGCTGTGGGTCTGCCATAGGCAATGTTTTCGCGTATGCTGGTGTTAAATAGCACGGTGTCTTGTGGCACTATAGCAATGGCTTTACGCAGGCTATCGAGAGTGACGGCGTCTATAGCTTGGTTATCTATGGTTATACTGCCCGCGCTAATATCGTAAAAGCGATAAAGTAACCGCGCCAACGAGCTTTTACCTGCACCACTTGCACCTACAACGGCAACCTTACTGCCTGCTTTAACTTTAAAGCTAATATTACTAAGAATAGGGCGGCTGGCATCGTAACTAAAACTGACATTATTAAAGGCTATATTACCTTTGCTAACACAAAGGTGTTGAGCATGGGGGCGCTGAGTTATCTGTGGTTTTTTATTAAGTAATCCCAGCATGTTTTCTAAATCGGTTAGGGCGCGCCTTATTTCTCGATAAACAAATCCCAAAAAGTTAAGCGGTAAAAATAATTGGATCATGTAGGCGTTTATCATTACTAGTTCGCCAATTGTTAGAGCGCCCGTTACCACCTCTTTGGCACCTAACCACATCAGCGCTGTAATAGCGCTTGCGATTATCAACGCTTGGCCTGAATTAAGCGCAAGCAACGACATTCTATTTTTTAAACGGGCGGTTTCCCAATTTGCTAAAAAAGAGTCGTATGTTTTAGCTTCAAATTCTTCGTTATTAAAATATTTTACAGTCTCGTAGTTAAGCAGGCTGTTTATGGCGCGCGTGTTACTAAGGTTATCGGCGGCGTTTGCCTCGCGTATAAAACGGTTTCGCCACTGCGTTACTCTTACAGTAAAGGTAATATAAATAGCAACCGCTAATAAGGTTATTAACGCAAACCAAATAGAAAATAGTGAGCCAAAAATAATAGCAACGGTCAGTATTTCAAAAAGGGTGGGGACAATATTAAACATTAAAAAACGCATTAAAAAGCTCAGCCCACTAGTACCACGCTCTATATCACGGCTTATTCCACCGGTTTGCCTATCGAGATGAAAAGCAAGCTCTAGCGAGTGTAAATGTTTAAATACTTTTAACCCAATATCACGCATCGCGTGCTCTGTCACACGAGAGAACACCGCATCTCTTACTTCGCCTAAAAACACGCTGGCAAACCTAAGCCCACCATACAAAAGCAATAGTAATGCAGGGATAACTAAAACTGGATTGATTGATTTATCAACCGAGTCGATAATTTCTTTTAATGCCCAAGGCATTAAAAGAGTTGCGCCTTTAGCTCCTATAAGCGCTAAAAGTGCAATAAATACGCGCCCTTTAAATTTAGTAATGTATGGCCACAGCGTTTTAATGCTTTGTTTTAAGGTCATTGCATCGGCGCGTTTTATAGTACTGTGTTTAGAGCGCATTACGGATCTCAGTCAAATAAATACTTAATTAATATGCATTGTATTTTAAATACTTGCCCATATATACTACGCATCCCTTATTTTAGTTTGACGCAACCATGTTTAACATTCGTGTGTTTATATCTGCTTTTTTACTGTTTTGTGCGCTTTTTAGTGTTCAAAGTAGTGCGCAGTGCGCGACACATAAATTAAACACTGCAACCACCTCATTGAGTGTGTTTGCTGATAGCGTTGAGTTAGCTAAAACGCTGCCTATATCAAAATCGGTAAAGGGAAATGAGCACAAAAAAACTCATCAAACAGGGTTTGACGCTCATCAACCTAGGTTAACGGCTGGTAATTCTTCGTTATTTTTACATGTCGCGCAAAGTGAGCCTGAATACGACGTTGTATTTGAATTTTTTGCACACACCCATTTTAGAGAAATATACCTAAGCCCCAACGCTTTTATTGCCCAACAGCCATGGTATACACTTGTAACGCATAGCAAAAAGTCGCGACTCAGCGGCTGGAAAGACGCTAATTTACTTTATACCGCCGTAAGTACCTACCACGCTTAATTTTCATATTTAATTTTTATTAGGTTTTAACGTTTTACGTTTAAGCCTTGAGATTAATTGTGCTTTTAAAAAGTACGTTACCGGTTCTGGTAATAAGGAAACACCATGTTAAGTGTAAAAAAAGATCACAAGCCGTTTATGGCTAAATTTAAATTAAGCTATATAGCCATGCTTATTGTGCTGGTTTTATTAGCCATTAGCGCATTACCCAACTTATACCCTAATAAATCGTGGTTACATGTAAGCAATGCACCTCATAGCGAAACACAAGCTGTGCCAAGTACTAATGCATTAGTTACTTTTTTAAATAACCAAGGCTTAAAAGTTGAGCAAGGGCTAAATAATCAAACATCTATAAATATTTTGTTAAACGAGCCAACTAAAAGCGCACAAGCGCAAGCGGCTATAAAGGCGCAGTATCCAAACACGCAAGTTAAAATTGTAGAACATGCAACGAGCCCACTTTGGCTGCAAGAGTTTGGTTTATCGCCAATAAAATTGGGACTAGATTTAAACGGCGGTGTGTTATTTGTACTCGACGTAGATTTAGATAAAGCAATTGATGAGCAACTAGTCAGTGCGTATCAACAAGCAAAAGCAATTATTATTAAGCAAAAAGCGCACGGCCTGAAAGTGCTGCAAACAGGGCACGGCTTTGAAATAAATGCACACCCAAATGGAGCGAAAAAGCTTACCCCGGTAATCAATGAGCTACAAAGTCGATTTGCTAATTTAGCAGTTTCAACAACCAGTAATGCTGATATTAAAAATGCAAAATTCACCTATTCAGAGCAAGGGCGAAGCAACTTTGATAAAGAAGTTATGAGCCAAACGCTCACAACGCTTCGCTCACGTATAGAAGAATTAGGCATTACCGAAGCCGTCACTCAGCGCCAAGGTAAAAACCGTATACGCATAGAGCTACCTGGCGTGCAAGACCCAACAGAGGCAAAGCGCATTATAGGCGCAACTGCATCACTTGGGTTTTATCAGTTAAAAGAAATTGGTGGTAAAACATTTGATATGCAATCGGGCGGGACCATCAAACTTGACCCTGTGCCAATTTTTACCGGTGAGCATATTAATAATGCCACCATAGGGCGCGACGACTGGGGTAAACCACTTGTGCAACTTAGCCTTGATGGACAAGGCGGCGATGCCATGTCAGCGTTTTCAAAAGCAAATATTGGTAAACCTATGGCCACGGTTTACTCTGAGTACTCTCAAAATGCTAAAGGTGAAACGGTTAAAAAAAGCGAAGTTATAAATGTGGCGAATATTGCGCAGCATTTAAGTTCACGTTTTAGTATTACCAATATGAAAAGCCAACAAGCAGCGGCCGACCTAGCACTATTATTACGCGCAGGCTCGCTAACTGCACCGGTTATTATTGTGCACGAGCAAACAATTGGCCCAAGCCTAGGTCAAGAAAATATAACTAACGGCTTGGCCGCATTGATGCTGGGCATGGGTATTACACTTGCCTTTATGGCAACGTGGTATCGCCGCTTAGGACTTATTGCAAACGTAGCGCTATTATTAAATTTAACGTCGCTTGTGGGGCTAATGTCGTTATTACCAGGGGTTGTGTTAACACTTCCGGGTATTGCCGGGCTGGTACTCACCATTGGTATGGCGGTAGATACCAACGTTATTATATTTGAGCGAATAAAAGAAGAGCGTAGAAAAGGCCGCTCTGCTTATCAAGCTATTCAAGAAGGTTACAAGCAAGCCGCTAACACCATATTTGATGCCAATATAACCACCATGATCACCGCGCTTATTTTATATGGAATAGGTTACGGCCCAGTTAAAGGCTTTGCCATAACATTGGCACTTGGCTTAATAACCTCGGTATTTACTGGCGTGTACGTATCAAAAGTACTAAGCCAAACGGTATATTTAAAAATGGCTAAAAAAGCAGGAGTAAATGCACATGCTTAACATTTTTTTAAAGGGCGAGGCGGGTACACGTCTGCGTTTTTCGGGCATGCTTTTGAGCGCCATACTTGTACTGCTATCGGTATTTACGCTTAGTCAAAAAGGGCTTAATTTTGGGCTCGACTTTACCGGTGGTTACCTAACAGAATTTACCACCAGCCAAGGTGTTGAGCTAAAACAACTTGAGCAATTTATTACTAAAAATCACAATGGCGAGTTTGAACTAACCGCACAAGGTAATAATCACTTTCAACTACGCGAAGCGCCCAGCGGTTCAACAGCAAATAGTAGTGATTGGCAAAGTGCCATTACACAAAATGCAGACATTAACGCCGAGGTTTTATCATCAGCGTATATTGGCTCGCAAGTGGGTGATGAACTGTTTGAACAAGGTTGTTTAGCGCTATTTTCAGCCATGGTTGCAGTAATGCTTTATTTAGCGGTGCGGTTTGAATGGCGTTTAGCCGTAGGCTCTGTAGTTGCGTTAGTGCATGATTTATTACTGGTACTGGGGCTATTTTCGCTATTAAGTATTGAGTTTAATTTGACGGTACTTGCCAGTTTGCTGGCCATTATAGGTTATTCACTTAACGACTCTATAATTGTGGGTGATAGAGTACGCGAGCTTTTACGTGTTAAATCTAATAATGCACTTAGCCCTGCAAGTATTATTAACAACGCCATAAAAAGTACCTTAACACGTACGCTTATTACATCGGGTACCACACTTGCTACAGTTGCAAGTGTTTGGCTCCTCGCGGGTGCGCCATTACAAGGCTTTGCCATCGCGCTATTTACCGGCATTGTAGTAGGCACGTTCTCATCTATTTGTATTGCCGCCACGTTACCCGAGCTTTTAGGGTTAAGTGCTAAAAATTACGAAGAAAAACAAGATGCAGAAACGCAAGCGTTGCTCGATATGCCCTAGCAATAAATGCTTATAAAAATCTGCATTAAAACACAGGCGTTTAAAATAATGGTTTTAAGCGCCTTATAACGGTAAAATTAATCACATAGTTTACCGTATTGGTTATTAGCGCCTTTCATGAATAAATCCCACGTAACAGAACACCTTAAATTTGCACTCGAAGCACAATTAAACAGTGCAAAACAAGCAGCAAAAGCCGCGCACGACGCCGCCACTCACGAAGAAAGTGTTGCAGAAACGCAGTACGATACCCTAGGACTCGAGGCCGCTTATTTAGCACAAGGCCAAGCCGAGCGTGTAAACGATTGCTACAAAAGCATTAAACAGTTTGAAGCCATTTTTAAAGAGCCCACTCACAAAAAAGTGATTATAAGCTCACTCGTTTGTTTAGAAGATGAAAACGAGCTACAAAAATGGTTTTATTTAGGCCCAGCCGCAGGCGGGTTAACGGTTGAAGTAAAAGGGCAAACTATTCAAGTTGTTACACCCGAAGCACCACTAGGTAAACAACTTTTAGGCAAACAGCTTGATGATGAAGTAATCCTAACCATTGCAGGCAAAAACCATGAATATGAAGTGGTAGAAATTTTATAAACATTGGTTTTATATGTAGGTCGGATAAGCTAAGCGCCATCCGACAAAGGTAACTTGTTCTACAACATTATTAACAGTCGTTTTGGTGTGTCATAAGCCTTCAAAGTGGTGTTTAATAAGTTTCTATATTTTCATTATAGGATAATTTATGCAGCGAATACCTGATATACGTATTTGGAGAACAGCAAATGAGTATCAAGAATCTTCAGTGATCTTATTAGAAGCTGGGAAAGGCTGGTCTGCCTCAATTTTGGCTGCACTTGCAATTGAGATTTATTTGAAATCTTTCCTTTCATCAGAGGTTAAAATTGAACTTGATGAAGATATTTACCAAAGTTTCAAGAAAACAAAGCGTGGGCATAGCTTAACTGAGCTTTTCTATCGTATCCCTAAAAAATACCAAGACGAGCTAGTTTCTGGGTATGAAAAAACAGTCTGCGAACGTACTCTCATACAGCGCTTGGAAAGGTATAATAACCTTTTTTTTGATGCTCGCTATATTCATGAGCAAAATCCAACAGTGTATGTGGACAATTTAATAGTGAGGCTTGCTGAAGATATAAGAAATGTAGTTGCTAACATTTCGACTCAATGAGTACTGTAAAAATATAAGGCGCATAAATGGAACATACCAGTGGGTTTTGCTCGTAGGTAGCTAATTTAAAAAACTATTTTATTGCCTCTTTTTTGGGTGTTCCTAGGTAAACAAGGAAGTATTTTGATTCATAGAGTTTTATCAATATCCGCGATGCTCTTTTTACTGTCAGCTTGCACTACAGGAAAGCTTTATTACACGAAGGCTTCTGGCGAACGTGTTTTAGGGTGTGATGTGGAGTTTGTTGGTATACCAAGCGTTGACAAGTTTGCGGTTGAATATGCACTTAGCCTCTGCGCGAAAAGCTCTGTTAAAAAAGGGTATTCCATAGATAAAGAAAAGGAATACCTACTGACCCTAGAGCTTCAAATTCCAGAGTCAAAATGTGGTGAATCATGGAACCATAAGTCGGCAAAAGAGCTGTATAAAACAGGTAAATTGTCAAAGAAGGAATATGGCTATATTGTCGCTCACATAGACCTGGGTTTAGCGGTTGTTAACGAATGCTCACCAATAACTAAATAAAAATCAATCATTTCGATCGTTTTGGCGAGGCATGCAGGATGCCTTCGCCCTTTATCCGACCTACGAGTTAGCTTTTTTCACAAACTTCGCTGTTACCATCATTTCGCCAATACCATCTACTTTGCAATCTAGCTCGTGATCTTTTTTATCAAGCACACGCCTTACGACCGCTTTGGTACCAATTTTAATAACTTGTGAGCTGCCTTTAATTTTTAAATCTTTGGCTACGGTTACTTTATCGCCATCAGTAAGTAAGGTGCCGTTGGCATCTTTAACTGAAATTGCGTCTTCATCGTTTGTACTGTTTGGGTTCCATTCGTAGGCGCATTCAGGGCATATAAGCAGTTGTTGGTCTTCGTAAACATATTCAGATTGGCATTGTGGGCAGGTAGGATGTGACATTTATAACGCTCATAAAATATTAATTTTGCGTATTTTAATCTGCATTAATAGGAAAATATAGTTAATCAATATTTTTTATCTTCACGCTAAAAATATCTCGTTTGTGTGGTTTTTAAAAAGGGCATATAAAGCAGATGTCGCTTAAGCAATTTAAGCGCTAACACTTACAGTAGGTATTTGTTAAAGCACCCATCGTATTAAGTGATACGCGCAATGCCCACTTAGTACGCTGGGTGTTTCTATTTATAGTGCTGAGTATTTTATTAGGCATGCTTTTTATATTTCTGACTTAACTAGGAAAAGTCGTGTTTAAAACCTTAATAGTGGTTGATAACAACGAGCAAACCCTTGCTCAATCGTTCGACAATGTAATTACGTTTAATAGTTACTTACGTGATTACCCAAAACATAATGAACCTAAAACCCGCATTATTAATTTATGCGACTCAAGCCAATACTTGAGTAAAGGTTACTATTGCTCATTACTTGCAGAGGCCCGTAAACACCAAGTATTACCCAGCGTTAAAACAATAAACGCGCTTCGAAGCGGTCAAGCTCCTATGTTAAATATTGGCTCTATTGATGGCGAAATTTACTTTGGTAATGCCTTAAACGAGCTACAAAGCAAAGCGGCTAAATCGGTATTTAAGCAATACCCAGCGCCTATTTTATATGTAGATGAGCAAGGCTTGTTACAGCAAGGTTCGCTTAGCACTTTAAACGATGAGCAATTCAGCAATTTTGTAGAAAAACTAAATACGTTTACCCAAACACAGTGGCGCATTGGAAATGTGCAGCGCCGTTTTAGATGGGATATGGCAATCCTTGTTGATCATAACGAAAAAGTACCACCGAGCGATAAAGATGCCATTGCCCGTTTTATAAAAGCAGCGGCTAAACATGGTATTAATGCGCAAGCATTAAGCTTTGAAGAAATAGACAATATTGCCCAGTTTGATGCGTTATTTATTCGCCAAACTACAGCAATTGACCACCCAACGTACCGCCTTGCAAGCAAAGCGCAAAGCCTAGGTTTAGTGGTAATTGACGACGCTGAGTCTATTTTACGTTGTTGTAATAAAGTGTATTTACACGATGCGTTTAATTATCAAAAAGTGCCCAGTTTAAAAACGGTGGTAGTGGCTGATCAATCAGCGCAAACGCTTGAGCAATTAGAAGAGTCGTTTACCTATCCGCTGGTTTTAAAAATGCCTGAAGGGTCGTTTTCAAAAGGGGTATTTAAAGTTGCAAACCGCAGTGAGCTTGAGCCTAAACTAACCGATCTGTTTGAACATAGCGCATTGGTACTTGCACAAGAATACATGTACACAGAATACGATTGGCGAGTAGGTGTATTAAATGGCCGCGCTATTTATGCGTGTCGTTACTTAATGGCGCGTAATCATTGGCAAATTTATAATCACGATGCTAAACGGTTTTTCTCTGGAGGCTTTGAAACGCTACCTACCTTTGAGTTACCAAAAGCCGTATTAGAGGCCGCTTTAAAAGCATGTAAAACAGTGGGTAAAGGGTTATATGGCGTAGATGTTAAAGAGCATCACGGCAAAGCATATGTGCTTGAAGTAAATGACAATCCAAGTATTGATCACAAAGTAGAAGATGGCTATTTAGGCGACGAGCTATACATGATCATTATGGACGAATTTAAACAACGCCTAGAAGCGCGAGGCCGTGGCTAATACATGAGTAACCTTGTTATTCGAAAAGCTATTGGTAGTGATTTAACCGCACTAATAGACCTTGAAAACGCGTGCTTTAATAACGATAAATTGAGCCCGCGTAGTTTAAAGCGTTGGCTAAGTGCTAAGCACGGTATTTTGCTCGTTGCAGATAACGGCGAGCAAGTATGCGGCTATGGGCTGGTGTGGTGCCATAAAGGCACGCGTTTGGCGCGTTTATATTCGCTTGCTGTAAAACCCATAATGCAAGGTAAAGGCATTGCCAATATGCTATTAGCTGAGCTTGAAAAACAAACCAGTGAGCGTGGCCGGCTTTACTTACGTTTAGAAGTGGCGGTAAATAACGAAAGTGCGATAGGGCTTTATAAAAGTTTGGGTTACAGAGTGTTTGGCCAATATAGCGATTATTATGACGATCATAGTGATGCACTGCGAATGCAAAAAAATATTCGCCAAACGAGTGAGCTAAAAGTAGCGCGGTTAACGCCGTGGTATCAGCAAACTACCGAGTTTACCTGTGGGCCTGCGGCGTTATTAATGGCAATGGGGGCACTTAAGCCAACAACCGAGCTTAGCCAATCACATGAGCTGGCACTTTGGCGCGAAGGCACCACCATTTTTATGACATCGGGCCACGGTGGTTGCCATCCGTTTGGTTTAGCGTTGGCGGCTAATAAACGCGGCTTTAAAAGCGAGGTAATGGTAAATACCACAGAGCCTTTGTTTTTAGATGGTGTACGCAGTGAAAACAAAAAAGTGGTGCTTTCAACAGTACACCAACAATTTGTAGAGGGTATAGCGCAGGCAAATATACCACTTAGCTATAAAGATGTTGAGCTTGAGCATATTGAGCAGTGGTTAAGTCAAGGCTTTAGTGTGCTGCTACTAATTAGCACATACCGGTTTGATGGTAAAAAATCGCCCCATTGGGTGTGCGTTACCCACCTTGATGAGCACTGCGTGTATGTTCACGACCCGTTTTGCGAGCCAGGAAGCGATAAACAACTCGCAATAGATTGCCAGTACGTGCCTATAGCGCGAAGTGATTTTAGTAAAATGTCAGCATTTGGTAGCCAACGTTTAAGAACCGCAGTAGCCATTGCTAATAATTAATAGGTTTTAAGTAAAGAGTGACTTTTTTAGATTTAATTGATGTAGCCCCTTATTCGTGGGCGGCCATTGGTACCGCCGCTTTTTGCGGTGCCATAATTGGCTTAGAACGGCAATTGCGCGGTAAACCTGTGGGTATTCGTACCTCAGCTTTAATAACTCTGGGCACGTATTTGTTTTTATCGACCGCGTTTAACTTACAAGGCGATGTGATTGATCACTCTCGTGTAGTGGGGCAAATAATTACAGGCATTGGCTTTTTAGGCGCTGGCGTTATGCTTGCAAAAGACGGCGCTGTAGTAGGGGTAACCTCTGCTGCAACCATTTGGGTGCTTGCCTCAATTGGCGTAATGATAGCCACCGACAATTTAGGTGCAGCTATTAAACTTTCGGTGCTGGTGGTTGGTATTTTATACGGTGTAGATGTACTGGAGGCAAAATTTAAAAGCCTAAGCAAAGGCGTGCACACTAAAGTAAAAAATTATCAAAAACGTTACTACCGAAAAGACTTTAACGACACAGAAAGCCACTGATTTAACGCCACTAATTTAGTGGCGTTATTATATGAGTGTATTAGCTAAAGCGTGACTGCTTGGTACTCTATTGCCTCGTTAATAGGCGCAGGGCGACCAATAAAGTAGCCTTGGACGTTATCTACTTTTAGCTGCCTCAATGTGAGAAGCTCTTCTTTATTTTCGATACCTTCAGCTACAATCGTACAATTAATTGCTTTTGCAAAACCACATAATGCTTTTGCGAGTAAAAACTTTCTTTGATCGTTATTTATATTTTCAGTCAGGCTTATATCAAGTTTTATAATATCGGCTTCTAGCTCCAGTATGTGCTGAAAAGACGAAAACCCAGCACCTACATCGTCAATAGCTAATTTTACGCCTTTATTTCTCAATGGCTCAAGTGCAGCGCGCATAGCTTGGTAATCTAAAATAGGCGAGTGCTCTGTGACTTCTAATATAATGCGGGTGCAATCAACATTTTGTAATACATTATTAATTGAGCCCGATAATATATGTGCAGGGGATGTATTTATAGTCACGTAGGCATGTGGGGCAAGTTCATCCATACAATGTAGGGTGTTTTGTATAGCAAGAATTTCTAGGGCTTCACCTAGTCCTAAGTTGTCGGCATCTTTAAACCATACATCGGGGGTTTTGTAAGGTTGAGTAAAAAAGCGTGAAAGCGATTCATAACCCGATAGCCGATTCGTCGCTAGGTTAAAAATGGGCTGAAAATAAATAGTGATGGCATTTGTTTTTATAATATTTTCAATCAGTATTTTTGTTTCATTACTTATGGTGTCTGATTGTGATCTTTGTTCAATGAGCTCGGTAGCAAGCTCTGAAATTAGTTTTAAAAAAGCCAGATCTCTATCATTTAAATCGTCATCAAATGTGGTTTTATAACAGCAAAAGGTACCATAGGTTTTACCTGATGCTAAAACAATCGGTACACCTATGTAAGCGCCTATATTTAACTTTTTGGTGACCGGCATAACCTTAGTAATAGGGTGTTTATGTGTGTTAGGAATTATTGGTTCAAGGTCGTTGTCTGAAATTTTTTTACAGTAAGTCTCACAAATAGGATCTGAATTACCTACTGATACGCAGTGGTTATCGGTATGATTATCGACCACCTTAAAAACCCGATCTGTTTGTGTAAATTCTGATATAAACGCCACATCCATTTTAAGATGTTTGCGCACAAGCGAAAGTAACCTTAATAACTTTTCGTCCACTGAGCCATTATTTTGTTGTTCAAAAAGGTGCTGTTTTATTTCATCGCTCATACAATAACCTAGCTAGGATTTTAGCTAATAGTGTAATTTATATAAGGAAAAAAGCCACTTAATTGCAGCTTTGTATTAGCCAAATAGTTTTCTTCGTACTACTTTTCTGTACTCGCTTGGCGTTTGGCTAAGCACTTTTTTAAATACGCGGGTTAAATGACCTTGGTCGTTATAGCCGACCTCAAGTGCCACCTCTTGAATCGTTAAATTAGATGAAGCTAATAACTCTTTAGCGCCTTCTACCCGTAATTGTTGCCAATATTCTATAGGGCTTTGATTAGTCGCAAGCTTAAAGCGGCGGGTAAATGTACGGTAACTCAAACTAAATTGGGCGGCTACTTCTTGTAAGTTTAACTCGCTGGCTAAATTAGTTTTAAGCCAAAACTGAATTTGCGCTATGAGTTCATCTGGATGGCGGTCAACCGCGCCTTCAAGGTAACGCTGATCTTCGTATGGTTTACGTACTTCATGCGAAAAGTTACGCTCTACATGTTGAGCTGCTGCTTTGCCATAGTATTGGCTAATGATATGAACGATTACATCGGCAAGGGCATTTAAACTTGCCACCGTATACATGCGCTCAGACTGGGTGATAAAAAAGTCGGGCTTTAAGCGCACTAACGGGTAGTCGTTGCTAAATTGTTTTGCATAATGCCAGTGGGTTGTTGCAGGGTGCCCATCCAGTAAGCCCGCTTCTGCAACTAGGCAATTACCCGTACCTACACCAATTATATGACTGCCGGTTTCAAAGCTTTCTTGTAGCCATTCAACCACTTCTTTATTAGTACGAACGACAGGGCGAGGGTTTCGCCAAATCCCAGGCACAATAATTAGGTCGTTGTAGGGCGCGTTATGTGTGGTGCAGTCGGGAACTATGGCAAGCCCAGTGCGGTTTTGTATTGGCTCATTATTTTTAGCAATCAAATTTATACTAAGCGGTCTAAAATCCGTGTGGCTTAAATGGCCTTTTGCATAAGCCTCACCCGCTCTTAGCATTTCAATAGGCAGTGTTAAACTGGTAATAAGTAAATGCGGGTACACTGCTATGGCAATATTTAACGCTGGGTTTACTGATTTTTTATGCATGTGAATGCTCCGACCAGTACTTTTTGGCCTATAATGCTGAATATTTGGCTATTAAAGCACAAAGCGCTGTGATTAATCCAATTAAACTGTTGGCTTCTCCTATAACACGTTTTAAAGGTTAATTATGACAGCATTACCCGTAATAGTAGGCATGGGTGGTATTAACGCCGCTGGCCGTACTTCTTTTCATCAAGGTTACCGCCGTATCGTGTTGGACGCATTAAACGCACAAGCTCGTAGTGAAACATTTTTAGGCCTCGCCACATTAATGAACTTAGTACGCGTTGTTGATGGTCAATTACAAGACACAAACGGTAATAATGTTGAGCAAAGCGACATAGAAGCACGCTTTGGTGAGCAAATTATTGCTGGCACACTTATTCGTAAAATTGAAAAAGAGCACTTTGATGCAGATGCCACGCCTTGGCAGCAAAAGATGACGTTAAAGTCCTCTGATGAAAACGCAATTGTGTTTGAAACGCGCGCACGCGATTTACCAACACCAGTTCCTGCCAGTTGGAAAGTACAAGAGCTTGAAGATAAAAAAGTAAAAGTGACTATAGCGGCAGAGCTAGATGTAAAATTAGATTCTACCCGTGATAACCCAATTAAATCGGCAGGGCAGTTTCCTACCGGGTTTGATCCATCAATAATGTATAACAGCCGTTACCAGCCACGTGGTTTGCAAGCCACTATATTTGCAGCAAACGATGCTATTAAGTCAACTGGCCTTGATTGGCAACGCATAATGAATAGCGTAGAGCCAGATAAAATTGGTACTTATTCAGCCTCGGTTATTGGCCAAATGGACGACAAAGGATTAGGCGGTTTAGTTAAAGCACGCCAGCAGGGCGATCGTGTTAGTACAAAGCAATTAGCACTTGGCTTAAACACGATGTCGACTGATTTTATAAACGCATACGTTACAGGTAATGTAGGTACTACGTTTTCTACCTCGGGTGCATGTGCCACATTTTTATATAACTTACGCGCTGCAGTAAACGATATTCAAGCAGGGCGCACCCGTGTTGCGGTGGTAGCTAGTGTTGAATGTGCTATTACGCCTGAAGTAGTAGAAGGCTTTGGTAATATGAGCGCCCTTGCCAATGTTGAAGGCCTGCGCCGTTTAGATAATTTAAGCAGTGAACAAGAGCCCGATTACCGTAAAAGTAGCCGCCCATTCGGTGAAAACTGTGGCTTTACATTAGGTGAAGGCGCACAAGTGGCCATTTTAATGGATGATGCATTAGCACTAGAGCTTGGTGCATGTATTATGGGCTCAGTACCTGATGTATTTGTAAATGCCGATGGTATAAAAAAATCAATCACCTCACCGGGCCCAGGTAACTACATTACAATGGCTAAATCTGCAGCGCTTGCAACAAGTTTATTAGGTAAAGAGGCGTTACAAAAGCGCAGCTTTATTTTAGCGCATGGTTCTAGTACGCCGCAAAACAGAGTAACAGAGTCACTTATTTACCATAAAGTGGCACAAACGTTTGCCATTGATAGCTGGAAAGTGACGGCGCCAAAAGCTTATGTAGGGCATACAATTGCTCCCGCCAGTGGCGATCAGCTCGCTATTGCGCTGGGTGTATTTAGTCATAATATTATGCCGGGTATTACTACCATAGATAAAGTTGCCGACGATGTTTATGCTGATCACTTAGATATACGTAACAGTCATTACGATTGTGGCGACATGGATATAGCCTTTATAAACTCAAAAGGTTTTGGCGGTAATAACGCCACTGCTACTGTCCTTAGCGCTAAAGTAACACTACAAATGCTTGCTAAGCGCCATGGTGAAAAAGCGATGAGTGATTACGCTGATAAAAACACATCCGTTGTTGCTGCGCAAAATACCTATAAAGAACAAGCTGACCTTGGTAAGTACGAATTAGTATATCGTTTTGGTGATGGCGCCATTGACGATAACGATATTGTAATTGGCGAAGACGGCATAGAGCTTCCTGGTTTTGATAAAGCAATTTCGTTTAATACAACCCACTCCTATCAAGATATGTTTTAAGCACACATACTTGAATCCAAAGGCGCTGTTTAAAGCGCCTTTTTTTATGCCTGTGTTTTTTATAAAAGCCATAATAATACCAATCCGTTATACTCAATCATTTTGCGTGGCTAAACATGTCACTACCTGCGTTAAAATTCTCAATTAGAATAATTAAATAGCGAATTTTTTCCTAGCTACAAACACGTTTTCCAACCTTAAAATAGATCACTTAATAAAGCGGATTGGTATAAAGTTGATTAAAAAATGACGTGTTTTTTATGGATTAACTTGCATTTATGGAGTACCTTTGTTTTTATAATAGAAACATAATCTAGGATGGATATATCGATGAAAAAACTTTTACTAGCACTTTCTCTCGCTTCAACCTTTACTCACCTATCAGTATCAGCAGATGATTTTGTAGCTGCTGAAATTATTAATAAAAATTACGACCAACTTACTAATACCTCGCCGCGTGCATCAAGGTTAGAAGGGATTAATTTAAGTAGCTACGTGGTTGATGAAAACGGCCAGGTGAGTGATATCGAAATTGTGGCTTCGCTTGGTCAAAAAAAATATCAACGAGAAGTTCTCGATTATGTTTCTAAGCTTAATTATAAAAGTGCACAGATAAATGGCAGTGCCGTGCCTACGGCGAAAACTATTACGGTAAGCTCGCAAAATGTACACGCTAGTTTTTCGAACGATCAGGCATCCCCGGCGTTTTTTGAGGATTATGAGAAAGCCAGCCAGCTTATTGATGATAAAAAGTACGATGAAGCTAAAACGTATATTACTGAGCTTGAAAACGAACACACTAAAAACACAGTTGAAATAATTTTACTGGCTTGGCTTAAAAGCCAACATAGCTACTTTGTGCAAGATTGGAAAAGCTTTGATAAGTCTATTTATGAAGCCTTTTTGTTTAGAGATAACTTACCGGATCAAATAAAAAAACGTGTTATTAAAAATGCCTTACAGTGGTTTATTTCAAAACAAGACTACGTACGTGCTTACGATGCAATTGATGCATTAGGCGATATTGAATCAATAACGTTTAGCGAGGAAAATAGAGCGCAGTTACTTGCACAAGTGAATGACATTTATAAAAACTCTGGCGCTATAAATCAACAAATAACGCTTGAGTCTGAAAAAGCGGTTTTACCTTTACTTTCTAAAGGTATGGTTGAACTTAGTGCGAGTAAACCGTTATCTAAAGTACAACTTCGCTGTGAAAACAAAGTCGTTGATTATAATACCAACGAGATTGATAAAATATTAATTTCAAAAAATGATATTCGTTGTGGGCTATTAATTAAAAGTGCACAGGCGCAAACGGTTACTTTAAAACAAACTGGTGAAAGCTTTTTATAAAAAGTATTTTATTGGTAATAAACACTTAAATAAAAACCCCACATTATTATGTGGGGTTTTTGTTATATATATTTAGCAATTAGAGTGTGTTTATTATTGCGCTTCCAGTCTAAATAGCGTTTTGCAAGTAAAGTGGTTAAGCCTATAACAACAGCTATAAATAACAAAGTTCCGCCATAACTCATACCGTACCCCGGTGGAAGGCCTACTAATGTGTCGCCGTAAGTCATATCGCTAAAACTAAGCCCTAAAACAGGAATAAGCAACCAAGCGACAGCGTGCAATAAATACAAATGTGCAAGGTATGAGAACATACTGGTTTTACCAAGCACTTGTAAAAAGTTGCGAGAAAAGTCGGCTTTAACATGGCTTAAAAGTTTAAGCGCAATTAGACCAAGGCCTACGGTTAGCAACATAAATTGTAATGACAGTGGGTATTTAGTCGGGTTTAAAAACGACATAACAGTATTAATAGTATTGGTATGAATAGTAAATACTGAAGTGTCGCCGTATAAATTAAAACCGCGCAGCACAGTATATAAAGCAAGGCAGCTTGCACCTAATATAGCTGCATAATTCATCACCTGAGCTTTGTACTGGTGTTTTTTATAATATACCCCCGCGCAGTAGGCTAAAGCCATTAAACCTACAATGGGCGCAACTGGGTAAGTTGTTCTCATTTTTAAGCCCAAAGGTAGTTCAAGTACATTTTTTTGATGTGCAATAGACCAAAGTGTATGTGCAAACGTATTTGGCTCAAAGCTTACGCCATCAAATAGGTTATGGCCAAACACCAACAATAAAGCACTTATTTGCACTGCATAAATGCCTAATAAACGTAATAATCCTAATATGACAAATCCCCAGCCTATTGCCCAAATGACCTGTGCGTATAACATTGGAAAAGCGGGGTTAAAGCTCCATGACCACGAAACAATGGTAAATTCAAAAATGATTAGCACCAAACCACGGACAATTAAATTGTAAGAAAATGCCTTAGTTGAAGCGTATTTATGCTCGATAACAGCTGCTGAAAGGCCTGCTAAAAAAACAAATAAAGGGGCGCAAAAGTGCGAAATAAAGCGGGTGAAAAAAGTAACAGGGCTGGTACCCGGAACCGTCATAGGATCGGTTACTGAGTAATTAAGACAATAATACATACCATGGTCAATCACCATAAATATAATGATAATGCCACGCAATAAATCAATATGATGCAACCGAGGGGCTGTAGAGTGAGACGACATCATTAAGCTCAAATACGTTGTATAAATTTGGCGATATTATATGTTATATAGTATCGCCATGCGAGCTTGAGCGCTTTTAAGCGCCTTGATTTATTACATTAATTTAGGTTGCAGTAGTTACTCACAATTTATCTTTTTTTTAGTAATTACATAATGGTACACCTTAGCATTACTTAAACTTTTTAATGTACCTCAGTGTTATAAAATTAATGATAGCTAATAAAATAGCAATTTCGTAACGGCTGTAGGCAACCGCTATACCAATTAAACCCATATTCCATATGCTTGCTGCTGTTGCGGTACCTGATGTAGATTTATTATTTTTTAAAATTGCACCACCGCCAATAAAGCCTATGCCGGTAATAATCCCTTGTAGCATTTTAGATTGCGCTTCTGCACCTTCTAGCACTGACATAGCAATTACCGCATAGCCACATGAGGCAACTGCCACAAGCGGAAAAGTCCTTAACCCTGCACCATGGTGGCTTCGCTCCCTGTCGTAAGCCATTGGCAGGGCGAGTATGTAGGCAATGCCAAGGTGTACTAAATTATCGATGATTTCGTTCCACTGTAAATCAATTTCCATAATGGTCTCTATTGGTTAAGGGTGTAAACTAATAGCAACCTACAGGCCAGCTTATTTTATTGCTTAAAATCAATGTGTTAAATTTAAATGTAAGAGGCGTTAATTGATTAATTGGTAACATTTACATAGTTAATTTACGCTTTTACAGATAAACGCTGCCTATGCGTTTAATTAATTATGCAAAATGCGTATTATTTTATTATTAAACATTAATAAACAGTATTTCACTTGCCTTTACATACAACCAAGCTTGAAAAAACAGCGTTATTACTTTGCCTTACTCTTTGTGCTATTGCATTTTTGGCGCCTCAATTACTCACCAATCATTTGCAACCGCTTATAAATAACGCTTTAAGTTTTTTAGGGGCGCCATTTTTTTTATTAGTAAATTTTTTATTAGTTGCAGTTATCGTTATTGCCATAAGCCCGCTTGGTAGGCGAAAAGTAGGCGGTGACAATGCCCATATTGAATTTGGCTTATTTGGTTGGCTTTCTATGCTTTTTGCCGCAGGGATGGGGTCGGGTTTAATTTTTTGGGGAGTTGCAGAGCCTGCGTTGAATGTAGTCAACTCTCCTTTAAAACATACACTTTACCCTGACAAAGTAAGTAGTGCTTTAGCGCTGACGTTGGTTAACTGGGGGGCGCATGCTTGGGCTCTTTATGCAGTATTTGGGCTTGTGTTAGGTGGCTTAACAAAAAACAGTCACTGCAGTGGTGATATTAGCGCACCGGTAATCAGTGTATTAAAAGGCGCTATAAATTTAAAATACCAAAACAGGCTTATCTTTATTGTTAAATTAGTGGCCGTGCTCGCCATTTTTTTTGGTGTGGTTGGGACAATTGCAAACTCTACGTTATTGCTACGCAAGGGAATTGAAATAAACCTAGGGATAGAGTCCGCGCTTTTATCTGGTTTTATCATAATCAGCTTAATTGTATTGCTGTATACAATATCGGGCAAGCTTGGGCTTAAAAAAGGTATTCAAACGCTGAGTAAGTTTAATGTTTGGTTAGCTTTTTTACTTTTATTGTGGTTGCTTTTGTTAATGCCCATACAGCCTATAATAGCTATTGCCATTGAGGGCACAAGGGATTACCTACGGCTTATTTTTACAGGGGCATGGCAATTACAAAGCCAACTTAATAACCCTGAGTGGGCAAATGGCTGGACCTACATTTATTATTTTTGGTGGTTAGCGTGGGGACCTTTTGTTGGCGTGTTTTTAGCTAAAATTAGCCAAGGCCGGCCAGTGTGGCAATATATATTGGGTGTAGTTTTGCTACCTACGCTTGTGACTATTGTGTGGTTTAGTGTGTTTTCGGGCTCGGCTATCGCATGGGATAAAACCTACCATGCCGGTATTTTAGATGCCATTAAAGCCGACTATACTCAAGGGCTATTTATATTTTTTCAGCAGTTAGGCTGGCAAGGCGCCGTACTTATTTGGTCAAGCTTGTTACTGTTACTTATTTTTGTGGTTACCTCAGCCGATTCGGCCATATTAGTAATATGTGATTTAACAAATAGCAAAAAGGCAAAAGCATGGAGTATTTATGGTTGGTCACTCGCGCTTGGGCTTTGTGCCTTTATATTACTGGTACAAAATAATGAGCCACTAAACAGAACCATTGCTATTATTGGCGCTTTACCGTTTTTAGTTATTTTTATTTTGCAGCTGGTGGGCTTTATAAAAGAGTGTATAAGTGAATTTAAGTATTAGGGCTTAAACCCATTTTATTAATAAAAGGATGACGCACTGTATTAAATTGTACGCTTAGGCCGTGCAAAATTAAGTATATAGAACAGGTATACATATTTTTACAATACTATTTTTAAAGATGTTTATAATTTAGGTAATGTTTTTGATCAGGATGAGTCATGAGAGCGCTAACTTTATGTTTATGTGTTATTTACCTAAGTGGCTGCACAGTCGCTGGTGTTATAATTGATGGGCAGGCACAGTCAAATGCACGCGCCAATAAATATAGTAATAGTCCTGCTCGTTCAGATCCTTATAAAAATCCACTCGAACCTGTACCGAAAGACAAAAACGGGTTTAGTTTTACCGATATAGGGTTAAAAATAGATTCATTGCTGATCAATTTAGTAAAAGATGAGGGCAATACGGTACAAGTGTGTAGGCAGGTGAGTAAAGTATTGAAAGAGTGTGTAGAAGTAGATAAATCTGATCTACACACTAATGAGATTACGCAGTTAAAAACTGACTATGAAATGATAAGTGTTGGTCAATAAAGCTACTTATAAAAAAGTAACTATGATCGTAGCCAGCTTGCATTTCAATGCTAAGCGGGTAACCTTTATTTTTAGCAACAGCCGCTAAATTTTGTGGCTTAAGTTGCTCCTCTAAAAACCCATCGGCATCGCCTTGTGTAACAAGCATAGGGAGAAAATCAGCCTGCTGCGCTTTTTTCATCAACTCGCACGAATCGTATTGAGCCCAGAGCTCTTTGTCAGTGCCTAAGTAACCCGTAAATGCTTTCACGCCCCATGGGCAGTCAATTGGGTTAACAATAGGGCTAAAGGCCGAAGCGCTAACAAACGCTTTAGGGTTTTTAAGTGCCACCATTAAAGCGCCGTGCCCGCCCATAGAGTGACCACTAATTGCTTTAGTACTGGTTACTGGGAAGTGTTGTTCAATAAGCATAGGTAGTTCATCAACTACATAGTCATACATATTAAAATGTGTATTGAACGGTGCTTGTGTTGCGTTTACGTAAAAGCCTGCGCCTTGGCCAAAGTCGTAGTTGTCATCATCAGGGACATTATCACCACGAGGGCTTGTATCAGGCGCTACAATTGCAATACCCAGCTCAGCCGCTTTTTTAAATGCGCCGGCTTTTTGCATAAAGTTTTCGTCTGTACAGGTTAAACCCGATAGCCAATAAAGTACCGGCACTTTGTTTGTTTCGCTTGCGCCAGGGGGTAAAAATACCGCAAAACGCATTGTGCAATGGGTACTTGTTGCAGTGTGGGTATATTGTTTGTGCCAACCACCTGCTACTTTTGTACTTGAGATATTTTCTAACATAAAAATCCTTAAAAGCCGCAAACAATTAAGTATTACGGCTTTTTAATACATAGGTTACCAATAGCGTATTAGTAGTGAATTACTGTACGAATACTTTTACCTTCGTGCATTAAATCAAACGCATCGTTTATTTCTTCAAGGCTCATGGTATGCGTAATAAAGTCGTTAAGAGCAAATTCGCCTGCCATGTAACGCTCAACAATTTCAGGTAACTGTGAACGGCCTTTAACGCCACCAAATGCGCTTCCACGCCATACACGACCTGTTACTAGTTGGAAAGGACGGGTTGAAATTTCTTGGCCAGCACCGGCTACACCAATAATTACCGACTCACCCCAACCTTTATGACAACACTCAAGTGCTGAGCGCATTACATCAACGTTACCAATACACTCAAACGAGTAATCAACACCGCCATCGGTCATATCAACAATCACTTCTTGGATAGGCTTGTCGAAGTCTTTAGGGTTTACTAAATTGGTTGCGCCAAGTTTTGTTGCAAGGTCAAATTTGCTGGTATTAATATCAACACCAATAATGCGACCCGCGCCTGCCATTTTTGCACCAATAATAGCCGATAAACCAATGCCACCTAAGCCAAAAATAGCCACGGTATCGCCAGGTTTTACGTTTGCAGTGTTTGTTACCGCGCCCATACCTGTGGTTACGCCACAGCCTAATAAACAAATTTCTTCAAGCGACGCTTCTTTGTTTACTTTTGCGAGTGAAATTTCTGGAAGTACTGTGTACTCAGAAAAAGTAGACGTCCCCATGTAGTGATAAATTGGTTGGCCGTCTTTAAAAAAGCGTGTAGTGCCATCTGGCATTAGGCCTTTACCTTGTGTTTCGCGCACTGCTGAACACAGGTTAGTTTTGCCTGAGGTACACATTTTACATACGCCACATTCAGCGGTGTAAAGTGGAATAACGTGATCGCCTACTTCAACACTGGTTACGCCTTCGCCCACTGCATACACAACGCCTGCACCTTCGTGGCCTAAAATTGCTGGGAAAATACCTTCAGGGTCTTCACCTGATAAAGTAAATGCATCAGTGTGACAAACACCAGTAGCAGTAATTTTTACCATTACTTCGCCTTTTTTAGGCATCATCACATCAACTTCTTCAACGCTTAATGGTTGGTTTGGACCCCACGCAATAGCTGCTTTTGATTTTATAAATTCAGACATGTGTTTATCCTTTGTAGTGGTTTTAAATAACAATTGTAGACCCAATTTGTTTGGGTGATGGCTCTATTGTATTTGTTTCTCAAATAATGATAATCTCTGATTTATTAAAACACTTTTACAGTATGGTAATAATGGCGCGTTGGGATGGCATAGACGAATTTATAGCAGTGGGTGAAGAGGGTAGTTTTACAGCAGCGGCTAATGTACTGGGGTTGTCGGTTGCCCATATAAGTCGCCATGTTACGGCGCTGGAGCAGCGTTTAAATACCCAGTTACTCACCCGTACCACCCGCAAAGTGGTATTAACCAAAGAAGGTGAAGCCTTTTTACATCAAACTAAGCAACTACAACACGCTATGGACGATGCCACGCAAAGCTTAGCAACGCAGCAAACAACGCCTAAAGGTAAAATTAAATTAACAGCACCGGTTATGTATGGTGAAACTTTTATTATGCCCATTGTGCACAATTTTATGCACGCTCATCCTGAGGTCGAAGTTATTGCTACGCTTTCTAACGAGCAAGAAAATTTACTCGAAGGCGGGTTTGATTTAGCCATTCGGTTAGGGCATTTAAAAGATTCAAGCCACAGAGCACGGCGTTTAAGTGCTAGGCGCTTTATAATGTGTGCCTCCCCAGATTATTTATCCCGAGTAGGTGAGCCTCATACCCTAGGCGAGCTAAACCAACATCAATGTTTAATTGGTAACAGCAGTTATTGGCGAGTAAACGAAAATGGTCGCGATAAACACATTAAAATTGCAGGACGATTGCGCTGTAATAGTGGTTGGGCATTAGTTGATGGTGCAAAAAAAGGCTTAGGAATAGTGCAGCTGCCTAATTATTACATTGAAAATGAGCTACGAACGGGCGAGCTTGTGCCAGTATTAACTTCTTATCAGCCAGATCAAGAAGGCGTGTGGGGAATTTACCCGCCGCGCCAGTTTGTTGCCACTAACGTAAGAGTATTACTTGATTATTTAGTGGCCGGGCTTGAATAAAGCGCGTTTAAAATATAGCCAAGTATAAGATTTATAAATTATTTCTTACATTTATGGTCATATTCAATTCATCTTAGTTCGTGCTACTATAGCCGCACACTTTTAGCATAAATGTTTTAAATAATATGTTTCAACCGGTTAGCTTATTTATAGGGCTCAGATATAGCCGCTCCTCCAAAGGAAATGCGTTTATATCGTTTATCTCGTTTTTTTCTATTGCCGGAATAGCCATAGGGCTAATGGCCTTGTTCACTGTTAGCAGTGTAATGAATGGCTTTGAAAACAGTTTAAAAACAAATATGTTAGGGCTCATTCCTCACGTAGAAGTACAAGCCAATAAACACACCAGCGAACAGATGACAGCGTTAAAAGCCGATTTAGAGCGCTCAGATTATGTAGATCACGTAAGCCTTTACCGCCACGGCGAAGCCATTTTGCAAACCAATAAAGATTTACACGGCGTATTACTGCAAGGCTTGTATGGCGATAACGGATCGCTATATAAAATTACTGATAAAGTTGTGCAGGGCAATTGGCAGAACGTTTTAAATAATAGCTACAACATAGCTATTAGCCGTTACTTAAGCCGAAAACTTGGCGTTGGTATGGGAGAAAAACTGCGCGTAATTATGCCTAATGCCTCAACTTACACGCCACTTGGGCGCGTACCTAGTCAGCGTTTATTTAAAATAGCCGCAATATACGAAACGGGCTCAGAGATAGATATGAGCCTTGCATTTACCAGCGGCGCATCTTTACAGCGGGTATTAAAGCTTAACAAAAATACCGCGCCTAACTTAAGTGTGTCGTTACATGAGCCCTTTGAATTAGCGCAATTTACAACGGACAGCCAGCACATTTTACGCGATTACCAAGTAAGTGACTGGCGCAGTAGCCAAGGTACTTTATTTGCCGCGGTTGCCATGGAAAAACGTATTATGTCCATGTTGTTAGGGCTGATTGTATTAGTGGCTGTATTTAATATTGTTTCGGCACTGACTATGATGGTGAGTGAAAAACAAGGCGAAGTGGCAATATTACAAACCTTAGGTTTAACGCCTTCACAAGTACAAAAAGTGTTTATGGTGCAAGGTTTGTATAACGGGGTGATTGGCACCGCGATAGGGGCACTTTTAGGTGTATTGTTTAGCTTATATATTAATGAACTACTCGCTGCTGTAGGGCTAAACCTACTAGCAGGTGTAGAGCTTCCGGTAAAATTTGATGTGTTAAGCCTCGTTATTATTGCGCTTAGCAGTATTGCAATGAGCTTTTTAGCCACTTTATATCCTGCGCGCAAAGCCGCAAAAGTAAAACCAGCAGAGGTATTGCGTTATGAATGATTTAGTTATTAGCTGTCAAAACTTAAGTAAAGTTTATCAAGATGGCCAAAACCAAGTAGAAGTATTAAAAGGGGTGGACTTATCTCTTAACCAAGGGGATATGCTGGCTATAGTAGGCAGCTCAGGCTCAGGGAAAAGTACCTTATTGCATATTTTAGGAACCCTTGATACGGCTACATCGGGTAGCGCTAAAATAAAAAATCAAGACGTTGCTAAATTATCGCGAACAGAGCAAGCGGCGTTTAGAAATAAAAACTTGGGCTTTATTTATCAGTTTCACCATTTATTAATGGAATTTAGTGCGGTTGAAAACGTGGCTATGCCGCTGTTAATTAAAGGGCTCAACGCAAAAGAGGCGAAAGAGCAAGCCCTGCAAATGCTAGATAAAGTAGGCCTAGCGCATCGCAGTGAGCATAAACCTTCGGCACTGTCTGGTGGAGAGCGCCAGCGTGTTGCTATTGCTCGTGCTTTAGTGACTAAACCCGCATTAGTGTTAGCCGACGAACCTACCGGTAACCTTGATAAGCAAAACGCGATTAAAATTTACGATTTAATTAATGAGCTAAATAAAAGCTTAAATACTAGTTTTGTGGTGGTTACTCACGACTTAGAGCTTGCAGACAAGCTAGGCAAAATTGCGTATTTAGATGATGGGAAACTTGCCATAAAAGAGTCTCACCATGTTGCTTAGTTTATTTTTAAGTGAACGCTTTAGAGCGTATTCTGGCCATAAAGACGAAAAAAACGCATTTGTAAGCTTTATTGCCAAAGCCTCTACTGTTGGTATTTTATTAGGGGTGGCGGTGTTAATTGTTGCGCTTTCGGTTATTAATGGCTTTGAGCAGCAATTAGTGCATCGTTTATTAAGTGTGGTACCGCAAGTTGAATACGTAGCGCCTAGCCGACCGATTGCTGATTGGCCTAAAAAAGTAGAAAAACTTAAAGCAGAGCCTCATGTTACAGGTGCTGCGCCATTTATAGCAGTAAATGGTATGGCGCAATTTAAAAGCCAGCTTAAAGCGGTAGAAATACGCGGCGTTGAACCTAGCTATGAAGGGAATGTATCGGCCATAAATCAATTTACCAATGGCACACTGGTTAGTCAGCTGCGCACAGATGACGTTATTTTAGGCAAGCAAATTGTAAAGCAATTAGGCGCTAATATAGGCGATAATATTACTTTACTCATTCCTAAAATTAGCGAGCAAGGCAAGTCTCTATTAGCCCCTAAACGCGTAACGTTAACACTTGCGGGCATTATAGAAATGGGTGGGCCAATTGACAGTAGCGCTGCATTTATTCACTTAAATAAAGCACAGTCAGTTTTAGGTTACGACCACAGCCAAGTGACAGGTTTACGATTGAGCGTAGATGATGTGTTTGCTGCGCATCAAATTGCACTGCGAGTAGGGCAAACTATTAGTGATTATGTGTATGTCTCTAGCTGGTTTAGAACGCAAGGTAGCCTGTATCAAGATATTCAAATGGTGCGCACAATTGTGTACATTGTGGTGTTTTTAATTATAGCGGTAGCTAGTTTTAACATTGTATCGTCGCTTGTAATGGAAGTGCGCGAAAAACAAGGCAACATAGCTATTTTAAAAACTATGGGTGCTAAAGACAGTACTATTTTAGCTACCTTTGTCATGCAAGGTTTAACACAAGCCTTTGTTGGCGTGTTACTTGGCACACTAGTTGGGGTTATATTAGCGCTTAACATTAGTGAGCTGTTTACATGGGTTAGCCAGTTATTTGCAGCTAACCCGCTTGAAGGTGTTTATTTTATTGAATTTTTACCCAGTAAATTAGTACTCAGTGATATTGGAATAACAGTTATTGTTACCTTTGTTTTAGCTGTACTTGCTACTATTTACCCGGCGTGGCAAGCAACTCGAGTCGACCCTGCCAAGGTATTGGGTAATTAACAACTCTTTATAGTGTAAATATCAATAGGGCAGCGTGCCTTAAGCTGCTAAACTGCGCGCTCATTTAACGTGGGTGCTCTAATTTAGCCTCGCTCTCTACTCAGGAAATTACTTTGACAAATAACGATATTTTACGCCGTGTTCGCTATACCTTTAATTTAACCGATACTGCCATGGTCGGTATTTTTGCCGCCGCAGAGGCTACAGTTACCACTGAGCAAGCCGTTGCATGGTTAACAAAAGAGGGTGAGCAAGGGTTTGTTAAAATGTCAGACACTGAGTTTGCTACCTTTTTAAATGGCTTTATTAATACTAAGCGTGGCAAGCGCGAAGGCCCACAGCCTGTGCCAGAGACTAAATTAAATAATAATATTATTTTTATGAAGCTACGTATTGCTCTAAACATGAAAGCAGAAGATGTAATAGCAACACTTGCACAGGTTGACTTTGAATTAAGTAAACATGAGCTCAGTGCGTTTTCTCGCAAAGTAGAAAATAAACATTACCGTGTGTGTAACGACCAGGTTTTGCGTTTGTTTTTAACAGGTGTTCAGCAGCAGTATCGCCCTGCAGAGTAAGTAAATTATTTAACGCTAAAAGCTCAGCAATTGCTGAGCTTTTTTGTAATTAATGTTTGCGGTTAAGAAAAGGCCTTATCAGTAAGAGATTGCTGCATTTGCTCTCGCATTTTAAACTTTTGCAGTTTGCCTGTTACTGTCATTGGGTAACTCTCTACAAAGCGAATATAACGGGGCATTTTAAAATAGGCGAGTTTGTCTTTTAAAAATGCACGTATTGCTTGCTCATCAAGTACTGCATCTTCTTTTGGCTGGATCCACGCACACACTTCTTCGCCGTACTTCTCATCACTAATACCAAATATAGCGGCATCTTGAATACCTGGGTAAGTGTAAAGAACCTCTTCAATTTCGCGTGGGTAAATGTTTTCGCCACCTCGAATGATCATGTCTTTAATGCGGCCAACAATACTCACAAACCCTTCGCAGTCCATTACCCCTAAATCACCAGAGTGTAACCAGCCTTCGTCATCTATAGTGGCTTTTGTTTTTTCTTCGTCATTCCAATAGCAGCGCATTATACCTGCGCCCTTACTGCAGACCTCACCAGGTACACCTATTTTTTGAATGTTACCCAGTTCGTCAATAATTTTAACTTCAGTGTGAGCAAGGGCACGGCCAACGGTTGTTACTTGGCGCTCTATTGATGAGTCGGTTTCGGTTATATTATTGATTGGACTGCACTCAGTTTGCCCATACGCAATTAATACTTGATGCATGTTCATTTGTGTTTGTACTTTACGCATAACTTGCTCAGGGCACGTTGAGCCCGCCATTACACCAGTGCGTAAAGTGCTGAGGTTATAATTAGTAAAATTAGGCAGCTCTAGTTGGCTAATAAACATAGTAGGCACACCATGCAGCGCGGTGCAGCCCTCTTGCTGCACAACATCAAGCGTGGTTTTTGCATCAAACGCATCGCTTGGGTATATAGCTGCGGCGCCTTTACTTACACATAGCAGGCTGCCAAGCACCATCGCAAAACAATGATACAGAGGCACAGGAATACATAGTTTATCTTGCGCTGTAAAATGCATAGCCTCTGCAACAAATAGCGCATTATTAAGTATGTTCTTATGGGTGAGTGTAGCGCCTTTAGGGTTGCCCGTGGTGCCAGAGGTAAACTGTATATTTATGTCTTGATCCGCGTTTAAATTTGCTGCAATCGCATTTAATTCAAGCTTGTGAGCCGGGGTGGCAAAATTCATCACATCATCAAACGTAAACATACCAGGGCTTTTTTCATTGCCAATGCGTATTACATTTTTAAGGCTAGGTAGGGCATGTGCATTCAGCTCACCGGGTTCACATTGGGTAAGCTCTGGCGCTAAGCTGTTAAGCATGTCTATATAATTGCTGCCTTTAAAATGTGACGCGGTAATTAATGTGCTGCATTCTACCGAGTTCAAAGCATAGGCTAACTCGTTTGGCCTGTAGGCAGGGTTAATGCACACCATAATGGCACCTATTTTGGCGCTCGCAAATTGGGTTAAACACCACTCAATTTTATTAGGTGACCATATTCCTACTCTATCTCCTGGTTTAACGCCTATTGCTAGTAGCCCCATAGCGAGTTGATTAACTTCATTTTGAAACGCTTTATACGTTAAGCGTACATTTTGATGGCTAACAACGACAGCGAGCGAACTAGGGTATTTGTCGACAATAAAATCAAAGTACTCGCCAATTGTTTTATCCGTTAGCGGCGTGCTTTGCGCACCTTTAAAATAGCTTTTTGTGAGCGGTAATGTGTTTATTTGTTCTACTTCTTTTACCGAGTGCGATGGTATGTGCATGTGCTTCTCCGTATTAATGTGTGTCAGTTACTTATATCAATCCGTGCTGATAAGTCAGTATTCATTTGCTTAGCCACTAATAGCTGTGTAGCAAAATAAAAAATAGTTAAGCGAATTGTTATAGGCTGTAGTTAAAATAAACACAAATTGTCGACAAAGAAAGAGTGGTTAGACTAATGTACTAAGCATAAATAAAAGTTAAATAAAACGTTTTACAGATGGGCAATAAAAACTAACTTTAATAAAGGCATAAAAAAACGCCACTAAATGGCGTTTTTATAGTCTGTTTTAATCGCTGTGTGACTTATAGCTCGTCACTGCGGTAGGTTTTTTTCATAATGTATACATAGGCATTAACAAAAGCGTTTTCTTGGTACTTTTTAAGGCCTGTGTCTTCAAACGCAATAGGTATAGGGTTGCGTTTAAGCTGTTCTTTAATTTCGGTCGTTGAGAATACGCGAACATCTAACTCTTCAATTAATTGAATCGCTGTTTCCATTTTAAAGCCCTTTGCACTGCCTGCAAATTTACCTTTAGGTTGGCGCTCACGAATGGCAACAGAATCAATTTGGTAATCTTGCATTAGTTTTGCAAAATCAAATTGAAATTTACGCATTATTTCAGTGTCGTTACCGTTACCTAAGGTAAAGCGTGTTTGGCGCACATCGCGAATATCAAATACGTCGTTATCTTTACTTAAAATACAAAGTAGTACATCACTACCGGTAATTTCTACACCACATGTTCTCATTGCTGTTCTCTAATATAACTTAATTGCTTAGTATTATACTCAACATCTAATAAATTGCGAGAGCAAGGCGGCGCAGGTGCATTTTAATAATCAATAAACTCAAGTTGTCACATGCTTAATTTAAATTAGCGAGCGAAAAACAAAAAAATGACAATTTTAGGTGAAATTTCAAGTAATGAGCGCGCTTTAAACTTGTAATTGATACTCTATCACGCGACAATATCTTTTTTGTAGTTGAGCAGACTCAGCATCTACATTAGTCATGTA
This sequence comes from Pseudoalteromonas sp. S2893, assembly GCF_005887105.1. Taxonomy (NCBI): domain Bacteria; kingdom Pseudomonadati; phylum Pseudomonadota; class Gammaproteobacteria; order Alteromonadales; family Pseudoalteromonadaceae; genus Pseudoalteromonas; species Pseudoalteromonas sp. S2893. The sequence continues at coordinate 66,281 of NZ_PNCY01000014.1, read as the reverse complement.
TGGCGAAAAATAGTCAATGCTTATTCGTAAAAGCGTTGTCGAGTCATTCTCATTTAATTTATTTAAAAATACACGTGATACATTGTAGGTGTCACCACTGTATGTAAGGATTTATAATGCCAGTTATTACTCTTCCTGACGGCAGTCAGCGTAGTTTTGAAAACCCTGTAAGTACTCTTGATGTAGCTAACGACATTGGCCCAGGCCTTGCTAAAGCAACCATTGCTGGTCGTGTTAATGGCGAGCGTGTTGATGCGTGCGATATGATCAACGAAGATTCGCGCCTTGAGATCATCACCGCAAAAGATGACGACGGCCTAGAGATTATTCGTCACTCGTGTGCTCACTTAATCGGTCATGCAGTTAAGCAGCTTTTCCCAGACGCTAAAATGGCTATTGGTCCAACTATTGATAACGGTTTTTACTACGATATTGATATGGAACACTCTTTGTCTCAAGAAGACTTAGACGCCATTGAAAAGCGTATGTTGCAACTTGCAAAAACAAACTACGACGTAGTGAAAAAAAATGTAAGCTGGCAAGAAGCACGCGATACGTTTGAAGCGCGTGGCGAAACATACAAAATGGAAATTTTGGACGAAAACATCGCAAAAGATGATCGCCCAGGATTATACCACCACGAAGAATACGTAGACATGTGTCGTGGCCCGCACGTACCAAACATGAAATTCTGCCAAAACTTCAAAATAATGAAAGTAGCTGGCGCTTACTGGCGTGGCGACTCTGAAAACAAAATGCTACAGCGTATTTACGGCACAGCGTGGGGCGATAAAAAGCAACTTAAAGCGTACCTTAAACGCTTAGAAGAGGCTGAAAAACGCGATCACCGCCGTATTGGTAAAGCGCTTGATTTATGGCACTGGCAAGAAGAAGCGCCAGGTATGGTATTTTGGCACAACGATGGTTGGAGCATTTACCGCGAGCTTGAAGAATTTGTTCGTGAAAAACTGCGTGAGTACAGCTACGAAGAAGTTAAAGGTCCAATGATGATGGACCGTTCTTTGTGGGAAAAATCAGGTCACTGGGAAAAATACTCAGACGCCATGTTTACCACAGAGTCTGAAAAACGCGAATACGCTATAAAACCAATGAACTGCCCAGGTCACGTGCAAATTTTTAACCAGGGTTTAAAATCGTACCGTGATTTACCACTGCGTATGGCTGAGTTTGGTTGTTGTCACCGTAACGAACCATCAGGCGCTTTACACGGCTTAATGCGTGTACGTGGCTTTACACAAGATGATGCTCACGTGTTCTGTACAGAAGAGCAAGTAATGGACGAAGTTTCAGCGTGTATTAAGATGGTTTATGATACATATGAGACATTCGGTTTTGACAAAATTGTAGTTAAGCTTTCTACGCGTCCTGAAAAGCGCATCGGCGATGATGAAATTTGGGACAAAGCAGAGGTTGCATTAGCCGATGCACTTAAAGCAAACGACATTGAATTTGATTACCTGCCAGGTGAAGGTGCCTTTTACGGACCTAAAATTGAATTTACTTTGTACGATTGTTTAGACAGAGCGTGGCAATGTGGTACAGTGCAACTCGACTTTGCATTACCGGGTCGTTTAGGCGCTACTTATGTAGCAGAAAACAACGAACGACGCACTCCAGTTATGATACACCGTGCTATTTTAGGCTCAATTGAGCGCTTTATCGGTATTTTAACTGAAGAATACGCTGGTTTATTCCCAACGTGGCTTGCTCCAAAGCAAGTGGTAATTATGAACATTACCGATAAACAAGCAGATTACGTGCACGAAATTGTACAAAAATTAAATAAACTTGGAATTAGAGCCGCTGCTGACTTGAGAAATGAGAAGATTGGCTTTAAAATCCGAGAACATACACTTAAGCGTATTCCTTACTTACTCGTTGTCGGCGATAAAGAAGTTGAACAACAGGAAGTAGCAGTACGTACCCGCACAGGTGAAGACCTAGGCAAATTTAATGTTGATGATTTTGTAGCTAAAATTAGCGAAGAAATTAAAAATCGACAGTAAAAATCGAGCGTGTAGGGCAATCACAAACAGCCAACTACACGCTTATATTATTGATATTCTTGGAGGAACGTACCATTAGAGGCGGCAAGAAAGGGCAACAAACAGCTCAAAAAAATCGTATTAACGAAGAAATTACAGCTCAAGAAGTTCGTTTAATCGACATCGAAGGCGAACAAGCTGGAATTCAGTCATTAAAAGACGCACAAGCTATGGCTGATGCAGCGGGTGTTGATCTTGTAGAGATTAGCCCAAACGCTGAGCCGCCTGTTTGTAAGGTTATGGACTACGGTAAGTTCATCTTTGAAAAAAGCAAAGAACTAAAAGAGCAGAAGAAGAAGCAAAAGCAAATCCAGATTAAAGAAATCAAATTCCGTCCTGGCACGGATGAAGGTGACTATCAGGTTAAGCTGCGCAACTTACGTAAGTTCTTAGAAGCTGGCGATAAAGCTAAGATTACTATCCGCTTCCGTGGCCGCGAAATGGCTCACCAAGAAATTGGTATCGAATTATTAAACCGTGTTAAGGCTGATTTAGAAGAACTTGCAGTAGTCGAGTCTTTCCCAAATCGTGTTGAAGGCCGCCAAATGGTTATGATGATGGCGCCTGTTGCTAAAAAATAATTTTTAAGCGATAATACGCACCGAATTTAGCTCAGGTACCCAAGTAATATGCAAATATTCACCTGTGCTAACCGGTTTTAAAGTAAAATTGCGGCATTTTTGCTGGGTTTTCACCGGAATATGGCAGTAAGTTAGGCCTAAAAGTGGAGCTATAGAAATATATCTCACGCCTGCTTACTAATTTTTAAGCAATACATTTGGAGTTATTGCAATGGCTTATAAGCTAAAAAGTCACAGAGGCGCTGCTAAGCGTTTCAAGAAAACTGCTTCTGGCGGTTTCAAGCGTAAACAAGCGCATCTTCGTCACATTCTGACTAAGAAAACTTCTAAGCGTAAGTTACACCTACGTCCTAAGATGATGGTTCATAAAAATGACCATGGTCTAGTTTCACGTATGTTACCATTCGCTTAATAGGGGTTTTTAGAAATGGCAAGAGTTAAACGCGGCGTTGTCGCACGTGCACGTCACAAAAAAGTTTTAAAGCAAGCTAAAGGTTACTACGGAGCACGTTCACGTGTTTACCGCGTAGCTTTCCAGGCAGTTACTAAAGCGGGTCAATACGCTTACCGTGACCGTCGTGCTAAGAAACGTACTTTCCGTCAATTATGGATTGCACGTATCAATGCAGCTTCACGTCAAAATGGTCTGTCTTACAGCCGTTTTATCAATGGTCTTAAAAAGACTTCTGTAGAAATCGATCGTAAGATCCTTGCAGATATCGCTGTTTACGACCAAGTTGCATTTGCAGCGCTTGTTGAAAAAGCAAAAGAAGGCCTAGCGGCAGCTTAAGCTTTTTTAAATAAGTAATAAAGAGGAGCCCTAGGCTCCTTTTTTTGTGCCTGTAATTTAAGACTCGCCTAATAATATTCCCCCGCAATAATACTTTATTAATTTTAGGCTAAATATGTCGCTATATGCGTTAAAAAACTCTCGTTTAGAACTACTAAGTAGCGAAGTTTTTCCTAGCTATTAACACGTTTATCAATTCTCAAAATAGATCACTTAATTAAGCGGATTGGTATAAACAACGAATTGCTTGCTAAGCTGCCGATACTTTTCCCCAGCCTTAAAATTAACTACTTTAATAATTACTTTATTAAGTGCATGGGTATAAACGGGCTTTCTTTTTTGTTGAATCACCGCACTTTTATAATATCGCTATGTTTACTTGGTATAATTTATTTTATTAAAGCGTTTGTTAGAGAAAACTATGTTTGCAAGCCTGTTATTTTTATCTGCAATTGTGGCAGATAACAGTCATTTACCGCCTCTTATTCCTTGGCAAGGTGATAGCGTTTCGTTATTACAGCAGCAAGGCCCTTTAACCACTGATTTTGAGTTATCACAGGGCAAAGCCTCGCCAAACTATGCCGATACTATGGCGTTTGTAGATAGGCTTGTAGCGGCAAATCCCACGCAGTTTCAGTCTCAAATAATAGGCTACAGTAATAGTAATCGCGCTATTAAAATGTTGGTTTCCAGTGAGCAAGGTTTTTTTGAAGCTGGGCAAATGGCCAACAGCACTAAGCCAACCGTTTTTATCCAAGCCGGTATTCATGCAGGTGAGATAGATGGTAAAGACGCCATGTTTATGTTGCTCCGCGATATTGCAACCGGTAAGCGCCGTGATATTTTAAAAAAGGTAAACATACTTTTTATTCCTATTTTAAACGTAGATGGGCATGAACGCAGCAGCGCATTTAATCGCATAAATCAGCGCGGCCCTGAAAAAATGGGCTTTAGAACCAATGCAAATAATCTAAACCTTAATCGCGATTTCACTAAGTTAGATACACCAGAGGTGAGAAGTGTTTTAAAGGTTATTAATGATTACAACCCAAACTTATACATTGATGTGCATGTTACCGATGGCGCCGATTATCAGTACGATGTGACCTATGGTTATAACCCTGTATTTGCAAGCGAATCGCCTGCTATATCTGATGCATTAGATCAGTATATAAAGCCGGTTATTGACGAAACATTACAAAAGCAAGGGCATATACCTGGGCCATTGGTATTTGTTATGGATAAACGCGACTTTAAAAAAGGCCTTGCAGGTTGGGTGGCTACACCGCGTTTTTCAAACGGGTGGGGCGATTTAAAATCATTACCAACAATTTTAGTCGAAAACCATTCTTTAAAACCTTATCAACAACGCGTATTAGGCACCTATGTATTTTTAGATGGGGCAATAAACGCGCTTTCTCAGTACAGTCATGAGCTTGCGAATGCCGTTAAAAAAGAGCAAGAATTTGTACCTGAGAAACTAATTGTTAAACGAGGTTATGCTAAACAAGCAGACACTATTAGTGAGTTTAAAGGGGTAGAATACACATCAAGTGTAAGTGCGCTTTCGGGGCAAACTGAGGTTAAATATTTAGGTAAAGCCTATACCTACACTGACTTACCGATTTATTGGCAAAAAGAGGTTGAACGAGTTGTTGATGTGCCCCAAGCGTTTTTTGTTCCGCCTGTATATAGCGATATAATAGAAAAGCTTAAGTTACATGGGGTGTCAGTTAACAAACTTAAAGGCGCGAATACGCAACCTTTAAAGCTTGCCAAAGTACTTGATTACTCGTTTGATAAAGCCCCATTTGAAGGGCGCTTTAGAGTCTCTGCAAGTTTTGATTATGTACCAGCAATAAATGTAAATTTAGACGGATGGTATCAAGTAAATACGCAGCAAAAAGCAGGGGAGTTAGCGGTTCATTTATTACACCCAGAAGCCCCTGATTCATTTTTTGCGTGGGGTGAGTTTAATACGATTTTTCAACGAACAGAGTACATGGAAAACTACGCGTTAATCCCTTACGCAAGGAAAATGCTTAAAGACAACCCTAAACTTGCTCTCGAGTTTGATAAAAAACTTCAAGATAAAGCATTTGCGCAAGATGCCAATGCACGTTTGCACTGGTTATATTCACACACGCCATTTTATGACGAAGCGTATTTGAAATACCCAATTTTAATGTCGTATGAGCAAGTAGCCGTTATTCCCGATCAAAAAGATAAAGAAATTTAATATGCACGTTATTACGATACCCGTGACTGCTTTTTCTCAAAATTGCAGAATTATTAGCTGTACAGAAACAAAGCAAGCTGTGGTGATAGACCCAGGTGGTGATACACAAAAAATTATAGCCACGCTTAATGAGCACAAATTAGTACTGAGCGCTATTTGGCTTACGCACGGGCATTTAGACCACGTAGGTGCGGCCGATGAATTACGCTCACACTACAATGTGCAAATTATTGGCCCGCAAAAAGATGAGTCATTTTGGTTTGATAACCTGCCTATGCAAGCACAAATGTTTGGTTTTTCAGCTATTGATGCTTTTTACCCTGACATTTGGCTTAATCATAATGATGTATTAACGCTTGGCAAACTTAGCTTTAGTGTTAAGCATTGCCCTGGGCACACACCTGGTCATATTGTGTTTTATGAGCCTGATCAGCAATTAGTTATTGTTGGCGATGTTATTTTTAAAGGTGCTGTAGGGCGTACAGATTTCCCTAAAGGCAATACAGAGCAGCTCATTGAGTCTATTAAAAGCCATATTTTAACACTTGATGACAACACGCGTATTTTAGCTGGCCATGGTGAAGATACCACTGTAGGCCACGAAAAACGCACTAATCCATTTGTAAGTGGCCAATTTGGTTAATTAAAATCCATGAAAATGCAAAATTATTGCAGACGGAATTTTAAATTGGCTGTATAATTTAACCAGTTTATTAGATAAATAAGAAATAAAATGTCTCTAAATCACGTAGATCGCCAAATTTTGGCACTTTTACAACAGGACGCAAGTCTTTCAACTGCTGAAATTGCAGACAAAGTAGGCTTATCTCAATCACCTTGTTGGCGACGCATTGCAAAGCTTGAACAAGATGGCTATATCAAAAGTAAAGTTGCGCTTTTAGATGAGAAAAAGCTTGGTTTTGACATGCTTGTATACGCACATGTGCGCTTATCAAATCATGGCAAGAAAAACTTAGCTGAATTTGAAAAGCTAATTATGAGCTATGACGAAGTGACAGAATGTTACACAATGGCCGGCACCATGGACTTTATGCTGCGTATAATCTCACAAGGTATAGAAGGCTATGAGCACTTTGTACGTGACAATTTACTCAGCTTAGAATACGTTCAAGAGGTACACTCTAACGTAACCATGACATGTGTAAAACGCAGTACATCTCTTCCTCTATAAAATAAACGACACAAAGTTAAGCTATACTAAGAAAGCTAATAACGGTGTGTGCGAATTGTTAAATGAGCGCTAATTTGGTAACATTTAGCGCTTTTTCGATCCTAACCTAATAACCCCCTGAGGAACTCAATGTTTAACTTACTCAGCAAAGCGCCTAGCTCTGCTAAAAACGATATTTTATCTGGCTTAACTGTAGCACTTGCTTTAGTTCCAGAAGCTGTTGCGTTTGCTTTTGTAGCAAATGTCGAACCTTTAGTTGGTCTCTACGCCGCGTTTATCGTTGGTTTAATTACGGCTATTTTTGGTGGCCGCCCTGGTATGATTTCGGGCGCAACCGGTGCATTAGCTGTTGTAATGGTAAGTTTGGTACTTGATCACGGTGTTGAGTATTTATTTGCCACGGTGTTGCTGATGGGAATACTGCAAATACTCGCGGGAATATTTAAGCTCGGTAAGTTTATTCGCATGGTCCCCCACCCAGTTATGCTCGGCTTTGTAAATGGATTAGCGATAGTAATATTTTTAGCGCAACTAGGGCAGTTTAAAGTACCAGATGGCGCAGGTGGCCAGCAATGGATGACGGGCAACCCGCTTTACATTATGTTAGGTTTAGTTGCATTAACCATGGCTATCATTCACTTTTTACCTAAGCTCACCACTGCAGTGCCTTCTTCTTTAGTGGCTATTGTAACGGTAACCGCGTTAGTAATAGGCCTTGATTTAGACTCGCGCACTGTACTTGATTTCCTAAAAGGGATGACAGGTAATGAAGCGGCTACCATTGCTGGCGGCTTACCTGAATTTCACATTCCTATGGTTCCATTTACCCTAGAAACTTTTTATATAATTTTTCCGTATGCATTAATTTTAGCAGCTATTGGTTTAATTGAGTCGTTATTAACGCTTAGCTTGATTGATGAAATTACCGAAACCCGTGGTCACTCAAATAAAGAGTGTATTGGCCAAGGTGCTGCTAATGTAACCTGTGGCTTTTTTGGCGCAATGGGTGGCTGTGCCATGATTGGGCAATCAATGATCAACATTAATTCGGGCGGGCGCTCGCGCTTGTCGGGTATAAGTGCTGCACTAATGCTGCTTGCATTTATTATATTTGCTTCAAGTTTAATTGAAATGATCCCACTGGCTGCGCTTGTAGGTGTTATGTTTATGGTTGTACTTGGTACGTTTGAATGGGCAAGCTTTAAAATGATGAAGCGTGTACCACTGTCTGATGCCTTTGTAATTGTATTGGTATCTGGCGTAACCGTAGTAACCGATTTAGCGATTGCCGTGTGTGTTGGTGTTATTGTTTCTGCCTTGGTATTTGCTTGGAATCATGCAAAACATATCTACACAACTAATTACATTGATGAGCAAGGTGCTAAAGTTTACGAGCTTCACGGCCCGTTATTTTTTGGCTCAGTTAAAAACTTTTCTGAGTTATTCGATGTTAAAAACGACCCTAAAGATGTAATTATCGAATTTGAACACAGCCGTGTTGCGGATCACAGTGCCATAGAAGCCATCGACAGCTTAGCTGATAAGTACACTAAAGCAGGTAAGCAGCTTCACTTACGTCATTTAAGTAAAGACTGTAAACAGCTGTTACACAAAGCGCGTGACTTAGTTGAGGTGAACGTAATTGAAGACCCAACTTATAAAGTAGCCTCTGATAAACTTGCCTAGTTTATAAGGTGGCTTTGCCCATACGAGCTGATTGAATCGGCATTTTAAAAGCGAAAGGTTAAAGCCTTTCGCTTTTTTATTGGCTTAACTTTGCGGTAAGGCTCTTAAAAATTAAGACAGTTGGTACTGCTAACACTTTGTAATAATCGATATAATAACCAAACCAGTGGTTAAATTAGCTAACGTAATTTTAACTTATTGGCTAACTTATACGGAGTTGTATTTTATTTTGAATTGGCAATCTTTAGTTGATAACAGGCAACGCTTTTTTTGGCTATTGCAAATTGCAGGCTGGATTGGTTATGCGCTTGTAAATTATATCGGCTCTAAAGTATTTGAAATGCGTGATATTTACGTGTTCGTTATATTATTAAATGCCTACGCAGGCTGTTTAATGACAGTCCCACTTCGTTATATTTACAGAAAAACCTGGAATGCATCGCCTTGGATATTAATGGTGGTTGTATTTGGTGCCTCTTACATTACAGGTACATTGTGGGCAATTGTACAAAAATTTAATTTATGGGAAATATACCGCCATGGTTATCGCCCAGAAGATTGGTTTTACTATTTACAGCATGGCTTAGACTCTGTTTACATAATTTTATGTTGGAGTGGCTTATACTTTGGCATAAAGTATTACCAGCTACTACAAAGTGAGCGACAAAAAGCGCTTAAAGCAACTACAATGGCCCATGAAGCGCAATTAAAAATGCTCAGATATCAACTTAACCCGCATTTTTTATTTAATACGCTTAATGCTATTTCTACATTAGTTTTGGTAAAAGAAAACAAAGATGCTAACTTAATGGTGGCAAGGTTAAGCGACTTTTTGCGTTATACACTAAATACCGATCCCATTAAAAAAGTGCCTTTAGAGCAAGAGCTACACGCATTAATGCTGTATTTAGAAATAGAGCGGGTTAGATTTGATGAGCGCTTAAAAGTAAATGTAGATGTAAGCGAGCAAGCAAAAGAGGCACTTGTGCCAAGCTTAATTTTGCAACCGATAATTGAGAACGCAATTAAATACGCCATTGCGCATATGTCACAAGGCGGTGTGATAGACATAAAAGCACAGGTTTTTGCCAACGAGCTACTACTTGAAGTAGGTGATAATGGCCCCGGTACCGAGCTAATAGACGGACAACTTGTAAATGCGCAAGGGGTAGGGGTGGCAAATACCAAAGACAGATTAAAAACGCTCTATGAAAATAATTATTCGTTTGTATTATCACATAATACGCCAAGTGGATTGAAAGTTAATCTGCGAGTACCGTTTGAGAAGGCTGTGAAGAAATGACTAAAATTAAAACCATCATTGTTGATGATGAACCATTAGCAAGAAAGGGCTTAGCAGTAAGACTTGAAGAATATACTGATATAGAAGTAGTTAAACTGTGTAGTTCAGGCTCTGATGCAATAGCAGCATGTAAAGAACACCCAATAGACTTAGTTTTTTTAGATATACAAATGCCAGGAATGAATGGCTTTGAAGTTGCCCGTGCCTTAAGCGAAAGCACTAAAGCGTTACCCGCGATTGTGTTTGTTACTGCATTTGATCAATTTGCAGTAAAGGCATTTGAAATACATGCTTTGGATTACATTTTAAAACCCGTTGACGATAACAGACTAAAACAGGCGGTAGAAAAAGTGCATAGTTACTTAAAAACACAGCAAGACAACGCCCATAAGAAAAAACTAGCGAGTTTTGTTGCCGGTATTACAGGTAATAACTGTGAAGAAATACTTAAAAAATTAGCCACAGGCGATACCTTAACCGACAAACGTTACCCAGAATCACTGGCGGTAAAAGAGCAGGGTGAAATTATTCGTGTCCCGGTTGCGACAATTCAGTGGGTTGATGCCGCCGGCGATTATATGTGTTTACATTGCCAAGATGGGCAAACACATATTTTGCGCAAAACAATGAAAGAGCTTGAGCAAGAGCTCGACCCACATTTGTTTGTGCGCGTTCACCGCAGTGCAATTGTAAATACAAAACAAATAAGCAAGCTGGTTACACAAGTAAGCGGTGAGTATTTATTAGTGCTTGAAAACGGACAAGAGCTTAAAGTAAGCCGAAGCTATCGCGATAAAGTAAAAGCAGCGCTAGCCAGCTAGTTTGGTATTTTACAGGCATAAAAAATGCGAGCTTAGCTCGCATTTTTTATATAAGGCAGAAATTACGCTACAGTTACAATTTTCATTGTGTTCGTTGCGCCCACAGTTTCCATAGAGTCACCGTGAGTAATAATTACTGTATCGCCAGAGTGTAATGAACCTTGTGCTACAAGGGTATCAAGTGCGGCTTTAACCATTCCGTCTTTTTCAGTTTTTGTAGAATCAAAAAACACAGGGTAAACACCACGATAAAGCGCTGTTTGGCCTAGCGTGCTTGCATGGCGTGAAAGCGAGTAAATAGGTAAACCAGAGCTGATACGCGACATAAGTTTAGCGGTGCTACCTGACTCAGTTAAGGTAACAATGGCTTTAACCGAATCTAAGTGATTAGCAGCGTACATAGCTGAAAGCGCGATAGATTCTGCATTGTTAGAAAAACGGCTGTCTAAACGGTGCTTAGATACGTGGGTTTCTTTTTGCGATTCTGCACCTAAACAAACACGTGCCATTGTAGCGACTGTTTCTTCAGGGTAATCACCGGCAGCGGTTTCTGCTGAAAGCATAACTGCATCAGTACCATCAAGTACTGCATTTGCCACATCCATAACTTCTGCGCGTGTTGGCATTGGGTTATCGATCATCGATTCCATCATTTGTGTTGCGGTTACAACAGTACGGTTTAATGAACGAGCGCGACGAATAATGAGTTTTTGTTTACCCATAAGCGCAGCATCACCAATTTCAACACCTAAATCGCCACGAGCAACCATTACAGCGTCTGATGCTAAAACAATGTCATCTACGGCTTCTTGTGTTTCTACGGCTTCTGCACGTTCAATTTTTGCAAGTAGTTGTGCTTTAGAACCTGCTGCTTCTGCTAAAGAGCGTACATAACGCATATCATCGCCACTGCGTGGGAATGATACTGCAATGTAATCAACATCTATTTCAGCGGCAGTGATTAAATCTTCTTTGTCTTTTTCTGTAAACGCAGGGGCTGTTAAACCACCGCCTAAACGGTTAATGCCTTTATTATTTGATAATACACCACCTACGGTAACCGAGCAGTGCACTAAGTGACCTTCTACTTGCTCAACGGTTAGTTGAATAAGGCCATCGTTTAATAGTAATAAATCGCCAGGGCTTACATCTTGTGGTAATTCTTTGTAATCAATACCTACCGCGTTTACGTCGCCTTCACCTTTTTCCATTTTTGCATCTAGGGTGAATTTAGCGCCTACTTCAAGGTTTACTTTACCTTCTTTAAACGTTGAAACACGAATTTTAGGACCTTGAAGGTCTGCAAGGATAGCAACATGTTTACCTAATTTTGTGGCTATCTCGCGTACAGCTTGTGCACGGTCTTTATGATCTTGTGCAACACCATGTGAGAAGTTTAAACGTACTACATTAGCGCCAGCGCGAATAATTTTTTCTAGATTGTTATCTCGATCTGTTGCAGGCCCAAGTGTAGCGACTATTTTTGTGCGTCTTAGCATCAAATTCTCCTGTGTGCTTAGATGTGTAAGCAGGTTGACGGTTATTTTGTGACTTCAAAATACTTATAACTTATGTATAAACATTTTTAGTTATAGGCAAACTAGTTAGTATTGCCACTATTTTATACAAAACGAATATGTCATCATTATGACACCGGTGTCAAAATCCGTCAATGATCTTAAATTCAAAATACGCAGAGTATTTGTAACCGCACAGCCCTTATATTTGATACAATTGCAGTGCTTTTTAATAGCGTAATAAAAAAGCATGCTGTGTTAGCTCAACGTTCGCATTTTATGACGGTATGAGTATAATGCACGCGGTATTATTTAATGAATTACTTAGTTTACTAACCAAATAGTTGTTACCGAGGAGGACACTAAATGCAAGTTGCATTAGTCGGGTTAGGCGTTATGGGCAAAAATATTGCCTTAAACATGATTGAAAAAGGCATAACGTTAGTCGCATATGATAAAAACCCACATGCGGGTGAAGAGTTATTAAGTTGTGCTAAATCGCAAGGCATGGCCGATAGACTTCATATTGTTTCTGATTTAGGAGACATGGTAAGGCGTTTAGAAGCACCTCGCTCTATTTTATTATTAGTGCCTGCAGGCGAACTGGTTGATGCTGTGTGTAATGAGCTTGTTGAAGCTGGCGTACAGTGTAACGATATGATTGTAGATTGTGGTAACAGTAACTACAAAGACGGCATTAATCGTAAACTTAAGTATCAAAACAAATTTGAATTTGCCACCATGGGTATTTCTGGCGGTGCCGAAGGCGCTCGTCATGGTCCTGCAATGATGGCAAGTGGCTCAGAAGGCGGTTGGGAGCGAATCGAACCGTGGTTTGAAAAAGTAGCCGCTAGCTACAATGGCGAGTCGTGTTTTGCACGCGTTGGTCAATCGGCCAGTGGCCATTTTGTAAAAATGGTTCACAACGGCATTGAATACGCAATTATGCAGCTTATTGCTGAAGTGTATCAACTACTTCGTATTGGCACAGGTCGCTCACCAAAAGAAGTGGCTGAAATTTTTGATGACTGGTCTACCGGTCACTTAAATAGCTACTTACTTGCTATTTCTAGCCATATTTTATCTCTTGAAAACACCAAGCAAGAGCCGCTTGTTGATTTAATTGATAATAAAGTAGGCGCAAAAGGCACAGGCCTGTGGACTGCGCAAAATGCACTTGAACTAGGTATTGCTGTTCCTTCACTGGTTGCTGCGGTGCAAGCTCGCCACTTAACCAATGTATGTGACACTACCGCTGCACAAGAAATGACATATGCCGCTAAAGCTACAAACAAGGTTGATATTGACCTTGAAGAGCTAAAAGATGCCTTTACATTGGCGAGCTTATTAGCGTATCGCCAAGGTTTAGCGTTAATTAAAGGGGCATCTCGTACCCATCAGTGGAAAGTAGACTTGTCTAAAACGCTGCAAACATGGCGTGCGGGTTGTATTATTCGCGCTGACTACCTAGATAGCGTAGCGCAAGGCGTTGAATACATTGATACGCTTGAAAATGAATCTAATGCGCTTCGCAAAGTAACTGGGCAAGCTGTAATGACTGGCTTAGCGTTCCCTGTACTTGCATCAACACAAACGTATTTAGCCACATTAACCACACCAAGTAATGGGCATTTAGTACAAGCCCAGCGTGATTACTTTGGTGAGCATGGTATTAAAACTCACTCAGGTGAAGTATGCCACTTAACTGATTTAGTGGGTATAGACGCGAAAGTAAGATAATTAACGCGTTTATAAAATAATAAAGGCACGCTATTTAGCGTGCCTTTTGCGTTTTGGTCACTAAAATTAGCGGCTTAATTCACCGCGTAAGTTGTCTTGCATTAAATGGCGAATCGTTTCAATTTCTAGGTTTTGGCTAAACAAATAATGCAGCTTTGTTAAACACGCCTCTAGTGTCATATCGTAGCCACTTATTACACCAATATTTAATAACGCGTTACCCGTAGCGTAACCGCCCATATTTACATGGCCTTTTAAACACTGCGTTAAATTAACAATAACCATGCCGCGTTTACTTGCCTCACTTAGCACGTCTAAAAAGTCGGGGTCTTGTGGGGCATTACCTACGCCAAAGCTAAGCAATACTAGTGCTTTTATATTGTCATTCACCAAACTTTTAACCACGTCTTTACTAATGCCTGGGTATAAATAAAGTACACCAATTGGCTGAGGTGTAATGGTGGTTACCTGTAGTTCGTTTTCTACATAAGGGCTTAGCTGACCTTTAATTAGCTGAATATTAATTCCAGATAACGCTAAAGGCTCTAGGTTAGGAGATGCAAAAGCATTAAAACCATCGGCATGTGCTTTCGTGGCTCGGTTACCTCTAAATAATTGGTTATTAAAAAATAAGCTCACTTCAGCAATAGGGTAATTAGCCGCTAAAAACATGGCGTTTAATAAGTTAACTTGGCCGTCAGAGCGTAATTGCGATAAAGGAATTTGTGAGCCAGTAACAATAACGGGTTTAGTTAAGTTTTCGAACATGAACGACAGGGCAGAGGCTGTGTAAGCCATTGTATCGGTGCCATGAAGTACCACAAAACCATCGTAATCGTGGTATTTGCTTTTAATGTCATCAGCTATTAGTTGCCAATGCGCTGGCGACATATCTGATGAATCGATTAAAGGGCAGTACTCGTGAATATCAAAAAGGGGCATTTCTTCACGGTTAAATTCTGCGTTATTGACCACTGTTTCTGTTAAAAAACCTTCAGCCGGAATGTAGCCACGGCTCGATTTTTTCATACCTATGGTACCGCCAGTGTATGCGATATAAATGCGTTTACGTTTCATAAAAAAAGCCCAGTAAAAAAACTGGGCTTAGTATAACGTTAAGTTGTTTTAAATACAGCTGCTTGAGTAAATACGTGCACTTTTATTGTGCAACGCTACACTCTAAACAACGTGCGTATACACCCTGCGGATCGTTATAATCTTTTAGTTCAGCTACTTCACTACTTAGGCGCTTTATCACCGTATTAATATTAGCTTGAGTGGCTAAAACAGAGGCTGTATTTGTATTTAAGCCAAGCATAGATTTAACGGATGCACTGCCAAAAATATCTTGCAGCATTTTTTCTTGCGGGCTTAGGTCTTGCTTAATTGTTTTCACTTCGTAGTGATTAAGTTTGGCAAGCGCCGCTGCAGCATCAATCGCATCTTGTTTATCACCAAGCTTATCAACTAGGCCAAGCTCTTGTGCTTGTGAAGCAATCCACACACGCCCTTGTGCAATTTTATCAACTTGCTCTGGTGTCATATTGCGCGCATCAGCAACAACATCTATAAAGCGGCTATAAGCTTCTTCAACACTCATTTGAATAACTTGCGCCATTTTTTCATTAAGCGGGCGAGTAATAGAAAATCCAGCCATTTCTGACGTTGCAACACCATCTGAGTACACACCAATTTCAGATAAAGTATCTTCAAAAGTCATAAATGTACCAAACACACCAATAGAGCCGGTGATAGTACTTGGTGCTGCCCAAATTTCGTTAGCTGCTGAGGCAATCCAATAACCGCCAGATGCGGCAACTGAGCTCATCGATGCGATTACAGGTTTGCCTGCGGCTTTAAGTGCTAATACTTCAGCGCGAATAACCTCAGAGGCAAACATGCTGCCGCCACCTGAATCAATACGTAAAACAACCGCTTTTACTTTATCATCAAGGCGTGCTTTGCGAAGTAATGCTGCGGTAGAGTCGCCGCCAATTTCACCTGCTTTGCGCTCACCATCAACAATCGTACCTTTAGCAACAACTACAGCAACTTTTTCTGTAATTGGGTTATCAAATTCGATAGGGGGCTTAACTAAGCTTAAGTATTCACGAAAAGACACTTGCTTAAATGTTTTACCGTCTTCTTGTGCGCCAACTAAATCAATGAGTTGTTGGCGAATTTGCTGAGTTGTTTTAAGCGAGTCGACCCATTGATGGTCAAGTGCATATTTACCTGCATCGCCATTTGCAGCCTTCATTTTAGCAAGGTAAGCATCCATGGTTTCGTCAAAGTTAGATTCATCAAAAGGGCGAACTGCAGCAACATCTTGCTTATATTCGCTCCATAATGCACCAAGCCAAACACGGTTTGCTTCTTTAGCAGCATCAGACATATCGTTACGAATAAACGGCTCTACCGCCGATTTAAACGTACCGACACGGAAAATATGCTGCGTTACTTTAAGTTTTTCTAGTGCTTCTTTAAAGTAAAGTGGATACATTCCATAGCCTTCAATGGCTACCGAACCATAAGGATGCATTGCAATTTCATCGGCATGCGATGCAATATAATATTGCGATTGAGTGTAATAGTAGCCCGATGCAATCACTTTTTTACCCGCTTGCTTAAAGGCATCTAACGATTTAGTAATACGCTTTAGCTTATTTAGGTGGGCTTTCGGCATTTCTTGCAAATCTAGTAAGATAACGCTGATGCGCTCGTCATTAGTGGCTTCATCAATCACTTTGACTACATCATCAAGTAAAATTTCACTAGGTGCTTCTGAATTAGACGTAGCATCGTTAATAGCTGCTTCGACAGGGTCTATATATGTTTTTTCTTCCACAATAGGCCCATTAAGATTAAGCCTAAGTACAGAGCCATCTTCTATTATTATTGTATCGTCATCGCTTGATAGCGACATAAAAAATACAACAACCAGTAATAAAAACAAAATGTTGAGTATTAAACGACGAGAAAAGTTTATTCCAGCCCAAATACCTCTAAATACCTTTGCTATCAAAATAGCTCCTTAATTTGGTACAGCTAATACATTAGTTTCATCTTAGCCTAGAATAAAAATAATTTTAACTGCTAAATCGTAACGAAGTGTTTATGAGGTTACATAAATATACGTTTTTAATCGTATTTTTAATTAAATGCAGGCACATATTGCTTATTACTTGCCATTAAAGCAGAATTAGCTAATGTATACAGGTTAGACCAGTTAACGGGGCACAGGATGTTAGAACAACAATTACAATTAAAACACACACAATTACGAAACCGCTTGGTAATGGGTTCAATGCATACAGGCCTTGAAGAGGGCTGGCACAACCGCAAAAGGTTAAGCGCTTTTTACGAGGCGCGTGCTAAAGGCGGCACGGCCATGATCATTACCGGGGGATACAGCCCTAACTTGCGTGGTAAATTAACGCCTATTTCTTCATCATTTAACAGTTATTATGATGTATTTAAACACCGTGCATACACAGGCGCCGTTCATAAACATGGCGGAAAAATATGTTTGCAGCTTTTACATGCTGGTCGATACGCTTATCATCCGTTTAACCAAGCCCCGAGCGCTATTCAAGCGCCTATAAATCCATACAAACCTAAACAAATGTCGTTAGGCTCGATTAAAAAAACCATTAAAGACTTTGCGCACTCTGCCTATATGGCAGAAAAAGCAGGTTACGATGGTGTTGAAGTAATGGGCTCTGAAGGTTATTTAATTAATGAATTTATGGCGCCACACACCAATAAGCGCGATGACGAATTTGGTGGCAGCCTAGAAAATAGAATGCGATTAGCGCTTGAAATAGTTAAAGCCGTTAGAGCTAAAGTATCTGATACGTTTTTAATTATTTTTAGATTATCTGTTATGGACCTAATCCCGAATGGCTCAACCCCTGATGAAGTCACTATTCAGGCAAAAGCACTTGAGCAGGCCGGTGTTGATATTTTTAATACTGGCATTGGGTGGCATGAAGCACGCGTGCCAACAATCGCCAGTATGGTGCCTCCTGGAGCATTTAAAGAAGCTTCAAAACGATTAAAGTCAGTGGTGAATGTACCTGTTATAGCTGTAAACCGTATCAACACGCCGGATATAGCCAACCAAATCCTTAATGATAATGAAGCCGATTTAATTTCAATGGCGCGCCCTTTATTAGCCGATCCGGAGTTTTTTAACAAATATCAAAATCAGCAAACTAAACAAATAAATATTTGTATTGGCTGTAACCAAGGCTGTTTAGACCACGTATTTAAAAATAAACGTGCAACCTGTTTAGTTAACCCACAAGCCGCCTTTGAACTTGATTACCCGTTAGATAAAGCTTCTAAAGCTAAAAATGTATTAGTTGTTGGCGCGGGCCCTGCTGGGCTTTCGGCAAGTTGTTATTTGGCTGAAAAAGGGCATACAGTAACGCTTATCGATCAAAAAACACAAATGGGTGGCCAATTTAATCTAGCCATGCAAATTCCAGGTAAAGAAGACTTTAATCATACGCTTAGCTACTTTACTAATGAACTTGAAAGGCTCAACGTAAATGTAGAGCTTGGTAAAGCCTACGATGATGCAATGTTACAAAAATACGATGACATCGTATTTGCCACAGGTGTACGCCCGCGTGAAGCTGCAATTGAATGCGCAGACTCTAAGCGTGTATTTGCTTATGATGAAGTTATACGCGGTGAGGTCGAACTGGGCAAATCAATAGCCATTTTAGGTGCCGGCGGTATTGGCTTTGATATGGTTGCTTTTTTAAGTGAGCACAAATCGCAATCTATTCCTGAGTTTAAAAAGCAGTGGGGTATTGAGTGCGAGGCAGAGCCGCACAAAGATGAGCGACAATTATACATGCTAAAACGCAGTGCAGGGCGCTTTGGTAGCGGGCTTGGTAAAACTACAGGCTGGATACATCGTCAAGTCGCTAAGCAACATGGCGTTAAACAAATTGCTGATTGCCAGTACCATAGTTTTGATAATAACGGCCTTACAGTTACTGTTGCCGGAGAAAAACAAGTACTACCGGTTGATACGGTTATTGCGTGTATAGGGCAGGTTTCTAATAATGAAGTGCTTGAGCAACACCGCGAAAATGCAAAGGTACATGTTATTGGTGGCGCTAAATTAGCAGCAGCAATTGATGCAAAGCGTGCAATTTTTGAAGCGCTTCAAGTGGCCAGAGCCATTTAACAGTGTTAATAAAATGAAATAATTTACAGTACCCTCAGGTCTTGTGTGTATAGAGTCCATAACTTAAAACACTGACAAAGCAGGCCACACATGAGTAAATTATTTCGTTTGTATAATAAAATCATGGGTAATCTATCGTATGCCGACGGATTACCTGCGTTACTTTTTCGCTTAATTTTAGCCCCCGTAATGATTATTGCGGGCTTTAATAAATTAGCCCTAAGTGGAGAAACCGACGGCTTTTTTAGCTATTTTCTTGCTGATGCCAGCGTTGTACAATGGTTTGGCAATAGTGAATGGGGTTTAGGTTTACCATTTCCAGACTTACTTGCCTTTTTAGCAGGCTGGAGTGAATTTTTAGGCGGGTGGTTTTTACTCTTTGGGCTATTTACCCGCTTAGTAAGCATTCCGCTGATGTTTACAATGGTTGTGGCAGCAACAACAGTGCATTGGCATAATGGTTGGTTTGCTATAGCGCCATCAAACCCTACAACCAGTTCGGCTCAAGTACTTGATTGGTTATCAATTCCTGGGGCTAAAGAAAGCCTTGAAAACTCACTAGAAGTACAAGAACGTATAGGTAAAATTAGGGGCATAGTTGAAGAGCACGGATTTACTGATTACTTATATGAAAAAGGTAAACCTTCCATAATAAGTAACGGTATTGAATTTTCTGCTATTTATTTTGCCATGTTACTTAGCTTGTTTTTTGTAGGTGGCGGTCGCTTTGTTAGTGTTGATTATTGGCTCAGGCGTGCAGTAGTAAAAGAGTAGCAAACAAATTGGTTTAAAAAGGGCGTATAAATATTTTTTATACGCCCTTTTTGTTTGTAACGTGTGTTAAACGCATCGCGCCTCTCTCGGATTTATACAGTGGTATATGAATATTGTTTACGCAGTAATGGCGCTGTAATACGAGAGAATAAGTAGGGTTTTAATAAAATTGATAATTACGCAGAGTTTATTTTTTAAAGGCATAAATGGTACTCTAACGTTTTGAATTATGAGAGTACGCTATGGATGCTATTGAGCTTTTACTAACCCGCCAATCTGACGCTAAATTAACCGCCCCAGGGCCAAATTCAGAGCAGCTCGATATAATAAAGCAAGCCGCGTTACGGGTGCCTGATCACGGATGTATTGCGCCTTGGCAGTTTATTGTCGTTCAAGGTGATGCCCGCCATAAATTAGGTGAGATATACCATCAAAGCGCAGTTGCTGAGCAGCAAGAAGAAAAAGTGATTAAACGCGCAAAAGAGCTTGTGCTGCGCGCACCGATGATCATTATTGCTATTGCTAAGTATCAAGCCCATCCAAAAGTGCCGCGTATTGAGCAAGTACAAAGCGCCGGTTGCAGTGTACTTGCCATGCAACAAGCCGCATTTGCACAAGGTTTAGGTGGTGTATGGCGTACAGGGTATTTTGCACAAAGCACAGCGGTAAAAAATGCCCTTAATTTAGACGAACAAGATGAAATTGTTGGGTATTTATATTTAGGCACCCCAGAGATTGAGTGTAAAAAGGCAGCTAAGCACAAACCAGATGATTACTTCACTTATTTATAATAAATAATGAACTATTGCAGTTTTGCGCAGTCATATAGCATTAAGGTTGCTACTGTTAGGCTCGTCCTTTTTTGATTTAGCTGTGAGAAGCGCACGGAAGCAATATAGGTTAACTTTTTCTTCTTCAGTTTGTTTTTTAATCGGTTGTTTTTTGTTAAAGTATGGAAAGTCTTAATAAAAATAACGATAAAGAAGACGAAAACGATGGGAAATTTATTTTTACAAGAAAAAGAGAATTGGCTGGCATGGTCAATTTGGGGAATAGTGGGTGCTTTTATTACACTTTATGTGGCAATGAGCACGAATACTGCACATTTTATAGCTGGCTCTGCTATGGGAATGCTTGTTTTATTAACCTGGTGGATGCAGCAGTCTAAAAGGTTTGATTTTGGTCGGGCCTTTAAAATTTGTTTTTATGTGTTATTGCTTAGTGTATTACCTGCATTTTTATTTGTGGTAGTACCAAGTGATGATTTAAACCGTTTTGATTTAATATTTCAAAGCGTTACATTTTTAGCACTTAGTTTATTACTGTGCTTAATTTGTTCGTGGATTGCACGCAGGCCAAAGCAATATTATTAATGGGCAATGAGCAATGTAGCTTTTTAGCTATTTGTGGTGGTTTTTTGAACCAAACGTTGTTTTTAGCTAATTATTTACATTTAGGTCTTTACAAGTTGCTCAATACCCCCTATTATTCGCGCCGTACGGAGAGATGGCAGAGTGGTCGAATGCACCGGTCTTGAAAACCGGCATAGGTTTGTAGCCTATCTAGGGTTCAAATCCCTATCTCTCCACCATTATTTAAAAAAACCGCCTTATGGGCGGTTTTTTGCTTTGTGGAGTTTAATAAATGTCAAAAGAAGCAAACCTTACAACATCGCAACGCTTAGTAAAGCATGTACTACTGTGGATTGTATTTGGCTACTGTTATCAAAGCGCGATTAATTTATTAATAAAAATGGCAGCAGATGCACAACCAGACGCAACGCTTATCACCGCCTTTGTGTATGGTATTGGCTTCAACGTATTAACTGCGCATCTTATTACTAAATACGATACGCATTGGCCTGTTATTGGCGCAGCTTTTATTGCTTTAGTTGGTTTAGTATTAGTGCCATTGGTGCTGTTTGGCAGTGGCGGTTTACTAGCGTGGCCATTGCTTGTTGGATTTTTATTCAGTTTACCCCTTTGTAGCTACATAGTTGGCAAAATTAAGGTAAAACACAGTAAAAACTAGCGCCAAACCGGTTTTATTTTATGTTAGCATGTACGCGTCTTTTAACTAACAAAACGTGAAAAACACATTATGTCAGATAATTTTACTACAGATGCTGAAAAAGCAAGTTACGGTATTGGCTTACAAATGGGTGAGCAACTTAAGTCTAACCCTTTTGAAGGCTTAAACCTAAATTCAGTATTTGAAGGCATGAAAGATGCGTACGCTGGTAGCGCTTTTCAAGTTGAGATCCCTGAGATCCAAGCTGCATTTGAAAAAATTAACGAAGAGATCCAAGCGCGTCGTGAAGAAGAAGCAAAAGTACTTTCTGCTGAAGGTATTGCATTCTTAGAAGAAAACGCTAAGCGTCCTGAAATCACTGTTACCGAGTCTGGTTTACAATACGAAGTACTAGCAACAGGCGAAGGCGAAAAGCCAACTGCTGAGTCTACAGTACGTGTTGATTACCACGGTACATTAATTAACGGTACAGTATTTGATAGCTCTTACGAGCGCGGTCAACCAGCTGAATTCCCAGTAGGTGGCGTGATCAAAGGCTGGACTGAAGCTTTACAAATGATGCCAGTAGGCACTAAATGGCGTATTTACGTTCCTCATGAGCTTGCTTATGGTGAACGTGGCGCAGGTGCTGCAATTGCACCTTTCTCAACGCTTGTATTTGACGTTGAGCTACACGAAATCCTTTCTTGATTTAGTTATTAAGTCAGTATTTAAAAAGCCGTGGTCTTGTCCGCGGCTTTTTTGTGTCTTGTGGTTTTATACCAAGCTTTAAAAACGTTAATAATGTAGGCCAATCCGCATAATTAAGTGAGTTATTTTGGGGGAAAGATAAACTTGCTACCTGCGCTACAAACGCTATTACAACAAGTAAATAACCTAGTTAATTAAATGAGTAGGCATAAAAAAACCGCATATAAAATGCGGCTTTAAAAGTAACTAAATAAATGCCAAAGCGTTATTAAAAATAACCTCTAATACCAAAGCGGAAATTTCTACCAGGTAGTGGGGCTTTATCCTTTATAAACGAGCTGTGAACAAAGCCAAGTTCGTCTGTAATGTTATCTACATTTAAGTATAACTGCGTATCTATAGCGCCTAAACTTAACTGATAATTAGCTTGTGCATCAACAATTGTGTAGCCATCGGTTTTAGTTTCATAGGCGCTAATATTATCTTGCTCAAAGTAGTGCGTACCTGTGAGTGTTAGTTGTAAATCGCCTACATTGTATTGTAATTCAGATCCTAATTTATTTGCTGGTATGCGCGGCAAGTTACCTTCGTCGTCTTTTAGCTTAGCGCGTGTTGAATCACCAAATACTTTAACCATGGCATTAGGGTCAATTTGATAGTGTACATCAAATTCTACACCATAGAGTTCAGCATCTTTACTGGCAAATTGATATACGGCAACCGCATCATCGTGAGCGCCAATTGCAGACTTTAAACCATCTTCTTCGTCGTAAACTAATCCAGTGTTTTGTTGATAATAAAAGTTTTTAATATCGTTATAGAAAAAGTTAACTGTGTAACCAAAGTCACCGCTAAAACGTCTAAAGCTAAAATCTAAATTGGTCGATTTTTCTTGTTTAATGTCTTCTGGCTCAAAGTGAATCTCGTTATCTTCAATATGATAGCCAAGGCCTAACTCGTAAGTACCTGTAGCAATGTGTAATCCGTTTGATAAAAGCTCAGCAGAAAGGGGCGCACGCTCAGAGTGAGATAAGCTAAGTGCTACGCTTTGCCCTGGTGTGTATTGCCAAATAGCACCGGCAGAGGCGCTTACATTAGTAAAGCTTTCGCTGTATGCAATGCTTTCTTCTTCGCCTTCGTCATGATCTTCTTCTTCATCGTGATCATGTGCGTGCTCGCTTTCGGTAATTGTGCTTGTTATTTCGTAATCTTCAATACGCGCACCAAGCTCGAGTGTAACATCACCAAATTCACGTTCTTCAAGTAGGTATAACGCATGTGTAGTGGTTACACTTGCAGGGGTAAATGCTTCTTCGCCAATTGCGTCGTAGTCCGATTCGCTATAATGATAGCCCATCATACCGTGCCACTGCGCTAACTTGTGCTCTACATTTAAGCGTGCTTCAGTTGTTTCGTTTTTAAAGGTGGTGCCAATTTCACCGTCTTCAATTTCACTGTGTTTGTAATCAGTGTAGCCAACACGAAGGTTAATATTTTCAATCCAGTTATTATCAAGCGCATAGCTTATAAGACCTTGCCAACGATCTTGCTCTAGATGTGCATAAACAGACTCTTCTTCCTCTTCATCTGCGTGCTCATCGTGTTCTTCTTCGGTTTCACCTTCATGGTCATGATCATGATGCTCATGTCCAGGAATACCGTAATCGGTTTCAATGCTACCGTAAGAAAAGCCAACCGTTAAATGATCGCCCACATAACTCGTACCCACATTAAATGTGTCGCTATCAATAAAAGTGTTTTCTACAGAGTTATGAGTTTCAACATCACCATCTTCATCTGTAATGTTAAATGTAGGCGTTTCATAGTCATCACCGCTGCGTTTAGTCCCATCAAAATGAAAGTTAAATCCGTCATTTCCTGTTTCTAGTTTTGCAGCCACGGTATTTGAGTTAGAAACCGTGTCATGGCTGTATTCAGCAGCACCGGTTAAATCATCTAAATTGCTCGTTGGAATACGGTTATCAACCACATTTACCACACCACCAATTGCACCTGAGCCATAAAGTAGGGTGCTTGGACCGCGCAATACTTCAATTTGTTCAGCTGCTAAGCTGTCACTTGATGTTGCATGGTCAGGGCCAATGCGTGATGCATCGCTGGCATCTAAACCGTTTTGGGTAATTTTAACGCGAGGGCCATCTAAACCACGGATAATAGGGCTTGATGACACCGGACCAAAGTAACTGGCATTAACACCTGGTAAGCCCTTTAGTGTTTCGCCAAGGGTCGCTTTTGATTTGTTTTTAAGCTCATCACCTGATAAAACGCTTACCGGCGAAATCATTTCTAAGCTATTTTTATGCAGTGCAGAGGCATATACAACAACGGTTTCTACCGAGGTAGGTGTAAGCGACACCGTTACATTGTTTGAGTTTTCATTTACCGCAATACGCGAGTCTATAAAGTTGTCTTTACTTACATGCAATTGACTTTGAGAGTCTACATCAATAGAAAACTCGCCCTGTGCGTTGGTTCTTACACCTTGGTCTTTACCATGTACGTGTACAGCTGCGTTTTCAATAGGTTGGTTTTTATCGTCTGTTATTTTACCGGTAACGGTAGCAGCAAGTGCTGAATGAGAACATAAAACAGAAAAAACTGCAGAGGAAATTAATGTTAACTTTGTCATTGTCTTAAAGGTTCGCGGTTACTATGTTGTGATATAATATAACACCGCGTTTTTGACTTATCAACAATGTTATACTATAGCTTAATGTTTTTCGATGAATAAACACGCAAATAAGATAAGCTGATTAAGAGCGGCTATCAAGCATAATTATATTAAGCTTATGTTGTGCTCTAGTTTGGTTTTTTACATCGATAGGTTCTATCATTTCGCATTCATCACGTATCATTTCTGACACCAGGCTTGGATAATGGCGGCAATCTTCTGGCCTATCTAGGTAAATGCTACAGGTATACATTGTTTTATGAGAGGGCTCTTTTTTGGGCGCTATTTCTAAAAAGGGGCAAGTGGAGAGTCGCATTTGCGTTTTTGGATCAAACCAAATTTCATCATCTTTAACATATTGATAAATCTCTGGGTTAAACAGTGCCCACATTTCAATTTCTTGTACGGTTGCACTTAAATCGCCCCCACCGTATTTAATACAGCATTTACCGCATTGGTTGCACTCTTTCATTTTTAGCCAGTATATTAGGTGTCCATTAGTTTCTCAGTGTATCACTGTAACTAACGTGGATTACTTTTTTATATATAATTTTAAAACCACACTTTTAATTCCAACCCGCTATCTATTAATAATGTATTATTACACCTAAATAATTAGCCGTTCTAATAAGATTAGGGCGCCTCTAAATAGTTAGTTTAGTGACCAGTTAAGGATAGTTCCTGATGATGAACACCAAAGTATATAAAGCAGTACATGATTTAGCAGAGCAACTGATGGAAGCTGCAAATAGAAACGACCGTAAAAGGTTTGAATTATTATTTTCTAGGCTCAAAGCTATTTGTGAAGAAAACGAGAATACTTCAAAAGATCACCCTGTACAGTGGGAAACCTTAGCTGACTTTACCGAAGAACTTGAAGAGGCAATTACCACATACGAAAAAGCGCTACAAAAGTCGGTTGCAATCAATAATAAAGATCATATGTCGTCGGTTGCTTATTCAATGGCAACTCTACAAATAGAGCTTGGACAAAAAAATGAAGCGATTAAAAGCCTAAAAAATGCCAAGGTCAGCGCTAATAAAATTGAAGATAAAGCGCTTAAAGCCGAAATTCATGATTTACTTGAGTCACTGACTGAAGAAGAAGGTTAATTAAGCCTAGTTAGTCGCGATTTTAATGAGGTTTGGAATATGGATATATTAACCGCAATCGAGCAATGGATTGATAAGGTAAATCATAAATATAAATACAAACGGGTGTGCTGCACTCAATTTACAGCACAGTTTGCAGGTTTTTACCCAACTGAATTTTTGGAAAATGCCTTTTATGTTGTAATCGATGAAATACCCAAGCCCGATTTTGCTGCTTTACGTGCCATGGGGCTGGGTGAATTTATTGATATGAAAGTCAGTGGCATAACTTATAAAAATACTTACTACTTGTTGCCGACAAGTGTTGATAACTTGCGCGTACATTTTCATGAATTAGTGCATGTATTGCAGTGGCAAAATCTTGGTGCTTTAGCCTTTATAGAGCGCTATATGAATGAAATTAAGCACTTTGGTTATCACAATGCACCGCTTGAAATTATGGCTTATTCGCTCGATACTCACTTTATAAATTCAGGCGAGGAAATAAATGTGCCTGAGTATGTACTGGATGCATTATAAATTTTTTACAAGGAACAGAATATGGCTAATGTATGGTTATATTTTAGTGTATTAGCGCCTTTTAGTGCGTTAGCAAATTCATTTGAAGAAGACATAACTGCTGCATTAATACAGCGAACAACACACCAAGTTACGTATGATGGGAGTTATCGTTCAATAAGTTACCCAGGTGGTGACGTGCCAAGTAATATTGGGGTGTGTACCGATGTGATTATTCGTGCTTATCGCCAGTTAGGTATAGATTTACAACAGTTAGTACACCAAGACATGCGTGACAATTTTACTCTATACCCCTCAAAGCGTATTTGGGGACTGACCAAACCCGATAAAAATATAGACCACCGCAGAGTGCCTAACTTACAAACCTACTTTAAAAGACAGGGTCGTGCGTTAGTATTATCTGATAGCCCTGAAGAGTATAAAACAGGTGATATAGTGACTTGGATGTTACCGGGTAACCTGCCACATATAGGGATGGTAGTTAATGAGCGTTCAGTACAAACTGGCAATCCATTAATTGTACATAACATTGGGCGTGGGGCAGAAAAAACCGATATGCTTTTTGATTATAAAATCACGGGGCACTACCGGTTTGAACCACAGTATTTGAATAAAACGCAGTAAATTTATTTTAAATTAATACTTATATTACCGTTTGGCTTACAGCAGCACAGCAGTATTTCCCCCTCGCGTACAAACGCTAAAGGCTCTTCGTTATAGTGCACTTGGCCAGAGACTAACGTGGCTCTGCACGCGCCACAATAGCCTTCGCGGCATTGATACGCTACGTCTATTTTTTGGTTTTCTAAGCAATGTAAAACAGAAGGGCAGCCAGTGCTAAATT
This sequence comes from Pseudoalteromonas sp. S2893, assembly GCF_005887105.1. Taxonomy (NCBI): domain Bacteria; kingdom Pseudomonadati; phylum Pseudomonadota; class Gammaproteobacteria; order Alteromonadales; family Pseudoalteromonadaceae; genus Pseudoalteromonas; species Pseudoalteromonas sp. S2893. The sequence continues at coordinate 38,477 of NZ_PNCY01000014.1, read as the reverse complement.
CTATACACTGGCTGTTATCTGCAAGCGTTATACTTGCAGTGGGTTTGTCACTCATTATAAATCAAAGTCACCAAATTCTGAGGCATCTACTTGTGAGTCAATTTGACCTACAAGGTATGAGCTAATTTCAGCTTCTTGCGGTGCAACTTGCACGTTGTCAGACACAAGCCATGAGTTGATCCATGGAATCGGGTTACTGTTGTTTTCAAATTGCGCAGGCAGGCCAATGGCGGTCATACGTGCGTTAGTAATGTATTCAACATACTGACATAAAATGTGTTTGTTTAAACCAATCATAGAGCCATCTTTGAATAAGTACTCTGCCCATTCTTTTTCTTGCTCTGCGGCTTCAACAAACATTTTAATGGCTTCTTCACGGCACTGCGCGGCAACAATCGCCATTTCAGGGTCATCTTTACCATCTTGCATAATGTTTAAAATATGCTGCGTACCCGACAGGTGAAGCGCTTCATCACGTGCGATTAGCTTGATGATTTTAGCGTTACCTTCCATTAATTCACGCTCAGCAAAGGCAAACGAACACGCAAAGCTGACATAAAAACGAATGGCTTCAAGAATATTTACCGACATCATGGCAAGGTAAAGTTTCTTTTTAAGATCAAATAAGCTAATTACAACGGTTTGACCGTTAATTTCGTGCTTGCCTTCGCCATACAGGTTATAAAGCGACACACCATTGATTAAATCATCGTAGTAGGTGGTTACCGCATCAGCACGTTCGCTAATTTTTTCGTTACTAACTATGTCATCAAAAATAAGTTCTGGTGACTGTGTAACGTTACGAATAATGTGGGTGTAAGAGCGACTGTGAATAGTTTCACTAAATGCCCATGTTTCTATCCATGTTTCTAGCTCAGGAATAGACACAATAGGGAGTAGGGCAACGTTTGGCGAGCGGCCTTGTACACTATCAAGCAGCGTTTGATATTTTAAGTTACTTAAAAATATGTGCTTTTCGTGCTCTGGTAATGCTTGAAAGTCTAAACGGTCTTTACTTACGTCTACTTCTTCTGGACGCCAAAAAAACGAAAGTTGCTTTTCAATCAATTTTTCAAAAATAGGGTATTTTTGTTGATCGTAACGCGAAACGTTAACGGTTTGGCCAAAAAACATTGGCTCTTGCATTTGATCATTATGGTTACGACTAAAAGTAGTATAAGACATGTCTATCACTCAAAAAACTATCACTAAAACTATCAGGACAAAGCGGGCAAAGAGCCCGCTTTAAGTTTAACTATTAAATTTTACACGCGCCGCCTGCACAATCATCATCTTCCACTTCTGGAGTGTCGTCTTGTGCATCTGATGCGCCATCGCGGGTGTTATGGTAGTAAAGTGTTTTAACACCAAGCTTGTATGCACCTAGTAAGTCTTTTAATAAGACTTTCATAGGTACTTTACCGCCTTCGTATTTGTTTGGATCATAATTAGTATTGGCCGAAATAGTTTGGTCAATAAACTTTTGCATTATGCCCACTAACTGTAAGTAACCATCGTTTGATGGAATATCCCACAGTAGCTCGTAGTTATCTTTTAAGCGTTCGTACTCAGGAACTACTTGTTTTAAAATACCGTCTTTACTTGCTTTAACGCTAATGTGACCACGTGGTGGCTCAATACCGTTAGTTGCGTTAGAGATTTGCGACGATGTTTCTGAAGGCATTAATGCGCTAAGTGTTGAGTTACGCATGCCGTGCTCTTTAATGCTGGCACGTAACGAATCCCAATCTAAGTGCAGTGGCTCATCACAAATTTTATCTAAGTCACGTTTGTACGTATCAGTTGGCATAATACCTTGAGAGTACGTTGTTTCGTTAAACTTAGGACACGCGCCACGCTCTTTAGCCAGCTCGTTTGATGCCTTCATTAAGTAGTATTGAATTGCTTCAAACGTTTTGTGAGTCAGTGCATTAGCACTGCCATCTGAGTAACGCTTACCATTTTTAGCAAGGTAGTAAGCGTAGTTAATTACGCCTATACCTAACGTACGACGGCTCATAGTGGCATTACGTGCAGCCGGTACTGGGTAGTCTTGGAAATCAAGTAGGTTATCAAGTGCACGTACTGCAAGCTCTGCAAGCTCTTCAAGCTCATCAAGTGACTCAATAGCGCCTAGGTTAAATGCAGATAGCGTACAAAGTGCAATTTCGCCTTCTTCATCGTTTACGTTATTTAACGGCTTAGTTGGCAATGCAATTTCTAAACATAAGTTAGATTGGCGAATTGGCGCCACTTTAGAAATAAACGGGCTGTGCGTATTACAGTGATCCACATTTTGTAAATAAATACGACCTGTGCTGGCACGCTCTTGTGCGAACATTGAGAAAAGCTCAATCGCTTTAATACGCTTTTTACGAATAGACTCGTCTTGCTCGTATTTTACGTATAACGCATCAAACTCGTCTTGGTCTTCAAAGAATGCATCGTAAAGGCCAGGCACATCTGATGGGCTAAATAACGTAATGTAGTCGTCTTTAATTAAACGAGAATACATTAGTTTATTAAACTGTACGCCGTAATCTAAATGACGAACACGGTTATCATCAACACCACGGTTATTTTTAAGTACTAGTAGGTTTTCTACTTCTAAATGCCAAAGCGGGTAGAATAACGTTGCAGCACCGCCACGTACGCCACCTTGCGAGCAGCTTTTAACCGCTGTTTGAAAGTGCTTATAAAAAGGAATACAACCTGTGTGGTACGCCTCGCCATTACGGATATGGCTACCTAAAGCACGAATACGGCCAGCGTTAATACCAATACCTGCACGTTGTGAAACGTACTTAACAATGGCAGATGATGTGGCGTTAATTGAATCAAGGCTGTCGCCACATTCAATAAGTACACACGAGCTAAACTGACGCGTAGGCGTACGCACACCCGACATAATTGGCGTAGGTAAAGAGATTTTAAACGTTGATACTGCATCGTAAAAACGTTTGATGTAGTCAGTACGTGTTTCGCGCGGGTAGTCAGAGAATAAACTCGCAGCCACTAAGATATATAAAAACTGAGCGCTTTCGTAAATTTCACCCGTTACGCGGTTTTGTACTAGGTATTTACCTTCAAGCTGCTTTACTGCTGCGTAGCTAAAGTTAAGATCGCGCGAATGATCAAGATAAGCATCTAGCTCATCAAGCTCTTGCTCTGTGTAATCAACGAGTAAATGAGCGTCGTAGCGTTTGTCTTCAACCATTTTTGTAACATGGTCAAATAAACGTGGTGGCTCAAACTGGCCATACGCTTTTTTACGTAAGTGGAATACAGCTAAGCGGGCAGCTAAGTACTGGTAGTCAGGCGACTCTTTTGAAATTTGATCGGCTGCTGCTTTAATGATGGTTTCGTGAATGTCTTTTGTACGAATACCGTCGTAAAATTGAATGTGTGACTTTAATTCAACCTGTGAAACCGATACGTTGTTTAAACCTTCGGCGGCCCATTCAATAACGCGATGGATCTTATCAAGATCTAAAGGCTCTTTACGCCCGTCACGCTTGCTTACAGATAACTGTTGGTTCATAGCTTTGCCTGTATTCCTTGGGAATTGTGTATTTTGACCAATGCTTTATACCTCGCTAAAGCAAGGTACGTATTCATTTATTATAAGTTTCACCGTATTGGCGAATTTAATTGAATAACATTTGGCCACAATATCTGGTGTTGTTCAATTTAGAGATCACAAGATAGTGTGGTCTGAGCTGATTTGCAAGGGACATAATTGCCCCTATTTGTGGATAACTTTGGGATAACGTATTTGTGTTAGTAGTCACTCACCTTCGAACAATCATTTAAGTTGAAATAGCTAAAAATCAACTAATGATCTGCTAAATTTATGCATTTTGAAAATAAATTTCGACTGCTTTTTTTATCAACAAGCTTTGCATAAAAACTAACACAATCACAATATATAGTGTTTAATAATTTACATGGCACTATATATGGTTAAAAGCATCAATAGGGCTGTGCCAGTTAAAATCGGCTTCCCAGCCCTTGGCCTCATCAATACTTGGTATATAGCCCCAAAGCGCTGTTGCTGTGTGCATACCTGCGGCTTTACCTGCTTCTATATCACGTTGAGCATCACCTATGTATAAGCAACGTTTAGGATCTACGTTCATCAGTTTTGTACAGTGTAGTAAGGGTAAAGGTGATGGTTTAGCCTCGGTGAGGGTATCGCCACTGATCACAACGTGTGCATTTTTTAAAGCGGGTATAGCAGCCACTAATGGATCGGTTAAAAACCCTGGCTTATTAGTCATTATTCCCCATTTTATACCTTGGTTATCAAGGGCTATGAGTAATGATTCTATGCCTTCAAAGCAGCGGGTGTGTGTCGCTAGGTTTTGGCTGTAGTGGCTGACTAATTGTTTTATACGTTCAGTTTGTGGTTGCGATGCCCATTGCGCTTTAAAGCCAAGTTCAAGTAGTGCGCCGGCGCCATTAGACGCTACTTTTCTATAAGCTTCAGGCGTAACTTGCGCAACACCTTCACTTTTAAGTACAGCATTTAAAGCAGCACCTAAATCGTCTGCTGTATCAAGCAAGGTGCCATCTAAATCAAATAAGAAAGCGTCGTACTCAAAAGGAGTTAAGGGGGTATGAGAGCTAGCCATTATGCTAACTTCTCAAAATGAAGAATGTAATTAACACTCACATCTGTATTTAATGAATACTGCTTAGAAAGCGGGTTGTAGCCCAGGCCAGCACTGGCACGTACTTTTAAACCGGCTTGTTCAGCCCATGCAATAAGTTGTGCAGGTTTGATAAATTTGTTGTGATCGTGTGTGCCCTCAGGCACCATTTTTAGCAGCTTTTCAGCACCTACAATAGCAAACAAGTAAGCTTTAGGCGTTTTATTTAGGGTTGAGAAAAACACATCAGCCCCTGGCTTGGCAAGCTCTGCTACTGCATGAATAATAGAAGCAGGGTCAGGTACATGCTCTAGCATTTCCATACAGGTTATTACATCAAAGCGAGCAGGGTGCTGGGTTGCAAATTCTTCTGCAGGTACTTTTATATAGTCAACATTTACACCGGTTTCTAGGCTATGAAGCTTTGCTACGGTGAGTGGCTCTTGCCCCATGTCTATACCGGTTACGTGTGCGCCCATGCGTGCCATGCTTTCGCTAAGAATGCCGCCACCACAGCCTACATCGAGTGTTTCTTTATCAAATAAGCCTTGGGTTTTGTTAGCCACAAAGTCTAATCGTAATGGGTTAATTTCGTGAAGAGGTTTAAACTCTCCGTCTTGGTCCCACCATCGCTCTGCAATGGCTTCAAATTTTGCTATTTCTGCGTTATCTACATTTTGATGTTCGGTCATAAAATACTTCCTCGTCAATCTGAGGCCATTATATAGGGCTAAATTGATAAATCGCAAAGTTTTGCGCCTGTAAATTTAAATTAATTGTGATAGCATGGTCGCTTAGAAATAATAACAAATACTCTTGGCGCCTAATACCGGGTTGCTAAGAGCTGATACTGAAGGAATGTGATATCAAATGACTGATCTCGCCAATGAAATTCTGCCAGTCAATATTGAAGACGAGTTAAAAAACTCCTACCTTGATTACGCAATGAGCGTAATTGTAGGACGTGCATTACCAGACGTACGTGATGGTTTAAAACCTGTTCACCGCCGCGTTTTGTTTGCAATGAACGAGCTTAGTAATGACTGGAATAAGCCTTACAAAAAATCGGCCCGTGTGGTCGGTGACGTAATCGGTAAATACCATCCACACGGCGACAGTGCAGTTTATGACACCATCGTGCGTATGGCACAGCCATTCTCACTACGTTATATGCTTGTAGATGGCCAAGGTAACTTCGGTTCGGTTGATGGTGATTCAGCAGCGGCAATGCGTTATACAGAAGTACGTATGGCAAAAATGTCGCATGAGTTATTAGCCGATCTTGAAAAAGAAACGGTTGATTTCGTTCCTAACTACGACGGTACCGAACAAATTCCTGACGTTTTACCAACCAAAGTGCCTAACTTACTTGTTAACGGTTCTTCAGGTATTGCGGTAGGTATGGCAACAAACATTCCACCACATAACTTAACTGAAGTGGTTAATGGTTGTTTAGCGCTTATTCAAAATCCTGATTTAACGATTCATGAATTAATGGATTACATTCCGGGTCCTGATTTCCCAACGGCTGCCATTATTAATGGTAAAAAAGGCATCGAAGATGCTTATTTAACCGGCCGTGGTAAAGTGTACATGCGTGCACGCGCCGACATCGAAACCGATGAAAAAACAGGCCGCGAAACCATTATCGTGCACGAAATTCCTTATCAGGTTAACAAAGCACGCTTAATTGAAAAAATTGCTGAGCTTGTTAAAGATAAAAAAATTGAAGGCATTAGCGCACTACGTGATGAATCAGATAAAGACGGTATGCGTATCGTTATTGAGATCAAACGTGGTGATGTAGGTGAAGTTATCCTCAACAACTTATATTCACAAACTCAGTTACAAACTGTGTTTGGTATGAATATGGTTGCATTAATTAACAACCAACCTAAGTGTTTCAACTTAAAAGAAATGCTTGAAGAGTTTGTTATTCACCGCCGTGAAGTGGTTACACGCCGTACCGTATTTGATTTACGTAAAGCGCGCGACCGTGCTCATACCCTTGAAGGTTTAGCAATTGCGCTTGCCAACATCGACCCAATTATTGAGCTAATTCGTAAATCGCCAACCCCAGCAGAAGCTAAAGTAGCCTTAACAGCTCGCCCATGGGATTTAGGTAACGTACAAGCTATGCTTGAAAAAGCAGGCGAAGACAACGTAGCACGCCCAGATTGGCTGGCAAGTGAGCTGGGTATTCGCGATGGTCAGTACTATATTTCTGAGCAGCAAGCACAAGCAATTCTTGATTTACGTTTACACAAACTAACCGGTCTTGAGCATGAAAAAATCTTAGCAGAGTACCAATCGCTGTTAGATTTAATTGCTGAGCTACTACACATTTTAGGTAGCCCTGAGCGTTTAATGGAAGTTATTCGTGATGAGTTAGTTGAAATTAAAGAGCAATATGGTGATGAGCGTCGTACAGAAATTAACGCGGCAGCGCACGATATTAGCCTTGAAGATTTAATTAACGAAGAAGATGTTGTTGTGACCCTGTCGCACGAAGGTTACGTTAAGTATCAGGCATTGTCTGATTACGAAGCACAGCGCCGTGGTGGTAAAGGTAAGTCAGCGACGAAGATGAAAGATGAAGATTTCATTGAGCGTCTTTTAGTGGCTAATACCCACGATACCATTTTATGTTTCTCTACTGCGGGTCGTTTGTACTGGCTTAAAGTTTACCAGTTACCACTGGCTAGTCGCGCCGCTCGCGGTAAGCCAATTGTTAACTTACTGCCACTTGAAGATGATGAGCGCATTACTGCTATCTTACCTGTACGCGAGTACGAAGAAGATAAATACATTTTCATGGCAACTGCATTTGGTACTGTGAAGAAAACACCACTAACGGCATACAGCCGTCAACGTGCAAGCGGTATTATTGCGGTAAACCTTAACGAAGGCGATAGCCTTATTGGGGTTGATATTACCGACGGTAGCAACGAAATTATGTTGTTTACTGATGCAGGTAAAGTGGTACGCTTTAAAGAAGCGGAAGAGTCTGCTGTTGTTGATGAAAACGGCAACCCGGTACTCGACGAAGAAGGCAACCCTGAAATTCGTTTCAAAGGTGTTCGCCCTATGGGTCGTACTGCTACCGGTGTTCGTGGTATTAAGATGGCCGATGACCAACGCGTAGTGTCGTTAATTGTGCCTAAGTCTGATGGTGCTATTTTAACTGTGACTGAAAACGGTTACGGTAAACGTACTCAACTTGAAGATTACCCATCTAAGAGCCGTGCAACACAAGGTGTTGTATCTATTAAGGTGAGTGAGCGTAATGGCGCAGTAGTTGGCGCTGTACAAGTTGACGATAATGACGAAATAATGATTATTTCAAACCGTGGTACGCTAGTACGTACCCGCGTTAATGAAGTATCGACGGTTGGACGTAACACCCAAGGTGTTATTTTGATCAGAACTATTGACGAAGAGCAAGTAGTTGGTTTACAACGTATCGAAGAGATTGAAGTTACAGACAGTGACTTAGTTGATATTGAAGACGTTGAAACGGTTGATACAGTAAATGAAGAAGCAACGGATGATAATCCACCTTCTGAATAACTGAAATTGAAAAAGCGGCTAAGGCCGCTTTTTTTAATCATGTTGAAAAAAATTAATAATCCTTTTTTGTTTATCAAAAGAGTTTAAATTACTGGAATGAGGCAAAGGTAATGAGTAAATATAATTTTTGTGCGGGGCCAGCTATGCTTCCACAAGCTGTTATGCAAAAAGCACAAAAAGAATTTTTAGACTGGCAAGACTTAGGCGTATCTGTGATGGAAATAAGCCATCGTAGTAAAGATTTTTTAGCGCTTACTGCAAAATGCGAAGCCAGCCTTCGTCGTTTAATGAACATTAGCGATGAATTTGAAGTGTTATTTATGCACGGTGGTGGCCGCGGTCAATTTAGTGCTGTGCCTTTAAATTTACATCAAAATGGTAAAACAGCGGTTTACTGCGAGAACGGCGTTTGGTCTAAAAGTGCCACTGACGAAGCTAATAAATTTACTCAAACCCACTCAATCAACGTTAGAAATGACGCAAACGGGCTGTTTTCTATAAAAGAAGTGGCGCAGTGGGAGTTACCTGCAGATGCATCTTACATTCACTACTGCCCAAATGAAACGGTAGACGGATTAGAGATTTTTGATGTGCCTAGTCACCCAACAGCGCCTATTATTGCTGATATGTCGTCGACTATTTTGTCGCGCGAAATTGACGTAAATAAATTTGATTTAATTTATGCTGGTGCACAAAAAAATATAGGTCCATCAGGTATAGCTATTGTTATTGTTCGCAAAACATTACTTGAGCGTGAAGGTTTAGCTAAACCTGGCATTTTAGATTACGCACTTGAAGCAAAGCAAGGCAGCATGTTTAATACACCGCCTACTTTTGCATGGTATTTAGCGGCCGAAGTATTTGAATGGCTAGAGCAAAACGGCGGCGTTAAGGCAATGGAAGCACAAAATATTGCTAAAGCTAAGCTGCTTTATGACTTTATTGATGAATCGCCTTTTTATACTAATAAAGTAGCGACGCATTGTCGTTCGCGTATGAATGTACCGTTTTGGCTAAACGATGAAAGCTTAAACGAAAAGTTTGTAACGCAATCTAAAGAAGCCGGCTTACTTGCCCTAGAAGGACACAGAATTGTAGGCGGTATGCGCGCAAGTATTTATAACGCAATGCCACTTGCAGGTGTGCAAGCCTTGGTTGACTTTATGGCGGCATTTGCACAGGAGCACAGCTAATGGAACAACTTCGTTTAGAGCCTATTTCTCGTGTAAATGGCAGTGTTACCTTACCAGGGTCTAAAAGCCTATCAAACCGTATTTTATTATTAGCAGCGCTGGCTCAAGGGACTACCGTTGTAGAAAACCTGTTAGATAGCGATGATATTCGCCATATGTTGGGTGCATTAAAACTACTAGGTGTTAACGTAACGCTTAATGATGATCGCACTGTGGCAACCGTAAAAGGGGTTGGCGGTGTATTTAAAACCCCAAGTGAACCTTTATTTTTAGGCAATGCAGGTACTGCTTATCGTCCGTTAACCGCGGTACTCGCAGCTGTAGCTGGGGAGTATGAGCTTATAGGTGAGCCGCGCATGGAAGAGCGCCCAATAGGGCACTTGGTCGATGCGCTACAAGCACTTGGCGGCGATATTACCTACACAAAACATAAAGACTACCCACCAATAAAAATAATTGGTGGGCAAATTAAAGGCGGTACTGTTGAAATTGATGGCAGTATTTCTAGCCAATTTTTAACAGCATTGCTAATGGCTGCCCCTTTATTTAGTGGTGATACGCAAATTACCATTAAGGGTACTTTGGTATCTAAGCCTTACATTGATATAACGTTAGATGTAATGGCGCGTTTTGGGGTGACTGTTGAGCACAGCGACTATACAACATTTAAAGTTAAAGGCGGCCAACAATACCAATCACTAGAGCGTATTATGGTGGAGGGTGATGCATCATCAGCGTCTTACTTTGTTGCGGCAGCGGCTATTGCCGGTGGCGAAATTGAAATTAAAGGCGTGGGTGCTAAATCAGTCCAAGGTGATATTGGTTTTGCTAAAGTGATGGAACAAGTTGGCGCTGAAATAAAATGGTATGACGAGCGTTTAGTTGTTCGTAAAGGCGAATTAAAAGGTGTAGATATTGATGCTAACGCTATCCCTGATGCGGCAATGACACTTGCTACGGTTGCTTTATTTGCTAAAGGGCCTACGGCTATTCGCAATATTTATAACTGGCGTGTAAAAGAAACCGACCGTTTATATGCTATGGCAACTGAACTTCGTAAAGTGGGTGCCGAGGTTGTAGAGGGTGAAGATTTTATCGAAATTACACCACCGAGTGCATTCAATGATGTGGCTATAGATACGTATGACGATCACCGTATAGCGATGTGTTTTGCAATGGTTGCCGTAGGCGGAAAGCCTATTACAATCAACGATCCTAAGTGTACATATAAAACTTTTCCAACCTTTTTCAAGGTTTTAGCATCAGTGAGTGAGTAGGCTTTTTATAAATAATTATAAAAAGTTACACACTAAAGCGGATCTATTTGCAGAAGTGACGTATAATATCGCGGTTTTATTTAGGTGTGCATTGCAGGAGGTTTTAAATGCAGGCGTTATTAATGCCCGTAATCACCGTTGATGGCCCAAGTGGTTCAGGTAAAGGAACTGTTTGTCGCTTGTTAGCCGACAAATTGGGGTGGGATGTATTGGATAGCGGCGCAATTTACCGTGTATTATCCCTTGCCGCACTTCATCACCAAATAGCATTAGACAACGAAGAAGCGCTTGTCCCGCTTGCTGCAAACTTAGATGTGCAGTTTTTGGTTGATAGCCAAACTAATGCTGGAAAAGTTATTTTAGAAGGCGAAGATGTAACCTCGACAATTCGTAATGAAGAGGTTGGGGCAGCTGCTTCAAAAGTGGCTGCATTACCCCGTGTACGTGAAGCGTTACTTCGACGCCAGCGTGCGTTTAAAACCGAACGGGGCTTAATTGCTGATGGCCGAGATATGGGCACCGTGGTTTTTCAAGACGCACCATTAAAAATATATTTAACCGCTAGTGCACAAGAACGCGCGCGCAGACGTTATGTTGAGTTGAATGAGCGCGGCCTTGATGTTACAATAAGTGGTCTATTACAGGACATTCAAGCTCGTGATGAGCGCGATATGAATCGCACCGTTGCGCCGCTTGTTCCTGCTGCTGATGCAATTGAAATAGACACAAGCGAGCTTAACGCTCAGCAAGTGTTTGATAAAGTTATAACTTTAGTAGATATTGCTATCTCACAAGGCAAGCTTCCTAAACGAAGCTAAACACATTTTATGCACCAGCAGGACGCCAGTGCTATTTTAACAACCCCATGCAGCATGGTTGCTTATTGGTATTAATATATGAGACGTATATTCGTATGTCAGAAAATTTTGCGCAGTTATTTGAAGAAAGCTTAAAGGGTTTTGAAGCAGAGCAAGGCTCTATTGTTAAAGGTACAGTAATCTCTATCGAGAATAACATTGTACTTGTAGATGCTGGTCTTAAATCAGAAAGTGCTATCCCTGCAGAGCAGTTCAAAAATGCTGCTGGTGAACTAGAAGTTGCTGTAGGCGACGAAGTAGATGTTGCACTAGATGCAATCGAAGACGGTTTCGGTGAAACTATCCTTTCTCGTGAGAAAGCGAAGCGTCACGAAGCGTGGATCCGTCTTGAGAAAGCATGTGAAGAGCAAGAGACTGTTACTGGTGTTATCAACGGTAAAGTTAAAGGCGGTTTCACAGTTGAAGTTGATTCAATCCGTGCTTTCCTACCTGGTTCACTTGTTGATGTTCGTCCAGTACGTGACACAACTCACCTTGAAGGCAAAGAGCTTGAATTTAAAGTAATCAAGCTTGACCAAAAACGTAACAACGTTGTTGTTTCACGTCGTGCAGTTATCGAATCTGAAAACTCACAAGAACGTGAAGAGCTTCTTGCTAACCTTGTTGAAGGTCAAGAAGTTAAAGGTATCGTTAAGAACCTTACTGACTACGGTGCATTCGTTGACCTTGGTGGTGTTGATGGTCTACTACACATCACTGATATGGCGTGGAAGCGTGTTAAGCACCCTTCAGAAATCGTTAATGTTGGCGACGAAATCGCAGTTAAAGTTCTTAAATTCGACAAAGATAAAACTCGTGTATCTCTAGGCCTTAAACAGCTTGGCGAAGATCCATGGGCAGCTATCGCTGGTCGTTACCCAGAAGGTTCTAAGCTTTCTGGTCGTGTAACTAACCTTACTGATTACGGTTGCTTCGTGGAAATCGAAGAAGGCGTTGAAGGTCTAGTTCACGTTTCTGAAATGGATTGGACTAACAAGAACATCCACCCTTCAAAAGTTGTTTCACTAGGTGACACTGTTGAAGTTATGGTTCTTGAAATCGACGAAGAACGTCGTCGTATTTCTCTTGGTCTTAAGCAATGTATTGCTAATCCTTGGCAGGAATTTGCTCGTCTACAAAACAAAGGCGACCAAGTTACTGGTAAGATCAAATCAATCACTGACTTCGGTATCTTTATTGGTCTTGACGGTGGTATTGATGGTCTTGTACACCTTTCAGACATTTCTTGGAACACGCCTGGCGAAGAAGCTGTACGTGAATTCAAGAAAGGCGACGAAATCACTGCTATCGTATTGCAAGTTGACCCTGAGCGTGAACGTATCTCTCTAGGTGTTAAGCAAATCGAAGCTGACCCGTTCAATAACTACCTTGATGCAAACAAAAAAGGTGCTATTGTTAAAGGTAAAGTGACTGAAGTTGATGCGAAAGGCGCAACTGTAGAGCTTATCGAAGGCGTTGAAGGTTACATCCGTGTAGCTGATATCGCTCAAGAGCGCGTTGAAGATGCAACGACTGTTGCTTCTGTAGGCGACGAAATCGAAGCTAAATACGTTGGCGTTGATCGTAAGAACCGCACTTTAAGCTTATCTGTTAAAGCTCTTTTCGAAGCAGAAGAGAAAGAAGTACTAGAGAAGCTTAAGAAAGAAGAGCCAGTGTTTGAAAACGCAATGGCAGCTGCTTTCGCAAATGCACAAAAAGACTAATTACTAATTAGTTTTTAATTGGAAGGGCAGTTTTGCCCTTCCACTATTCTCTTTAAGGAAACGCTATGACTAAGTCAGAACTGATAGAAACACTTGCCGAACAGCACGCACACGTTCCAGTGAAAGATGTTGAAAATGCAGTAAAAGAAATTCTTGAACAAATGGCCGGCTCATTATCTACTTCCGATCGTATTGAGATCAGAGGTTTTGGTAGTTTCTCTTTGCATTACCGCGCTCCTCGCACAGGTCGTAATCCTAAGACTGGCGATACAGTAGAGCTTGATGGTAAGCATGTACCTCATTTTAAACCAGGCAAAGAATTACGCGACCGCGTAAACGAGAGTATTGCCTAGTTAACCAGTTGGAGTAGTTACTTGTTTAAGGTATTAAAAATTATTCTGGTTGTACTATGCCTATTTTGCGCATTTTTATTGGGTTCTCAAAATCCACAATTAGTACAAATCAATTATATTATTGCCAGTAATACCTTGCCACTCGCTGTAATTATAAGTATCTGCTTTATACTGGGTGTAATAATAGGGTGTTTTATTAGCTTTAAATTGTTTTCTAAATTAAAGTGGCAAAATTACCGCTTAAAAAAACAATTAGGGCCAGAAAAAAATAATAGTAAGCTTATTGCTAATAAAGACACCTAATCATGATTGAGCTTTTGTTTTTACTACTGCCTGTTGCTGCCGGTTATGGCTGGATTATGGGCAAAAATAGTGCAAAAAACCAAGCTCATCAACTCAATCGTCAAATCACTTCTGAATACAGTAAAGGCCTAAAGTTTTTACTAGACAGAGAAGAAGATCAGGGCTTAGAGCACCTAATAAACCTATTAGAAGTGGCTGCTGACTCTGTTGACCACTACTCAACCCTTGCTACCATGTTTCGCCGAAGAGGTGAGCTTGACCGCGCAATAAAAATTCATGAACTTCTTTTAAAACACCCAAGTTTAAATGAACAACAAGCCGCAGCTAGCCGTCTAGAATTAGCCGAAGATTATATTATGGCCGGCTTATTAGACGGTGCAGAAGAGCATTTAGTGTGGCTTGTTAAGGCTGGGCATGAACAAGCACTTGACCCAATTATTACTTTATACTCGCAAACCCGAGAGTGGGAAAAGGGCATAAATATGTTCGAAGCCCATAGTGAGTTATTTGTTAAAGAGCAGCATTTTAAAGCAATTGCTAATTTTTACAGTGAAGCTGCCTTAAGCGAAAATAAACCGCAATTAATGAATAAAGCCATCAGCTTAAATTACAAAGCGGTTCGCCCTTTATACGAATTAGGGTTATCGGCTTACACTAGTGAAGACTACGTAAAAGCAATTTACTATTGGCGTGAACTCGTTTGCCAATTTACGTTATTTGCGCCTTTGTTTATTGACCAGCTTGCACATAGTTATAAGCAGTTAAATTTAACACATCAGTTTCATGGTTTATTATGTGACTTGCTCGATAAAGGCGGGGTGCTAATAAAAATAAAACATTGCCAAGCACTGTTAGAGCAGGGAAATACTAAACAGGCATTTGAGTTTTTAACCGACAGCTTAAAACGTCAGCCTACAATTCGAGGTTTTAGCTTTTTACTACAGCTAATGGGTGATAAAAATCCAAATACCAAAGAAGTACTTGATGAAATTGATAAGCTAGTTACGTCGTATATAGCTACAAAACCAGACTTTCAATGCCAACATTGTGGTTTTACAAGCCACACTATTTATTGGAACTGCCCATCTTGTAAACATTGGGAAACCATTGTGCCAAGTAGAGGCCTAGACGGATTTTAATAACCCCCAACTATTTATAACTTTACTGCCATTCATTAGGATAGTTATGTCTTTAGAAGATACAAAAAAAGTTCTTATTGCCCTAGATTACGATTCACAAGACGCGGCTCTTAATTTTGTAAAAAAACTCTCACCAGATACGTGTCGCTTAAAAGTAGGCAAAGAAATGTTTACTTATTTTGGCCCTGCATTCGTTAAACAGTTAATCGATTTAGGCTTTGACGTATTTTTAGATTTAAAATTCCATGATATCCCTAATACAGTGGCAAAAGCGGTCACCGCAGCGGCTAATATGGGCGTTTGGATGGTAAACGTTCATGCATCAGGTGGTTTTGAAATGATGAATAAGGCAAAGCAGGCACTTGAAAAGTTTGGTGATAAAGCACCTTTATTAATTGCAGTGACAGTGCTAACCAGCATGGACGAAGCTGAACTAAAGCGTTTGGGTGTTGAAAAATCAGCGCAAGAACAAGTTATTCATTTAGCTAAATTAACAAAAGAAGCAGGGCTTGATGGCGTAGTATGTTCTGCCCAAGAAGCGAAAGCGCTAAAAGCGCAATTAGGTAGCGAGTTTAAGCTAGTTACTCCTGGCATTCGCCCTGCTGGTAGCGATGAGGGCGACCAAAAACGCATTATGACACCTAAGCAAGCTATTGAAGCGGGTAGCGATTACTTAGTGATTGGTAGACCAATTACACAATCGTCAGATCCGGTACAAACTTTAGCCGATGTTAATAAATCACTAGTTTAAGTTAACAAAAAGCAATTATTTAGTGCTAAACCCCTTTTATGAATACATTTTTATGCTACATTAGTACTAAGAATGCAGTAAGGGGTTTATTTTGAAGTTAATTTTTGGATCTATTTTAATTGTTGTTGCAGGTTTTTCAGTAAATAAATATGTTTTTTCTAGTAAAGCTTATGATGGAGTAGCGACGATTACTGACTTAGTCGCAAATTACCCTGTCGATTTATTTGAATTTAAGCAAACCATGCATGGCTACGCACACCACTTATGCTATAAAAATGAAGAGCGCTTAACGCGCCAAAACGTAACTACGTCAGATTGCATTTCAAATCACGACGACAAACAAAGTGAATGTGAAAATAAAGTATTTAGGTTGGCGCCACTAAGCTTAGAAACCAAAGCTGAGATACTTGATTATTCAAAGCAATATACAGAATGTACGTTGCCGTATAAGCGTATTATGGGCTAATGCCTATTAGTAATTCCCTTATTATTTTTGAAGGGTAAACCTAGTATTAGCTTTGTTTAAAACTTTGATTTACGCGAAGGTGAGGGCAGAGAATAGGGCAATATAAGTGCCGTTAGTGATAATAGCTAAATAACGTTTTTTATTCATCAAAACGTTATATGACCTTTGAACAATCATTTAATTAAACTATTTAGAAAAGATTTAACTATAAGCGCCAACATAATGTTAGCGCTTATAAAAAGTGTACAACTATTTTAAGCGGATAGATTTGGCTTCTATGTCTATCAAGCCTTGCTTAAATAAACCACCAATGGCTTTTTTGTAGTTAGCTTTACTGGTTGAAAATACTTTTTTGATAAGCTCAGGATCAGATTTATCACCAATGGCTAGTATGCCGCCTTCGTTTTTAAGCTTTTCCATTATTTTATCGCCAAGTTCACTTACTTTACCCATGCCTGGCTTTTCAAGTATAACGTCGATTTTTCCGTCTTCACGTACTTTTTGAACAAACCCTTTAAGCTTTTGCCCTACAAATAAGTTTTTAAATACCATGTTGTAAAACACAACCCCAAAGTGAGACTCTTCAATAAGCACTTTGTAGCCAATATCTGTTTTTCCAGCAACAATTAAATCAACTTCTTGAAGATGTGTGTACTCAGGCTCATCTTTTGATAAAAAGCGATTAAAGTTGCTTGATGCGCAAATACGTTGGCTCGCATTATCTAAATATAAGCGAACTAAATAAGAATGACCTTCTTGCATACGTGGTTTTTGCTCGTTAAATGGAGCTAAAACATCTTTTTCAAGTCCCCAATCTAAAAAAGCGCCAATGCTATTTATTTCTTTAACACGAAGCAGCGCGTATTCGCCTACTTGGGCATGGGGTTTTTTTACTGTTGCTGTAGGTAAATTGGCGTTATCTAAAAAGATAAAAACGCTTATGCTATCGCCAGCTTCAAGTTCATCTTTAATTTCGTGTTTTGGTAAAAACACTTCCCCTAAATCGTGGCCATCAAGGTAAGCACCTTCATTGCTCACTTCTTTTACAAATAAGGTTTGTGTTGTTCCTAGGTAACTCATAATTATTCCTGCTCAGGCTTTTTTTTACGGCGCATTGGTGAATTGCCATCAATGTTCATCGGGGCTTTTATAGGTGCTGCTGGTTTATTAGGTTTTGCCTTGCGTTTAACTTGCGGCTTTTTCACCTGTGCAACTTTTTTAGTTTTTACAGCGGCTGCTGCAGGCTTTTTCTCTTTTATACCTTTAAATTTAGCTTTAAGGCCATCAACGCTTGCAAAAACCAACTCGTCGTTCAAAAACGACTTAATTGCTAAGTAGCTTGCCCAGTCTTTAGGGCCTACTAGCGATAATGCATTACCTTTAAATCCGGCGCGGCCTGTACGACCTATACGGTGTACATACTCTTCAGCGTGTTTTGGTAAATCAAAATTGATTACATGCGTTACACTTAATAAGTCCAATCCTCGCGAAGCAACATCAGTGGTGATCAAAATTTTAAAGTTTTCGCGGCTAAACGAGTCCATGATCTCTAGGCGTTTGCTCTGTGTTAAATCGCCAGCTAAAGCCACCGATTTAAAACCTTTTGCATTTAATGCTTCACTTAAACGGCTGGTATCAGCACGGGTTGCTGTAAATATAATACATTGGCCAACATCATCTTGTTTTAAAAAATGCTCAAGTAACGCTTCTTTATGATCAAGATGATCGGCTAAATAGAGTGTTTGTTTAATATCACTGTGTTGCTCGTTAGCGGCGCTCAGTGTAATTTGTTTTGGCTTTTTTAATAAGTTACGCGATAGGGCATCGACTTGAGCGTGATCTAGTGTCGCTGAAAACAACAATGTTTGGCGCAAGCGGTGATTAGCTTGCTCGTTAATCATTTTCAGCTGTTCAGTAAAACCTAAGTCTAAAATACGGTCGGCTTCATCAAAAATTAATAGCTCTAACCCACTTAATTGTAATGAGCGTTTTGTGATGTGATCGGCCAAACGCCCTGGGGTTGCCACAACAAAGTGCGGGTCGTTACGAAGGGCTTTAATTTGATCGTTAAAGTTCTCGCCGCCGAGTATTTTTACAGCTTTAATGTTTGTGCCCGCAATTAATAAACGCAATTGCGTAAATACTTGCGTTGCAAGCTCACGGGTTGGTGCAACGATGAGGACACGTGGATCGCGTTTACTGAGCGCTTTTTGTTTCATAACTCGCTGAACAGCAGGTAATAAAAACGCTAATGTTTTGCCCGACCCAGTTTTAGACTGAGCAAAAATGTCATGCCCTGCAAGTGCGGTAGGCACTGCATGTGCTTGAATATCTGTGGGCTGGGTGATCCCTTGATGTGCTAATTGTGTTTCAAGGCGAGTATCAATCCCAAGATCAGTAAAGTGCAAAGTCGTGTTCTCCAATGTGCAACTTAAATTAATGGCCGCATTATAGCTTACACAAGGGTTATGCCGACAGTAAAAACCATTCTAACGCGCTATTTTTTGCAATTAATTATAAAAAGCGTAAAATACGCGCCCCATATGCGCCGGATTTACGATTCGGTAAACGCCACTTAAGGCTATCAAGGCAAAATAGGAAGTAAAATGACTGCTGTTCATAAAGATGATGTAACAAACGAGCACTTTGTAGTGTGTGCAATGTACAAATTTGTAGGTTTGCCAAATTTTGAAGCGCTACGTAAACCCCTTTTAGATGTGATGGAAGCAAACGAAGTACGCGGTACTTTATTGCTTGCGGCTGAAGGTATTAACGGTACTGTATCGGCTAAGCGCGAAGGAATAGATAACTTACTTGCGTGGTTAGACACACAAGAAAACCTAAAAGACATAGTGACTAAAGAATCATTCGATGATGAATGCCCGTTTTACCGCACTAAAGTAAAGCTAAAAAACGAAATTGTTACTATGGGCGTTGAAGGGGTTGACCCACTAAAAGTAGTGGGAAGCTATGTTAAGCCTAAAGAGTGGAATGCATTAATATCAGACCCTGAAGTGATTTTGATTGATACACGTAACGATTACGAAATTGAAATTGGCACTTTTCAAAATGCAGTCGATCCTAATACCAAAACTTTCCGAGAGTTCCCTCAGTGGGCTAAAGAGAATTTAGACCCAGAAAAACACAAAAAAGTAGCCATGTTTTGTACCGGTGGTATTCGCTGCGAAAAATCAACGGCTTACATGAAAGAGCAAGGGTTTGATGAGGTTTACCACCTTGAAGGCGGTATTTTAAAATACCTAGAAGAAGTGCCAAAAGAAGAAACAATGTGGGAAGGCGAGTGTTTTGTTTTTGATAATCGTGTAGCAGTAAATCATGATTTACAAAAAGGCTCTTACGATCAATGTCATGCGTGTCGTATGCCGATTACAGAAGAAGAAAAGCAAAAGCCAGAATACATGGAAGGTGTTTCGTGTCATCACTGTATCGACAATGTAACCGATGAGCAACGTGCTCGTTTTGCTGAGCGTCAAAAGCAAATAGAATTAGCACAAGCACGTGGTGAAGGGCACATTGGTAATGAAGCGCAAGCGGTTTTACAACAACGTAAAGAAGCTAAAAAAGCACAAAAAGAAGCCCAGCGCGGTAAATAATCTTTAACTACCTATTATCTACATAGCCCAGTTTATACTGGGCTTTTTTATTTATATAGCCACTTTTTAGTTTAATCCTGCCTGTATTTGTATAAATGCTTAGTCTTTAGGCGCCTTTTTCAAAAATTAATTGGTATTACCAATTTAATTTCATCTTATAGTTTTGCTAATTTATCGTTCTATCCTACCTATTGATCAATCAGCTGTTAGACTTCGTAAGGTAATGGAAATAATAATTAATTAAGGTGTTACTTTGAAATTGCAAAACTTTTTATTCGGTATGCTCAGTTCGCTGCTGTTTTTCAGCCTTCCTGCAATGAGCGCGAACGTTGTTGTACAAAAAATTGCCCTCGAAAGTGCAAAGCAACAAGTGCAAGCGGTAGGAAATACAGAGGCAATTCATTCGGTTGTAATGTACCCCGCAGTAGGCGATAGAGTAACAGGCGTTTTTTTTAAGCCAGGTGATAAAGTAAAAAAAGGCGATACTTTACTCGAACTTGATTCCCGTAGGCAAAAAGCAGCGCTTGATGAAGCTAAAATTAAACTTGCCGACACCCAGCGAATACTAAAACGCTTAGAACAAAGTCAGGCCAAAGGCGCAGTGCCTAAAAGCGATGTTGATGATGCTAAAACCGTTGTAGAGCTTGCCAAAGTCACCCTCATACAGGCTCAAACTGAGCTTGAAGACAGAAAAGTAATTGCGCCGATAAATGGCATTATGGGTTTAACAGATGTTGAGGTAGGCGATAGAATAACCGAGCTAACCCCCATCGCCACAATAGATGACACAACAAGCTTGTATATAAATTTTAACGCACCGGAGTCGGCTATCAGTATGCTGCGAAATAAAAGCAGCTTAACGGTGTTTCCTTGGCAATCAGACACTGCCATTAACGCTGATATTGCCTATTTAGATTCACGCGTAGACCCACAAACTCGTACTTTACGTGTTAAAGCCAAGCTAAATAATGAAAAACAACAATTTTTACCTGGTATGAGCTTTAGAGTACATATTGAAGTGTTAGGCGAGCGTTTTGCTGCAGTTCCTGAAGCTGCATTACTGTGGGGGGCAACAGGCCCGTATGTATGGACCAGCGTTGATAAAAAAGCCACACGTGTTGATGTAAAAATAGAGCAGCGCTTGGCGGGGCGATTATTGGTTTCTGGGTCGTTAAATAAAGGCGATATTTTAGTAATTGAAGGGGTACAACGCTTACGTGCAGGCCAAGAGCTAAGCTTTAATTTACCCGCGCAAGATAGGCAGGAGTAGGTATGAAACAGCAACCTATGATGCAAGATTTACCCTCAATGGCGATTCGCCGCCCAGTGCTTATTGTGGTGCTTAACTTATTAATTATTATTGCAGGTATTGCCGCTATTGCGGGTGTTGAAGTAAGAGAGCTTCCTGATGTAGATAGACCACGTATTACGGTTTCGGCGCCATTTCCTGGTGGCTCGCCTGAGACTGTTGATACCGAAGTAACAAGCAAGTTAGAAGGCGCAGTAGCGCGTGTAAGTGGCGTTAAATCGATACGCGCACAAAGTGAAGAGGGAAATGCACGTATTGTGGTCGAATTTAGACCAGGCATGAATTTAGATGACGCCGCGAATGAAACGCGTGAGTCTGTTGCACGTGTAGAACGAGACCTTCCAGAGGAAGTCGAGCGTGTTTCTATTATTAAAGCCGACAACGACGCCGAAGCAGTTGTATCTCTGACTGTTTCAAGTGAAAGTTTATCGCTTGAAGCACTTACCGAGCGCGTAAATGTTGACTTAGCGCCGCAATTTTTAACTATTCCGGGTGTCGCAGATGTTCGCTTAAACGGAGATAGAGAACGAGTATTAAGAGTACGAATAGACCCGCTAAAACTAAGTAGCTTTAATTTAACAGTGCCCGATGTAGCACAAGTGCTTAGCCAAGCACCGTTTGATGTGCCAGCAGGGAGTTTAAAGTCAAACGATCAGCAAATTATTGTACGTGCCGATGCAACCTCTATTACTCCAGAACAAGTTGGCGATATTATAATACAAGGCGATACCCGAATTAGTGATATTGCGGCTGTGTATTTTGGCCCTGCCGATCCGCGCTCTATGGTAAGGCTAAATGGTAAGCCCGTTATTGGTATGGAAATTATTCGACAAGCACAATCAAATACAATTGAAATATCAGATGAAGTGCTCAAGCTCATTACAAGCATGCAAACGCGCTTTCCAGAAATGGAATTTACACTTACCTCCGATGACGCACAATTTATAAGAAGCTCAGTAGATGAAGTAATTTACTCTTTATTACTTACAGTATTGTTAGTGGTTGTGACTTTGTGGGTATTTATTGGTTCTTGGCGCGCCACTTTAGTGCCTGCTTTTGCTATTCCTGTTGCCTTAATAGGGTCTTTAGCACTTATATGGGCACTGGGTTTTTCAATAAATATTTTAACCTTGTTGGCACTTGTATTAGCTACAGGCTTAATTGTTGATGATGCCATAGTAGTAAGTGAAAATATTCAGCGCCAGCGGGGACTAGGTTTAGGGCGTCGGGCAGCTGCTGTAATAGGCACGCGCGAGGTGTTTTTTGCTGTTGTAGCAACTACTGCTGTACTTGCCGCTGTATTTATACCTATTGCGTTTTTACCCTCTACTGCCGGTCGCTTATTTAGAGAGTTTGGTGGAGTACTTGCCGGTGCGGTAATTATATCAAGCTTTGTGGCACTTTCATTAGTGCCTGCTCTTACCTCTAAATTAAAGTTAAAGCAGGGTGGTTTTCACCCATTTGCTAAACTAGGCCATTGGTTGGGTGGTATTTATACAAAAACAATTCATAAAGTGCTTAACCATGCATGGCTTACGTTTGCGCTCTGTTTATTGGTTGCAGCAGGCTCAGGAGCGTTGTACGCCAGTTTAGACAGCGAGCTTTTACCCACAGAAGACCGAGGTAAAATTCGTATATTTGCACGTGGCCCAGATGGTGTAGGGCTTAACTTTATGGATAGGCAGGCGATAAAAATGGAAGATATTTTACTTCCGTTTGTTGATAGCGGAGAAATTGAGTCTATTTATACTGTGGTAGGTCAATGGGACCCAAATATTGTGTTTATTACTGTGCCATTAAAGCATTGGGATGAGCGCCATTTTAGCCAACAAGAAATTATTAATAAGATACGCCAGCCACTTGGCGATATTCCAGGAGCACCGGCTTACCCAGGTGGGGCTAATAGTTTAAATTTACGAGGTCAAGGGGGAGGCGTTGAAATAGCGTTGCTTGGGCAAGATTATTTGCAAATATTTAAAGCGGCTCAGCAGTTTTCTGCGGCATTAGAAAAAGCCGTTCCTGAGGTGGCACCTGTGCGTATTTCGTATCAGCCATCGCAACCACAACTTAGAGTAAATATAGACAGACGCCGTGCACAAGAGCTCGGTGTATCGCTAGACGACATTGCCATTACCTTGCGCGCAGCAATAAATGGCGACGACGTAGAAGATTTAAACATTGGCGATCAGTCTGTGCCAATTATGCTACAAGCGCAAAACCAAACCATAAACAGTCCAAGTGATTTGGCTAATTTATACATCAGAGCGGGTAATAGCAGTTTAGTACCATTAAGTAGTGTGGCCTATATTTCTGAAGAAGGCGTGGCTGCAGAGCTTGAACGTCATGCCCAGCGCCGCTCTATAGAGCTCAGCATGGAGTTGCCAGAATCGTTAACCATTGCCGCTTTAGTAGAGCAAATAAAAACGGTGTCTGAGCAATCGTTAGAGCCAGGTATTGCACTTGCGTTTAAAGGCGAAGCGCTAACGTATGAAGAAACATCCAGCGAAGTACTTGTAACTTATGTACTTGCTTTTTTAATTGTATTTTTAGTATTGGCTGCTCAATTTGAAAATGTAAATAGTGCCATTGTGGTTATGATAACCGTTCCCTTTGGTATTACCTCGGCCATATTAGCGCTTTATTTAACCGGCACGTCGTTAAATATTTACTCTCAAATTGGTTTAGTGATGCTGATAGGCTTAATCGCTAAAAATGCAATTTTGCTTGTTGAATTTGCAGACCAATTACGCGATCAAGGCTTGACGGTCAGAAAAGCAGTCGAGCAAGCTGCGTTGGTACGTTTACGCCCAATTACGATGACCCTTATATCGACTCTACTTGGTGCTTTGCCGTTAATTCTCTCTACAGGCGCAGGGGCTGAGGCCCGAAATGCAATTGGCTGGGTGGTGTTTGGCGGCTTAGCACTTGCGGTGTTGTTTACGCTTTACCTTACTCCGGTAATTTACTTAGGCTTAGCACGCTTTACCACGCCAAGGGGGGATGAATCTAAGCAGCTCGCACAAGAGCTTGAAAAAATCTAACCTTAAAGCCATGCCCAGCAACGTTTTTAAATTAAAAGTGTACTAGGCATGGTTATGGCTTGATTGGCACTACTTGTTTGTTAAGATAGCCACTTAAGCATATACATGCCTTTTTGTGTGGCCACAAGGAATCCCCAATGCAAGCCGAACAAGTTGAAATTGCGCAGTTTTTAGCGCAGCACCCGCCATTTGATGACTTACCGACAAACGCTTTAAACGAGCTTGCGCAACAAGTTGAGGTAGCTTACTACCGCTCGCAAACTGATATTTTAACGTTAGGCCAAGACATCGCTGATTTATTTATAATTCGCAGTGGCTCTGTGGAAATTTATCGTCGTAATAACGAGCTTTATAACCGCTTAGATGTGGGCGGTATTTTTGGCCAAATGGGCTTGTTGATGAATCGTAAAGTGCGCTTTCCTGCAAAGGCGCTCGAAGACACCCTAGTGTATTGTATTAACTTTACGCTGTTTAACCGTTTTTGTGACGAGTTTGACGGCTTTGCTGATTACTTTGAAGCCGATGGCAATGTACGCCTTCGCCAAGCATTAGTTGAGCAAGCCGACAGCAACGATTTAACAACCGCCAAAGTTAAATCGCTCATTCATCGCGATGTGGTAACGCTAAGTACGCAAACCACCATACAGGATGTGGCTAAAGTAATGACAGAAGAAGCGGTATCTTCTGTGTTAGTTACCGATTTAGACAAACCAATAAGCGACGACCCAGAAGAAGACGATGGGCAAATTGTAGGCATTATTACCGACCGCGATATACGCACAAAAGTGGTAGCCGAAGGCCTAGGGCTTGATGTTACCGCAGATAAAATTATGTCGACTAATCTTGTACTGCTTGATTCTAATGCTTATGTATTTGAAGCCGTTCTTGCCATGCTGCGCGACAACTTGCACCACTTACCTGTGGTACAAAAGCGCCGACCTATTGGGGTTATTTCACTATCCGATATTTTAAGGTACGAGTCGCAAAGTAGTTTACTCTTGGTGCGCGGTATTTTAGCGCAGCAAACCATTGAAGATTTAGCACATTATGCGCGCCAGCTGCCCAATGTATTTGTACGTATGGTAAACGAAGATGCTAATTCACATATGATTGGTACGGCAATGGCGGTAATAGGGCGTACTTTTAAACAGCGCTTATTAGTACTGGCTGAAGAAAAATATGGACCGCCGCCAGTACATTACTGTTTTATAGCGTTAGGCTCTATGGCGCGAGACGAACAACTTATTGTAACAGATCAAGATAACGCGCTTATTTTGGATGACAATTACGATGATGAAAAACACAACGAGTACTTTCAAAATATTTCTGATTTTGTCTGTGATGGCTTAGCGCAATGTGGTTATACCTATTGCAGCGGCGAGATTATGGCCTCATTTAAAAAATGGCGTAAAACACGCTCGCAATGGTTTGATCAATTCTCACAGTGGATAGCCTTACCTAAACCACAAGCACTGCTTAACAGCTCAATATTCTTTGATTTAGATGGGGTGTGGGGTAAAACAAAATGGGCCGACGAGCTTAAAATTTTTATTGCTAAGCAAAGTAAACAAAACCGTGTGTTTTTAGCAAATATGGCTGCCAATGCCCGAAACCGCACACCGCCACTTGGGTTTTTTAAAGGCTTTGTGCTTGAGCATAACGGCCAGCACAAGCGCTCAATGAACTTAAAACGCAGAGGCACCGCGCCGCTTTCTGATGTGATAAGAGTGCATGCACTGGCGATAGGCTCTCGTAAGCAAAATTCGTTTGAACGCCTTGAAGATATTATTGAATCGCGCCTGTTACCTGAGGGTAAAGCACAAGATTTACGTGACGCGTTAGAATACATTGCCATGATGCGAATTCGCCATCAAGCATGGCAAATAGAGCAAGAAGAAGAGCCCGATAACGACATAGACCCGCATTTACTTTCGCCGTTTGAGCAACGCAATTTAAAAGAAGCGTTTGCCATACTCGAAAAAGCACAAAGCTACTTAAAGTTTAGTTACTCAGCCAATGCGGGTGTTAAGTAACGAATGGCTAAGCAATCGTATTTTGACTGGCAGGCTCATTATAAAACACTGGCTAACAACGCTAAAAATGAGCATTTAAAAGCGTTTTATCAGCACGCTTATGGTGATACGCACACGCCCATAAAAGACATTTCGTTTGTGGCTCTTGATTTTGAGACAACCGGTCTAAATAGTGAGGTGGACGATATAGTCAGTATTGGCTTAGTCCCCTTTACAATGCAAAGAGTATATTGCACACATGCTAAGCATTGGGTAGTACAGCCTCGTAAAAGCTTAAGCGAGGAGTCGATTGTTATTCATGGTATTACGCATTCAGAAGTGGATGATGCTCCCGATTTAACCTCTCGACTAGGGCCGCTACTTAATGCACTTAGTGGTAAAGTGGTGGTGGTGCATTATGCAGCGATAGAGCGGCACTTTTTAAACAATGCATTACTTACGAGAATTAACGAAGGGATCCAGTTTGCATTAGTCGATACCATGGAAATTGAGCAACGAGCGTTGCGCGCCCGCCAAGGCTTAATAGGGCGTTTGTTTAATCAAAAGGTAGGCTCACTTAGGCTCACAGATTGCCGCAGTCGATACTCTTTGCCTGCTTATCATAATCACAATGCGCTAACTGATGCATTAGCCACAGCAGAGCTGTTGATTGCACAGCTGCAATACCATTACCGCGATGATACGCCATTGGCTGAATTACTAAGTTAAATCTATTTTAAATTCTAGCGAGTGTAATACAGGTTTAAACTTATTAACCAGCGTTTAGCTTAGCTAATAAAAACGCCGCATATTATGCGGCATTTTTTTAGTTTACTGGCAAGCGACTAATTATTTAACAGCGCGAGGCTCAGTACGTAATCCTAATAATAGGCTTACACACATTAGTAGTAACACTAAAGTAAACGGAAGACCTGTTGAAACAGCACCCGCTTGTAATGCTTGAATCGCCTCTGTACCGCCAATCCATAATAGAGCAGCAGCAATAGAGCCCTCAACCGTAGCCCAAAAGATGCGTTGTGGTACTGGCGCATCCACTTTACCGCCTGCTGTAATTGAGTCGATAACTAACGAACCCGAGTCAGAAGAGGTAATGAAAAATACTAATACTAAAACAACAGCAAGGAACGAAAGCACGCTCGACATAGGTAGTTCGTCTAGCATTTGGAACATCGCCATAGGTACATCGGTTAAACCGTTTACGCCTAAGCTACCTACACCTTGTACAACTTGGTGTATTGCAATGCCGCCGTAAATAGACATCCATAAAATAGTAACCGCAGTAGGAATTAATAATACAGCGATTAAAAACTCTCTAATTGTACGACCACGAGAAACACGCGCAATAAACATACCTACAAACGGTGACCACGAAATCCACCATGCCCAGTAAAATACAGTCCAACCGTGCATCCATGTTTCGTCTTCACGGCCATGTGGGTTGCTCAGTGGAATAATATTTTCAACATAACCCATAACCGTATTTGGTACGTTACCGATTGCCACAGCAAAGCCAACTAAACCAACAAACAGGAGTAAGGCAAATGCAATGAGCATGTTTATATTACTAAGGACCTTTACGCCGCCATCAATGCCGCGTACTACTGAGATAATAGCCAGTAAGGTAACGCCTATAATAACCAATAATTGTGCGCCTACACCGCCATCAGTTCCAAATACATGATTAATACCTGCAGAAGCCTGCTGCGCGCCTAAACCTAACGAGGTTGCAAGGCCAAACAAAGTGGCAAGCACGGCAAGAATATCAATAATATGACCAGGCCAGCCCCAAGCTCTGTCGCCTAATAGTGGATAAAAAATTGAACGGATTGATAAAGGAAGACCTTTATTATAAGTAAAAAACGCAAGTGAGAGCGCTACAACGGCATAAATAGCCCACGGGTGAAGACCCCAGTGAAACATGGTTGCACCCATTGCCACTTTTGCAGCCTCTGGCGTATTTGCGGTTACATTAAGTGGGGTTTCGTACCAGCCGGTAAAGTAAGCTACAGGCTCTGCAACACCCCAAAACATTAACCCAATCCCCATACCAGCGGCAAATAACATGGCAAGCCATGACATACGCGAGTGCGTTGGTTTAGCACCTTCTCCGCCTAAACGAATATTACCATATGGCGATACAATTAATGCCAAACAAAATATAACAAAGAAGTTTGCTGCCCACATAAAAAACGCATCAAAGTTATTTATTATATCGAGCTTAATACCATCAAGCGTTGCTTTGGCTGTTTGCGCATCTGAAACGAGAATGGCGACTAAAAAGATGACAATCAAACCGGCACTAATACCAAAAACAGGATTATGTATATCAAATCCCCATTTTTGCACGTTATCCTGACCTACGGTGTAGTCCGTATTATCAATACTATACTTGTCATGATTTTCGCTCATGAATACCTCTTATGTTGTCCTAACAAGCCAGAGAGTTCCGGCATAACACTAAGTTAATTAGCCACAAAGTAAGTTGCATTATTTACAATAAAACTTATTTGAGGACTAACTAAATTAATCGCTGATCATACCCTTAATAGTGTATGAGTTAAATCGTAAATGTAAAACTATTTGGTTATGTATGCCTGATTACTTAGCGCTAAAAGCTATTTATCACTAAAAAGATAAGCTATTGTTAATTCAGTGAGTGTTAAAAATTAGTTTGTTATTAAACTAAAATTAAAGCAGCGCCACCAAACTCGTTTAGTCGTTAATACATTAGTCTACGTTTTAAATGGGTAGAGGGTTTGATTTAATCATTATGTAACATGCATAAAGGTAAAATCTGGAGTAGGCTTTATTTAATCGCAAAGAGTGAAAAGGACTAACTTTAATATGCTAAACACGAAAACGAATGAAGCGCCCAGCACTGAAAAAATACACGCTCAATTTCAGTCAATTCGCCAACATAGTCTTACACTTATAAAAAACCTCAGCGCAGAAGATTGCCAACTACAAGCAATGGAAGATGCAAGCCCAATGAAATGGCACTTAGCTCACACCACGTGGTTTTTTGAAACATTTTTACTTGCTAAGTATCTGCCTAACTACACTCTCTTTGATGAACAATTTAAGATGCTTTTTAACTCCTACTATAACGGCATAGGTGAGCAATTTAAGCGTGCTAATAGAGGATGTTTATCTCGCCCCAGTTTAGAGGTGGTGTTGCGCTACAGAGCTTATGTTGATAATGCGCTAAACGAGCTGCTTCAATTAGGCACTAACCAAACACTGTGCAATATTATAGAACTTGGGCTGAATCATGAGCAGCAACATCAAGAGCTCATGCTAATGGATATTAAATATAATTTTTCGGTTAATCCAAGCTTTCCTGCCTACAGCCAAACCCCAAATAACTTAATAAAGGTGAGCGATTCGTTAGGCACTTTAAAATATACCGAATTTAGCCAAAGCATAACCAATATAGGGGCTGATGCTAAAAACGGCTTTTCGTACGATAACGAACAACCTAAACATCAAGCCCTTATCCATGCGTTTAGTTTTGCTAATCGATTAGTGACTAATAGAGAGTACTTACAATTTATAGAGGCGGGCGGGTATAAAAACCCTTCATTTTGGTTAAGTGATGGCTGGGCTAGTATAAATACCGAGCAACTTAGTCACCCTTTATACTGGCAGTATATTGACGGGCAGTGGTTTGAATTTACTCTCTACGGACTGCAGCCTTTAAATTTAGATGCGCCAGTGAGCCATGTAAGTTATTTTGAAGCGGCAGCTTACGCTAATTTTGTAAATGCGCGCCTACCTACTGAGTTTGAATGGGAGTATGTAGCGCAGCAGCAAGCACTTAAGCAACAGCACAACGATTTGCTTACGCCAAGTGTATGTAAAAACCCAGATGTTATCTCGCAGTTAAGCGATACATGTTGGCAGTGGACTAATAGCGCCTATTTACCTTACCCAGGCTTTAAACCCTTTAGCGGAGCCGCAGGGGAATACAATGGTAAATTTATGAATAACCAAATGGTTTTGCGTGGTGGGTGTGTGTTTACCCCAAAAGATCATTTAAGACAGACCTATCGAAACTTTTTTTATCCGCACCAAGCGTGGATGTGCAGCGGCATTAGACTAGCAAAGGACATACTATGAGCCAAGTAACAGCAATTAATCAGCAATCAATAACCGATCTAGACTTTTTAAATGATGTATTACATGGACTTGCTCAACAGCAAAAGTCGCTGCCGTGTAAGTATTTTTACGATGATAAAGGGGCGGCTTTATTCGAGCAAATAACCTCATTGCAAGAGTACTATGTTACCCGCACTGAACTTGCCATATTAGAAGATTACTCAAAAGCTATCGCTAATAGACTGCCTGAGAACCTATCAATTATTGAGCCAGGCTGTGGCTCGGGTAAAAAGGTCGCGTATTTACTCGCCCATATGAGCAATGTGAAAACCTTTGTTCCTTTTGAAATATCATCAGAGATGCTTAATTACTCGTTAGCGCATTTATCACCGTTATTTCCGGAGCTGGCCATTACGCCATTGCTAGGTGATTTTACCCATAGCCAAATGGTTAAGCAGTTAACAAAAGACACCGCCTTAGACAGCCAAACAAATTTAGTTTATTTTCCAGGCTCTACACTCGGTAACTTTGCGCCAGTAAAAGCCATTGAAATAATGAATAATTTCCACCGTTTATGCGGTGTTGATGGCTATGTATTAATCGGTATTGATTTAGTAAAAGAGCGACAAGTGTTACTTGATGCTTACGATGACAAAGCCGGCATTACCGCCGCCTTTAATAAAAACTTGCTCCAGCGTATAAATAACGAATTAAATGGCACGTTTATTTTAGATAATTTTAAACATGAATCGCGATTTAACGAAGTGCACAGCCGCAT
Source organism: Pseudoalteromonas sp. S2893 (assembly GCF_005887105.1). Classification (NCBI taxonomy): domain Bacteria; kingdom Pseudomonadati; phylum Pseudomonadota; class Gammaproteobacteria; order Alteromonadales; family Pseudoalteromonadaceae; genus Pseudoalteromonas; species Pseudoalteromonas sp. S2893. The sequence goes on along the minus strand of NZ_PNCY01000014.1, from coordinate 7,319 downwards.
TGAAATGCATTTAGTGAGCAAGTGTAATCAAAGCGTGGTTATTAACGATAAGCAAATAGACTTTGTAGCGGGAGAGAGCATTCACACTGAAAACTCGCACAAATATACGCTTGAGTCGTTTAAAAATCTTGCTGCTCAGGCTAATTTATCGCTTGAACAAACATGGCAAGATGAGAAAAGCTACTTTGCACTTTGCCTACTAAGGCCAATGTAATAGCTTAACTTACAACTACCTGATTGCTGCTAAACGTATAGTTTAGCAGCGCGCCCTTTGGTGACTGCTGCAAAAGGGTTACTTTATTTAAACCATATAGTCTAAAAATAAGGGGCGCAATAACCGACACAGCAGAGCCTGTAGCCGTATCTTCATTTACCCCAAATTGCGGCGCAAAATACCTAAAATATGCGCTTGCGCTGTTTTTATTAACACTATGTATTTGCAGTGCAATTACCGCATTGTTATGCACATTTACTAAATGTGTAAAATTAATCTGTAAATGCTTTAAATCAGCCATGTTTTTAAACAGTACAACGGTATAGCCATTTTTATAAGCTGTTGAGTAAGTTGCTTTTATAGAGTGCGAAAACACATCACTAAGGCTGTTAACCTCATCACTCTTTTTTAAATTAATAGCCGCTAGCTGAAGTTGTACCCGGCCTGTAGCTCGCTTTATTTTAAACCGTTCTTTATCGTTTGAAATAAAGTGTGAAGGGCAAAAACCAAAGTGTGCTAATAAACATTTTGCAGCAGCAAGGGTGCCATGGCCGCAGCGCTTAATTTCTGATGTTTGGTTAAACCAGCGAATGTTACATACACGGTGAGAAATTTCACTTTCATTTAAAAAAACGCTAGCAGGGTGCTGCGAATTTGATGCAATTTTTTGCATTACACGCGTACTTAACCCTTGCGTATAAATAACAATTAACGCACTTGAACCGGCTAAGTTATGCTGTGAACTAGAAAATACAGGAACTGAATAAAGGTACTTTATATATCGCAACCTAGGCTGTTGTAGCCTACGTTGCGATAAAAGGGCGCGTTTAGCCTTTGCTTGCATACGCGTCGTTGTGAACGCCAGCAGCACGGCCTGAAGGATCAGCATTATTTTGAAATGATGCATCCCATGCAAGTGCTTCAGGGGTTGAACACGCAACCGACTTACCATGTGGTACACATTTAGCTGATGCATCACCTGGGAAGTGTGATTCAAAAATAGAGCGATAGTAATACGCTTCTTTAGAATCTGGCGTGTTAATAGGGTACTTAAACTTAGCGTTAGCAAGCTCTTGGTCGCTTACTTGCTCGTTTACAAACTCTTTTAACGTGTCTATCCAGCTGTAGCCAACACCGTCTGAGAATTGCTCTTTTTGACGCCACAGTACTTCTTCAGGCAGGTAGCCATCGAAGCCTTCGCGTAAAATGTGCTTTTCAATTTTGCCATCTTTACACATTTTTGCTTCAGGGTTGATACGCATAGCCACATCAACAAACTCTTTATCAAGAAACGGTACGCGTGCTTCTACGCCCCATGCAGCCATTGACTTATTGGCACGTAAACAGTCAAACATATGCAGCTTTGACACTTTACGGTTTAGCTCTTCATGAAACTCTTGTGCGTTTGGTGCTTTATGGAAGTATAAATAGCCACCAAATAGTTCATCAGCGCCTTCGCCCGATAATACCATTTTAATACCCATAGCTTTAATTTGGCGCGCCATTAAATACATTGGCGTTGAAGCACGGATGGTGGTTACATCGTACGTTTCAATGTGGTAAATAACCTCACGAAGCGCATCAATACCTTCTTGAATGGTAAAGTGAATAGGGTGATGTACTGTGCCAATCATATCCGCTACTTTTTGCGCAGCGGCTAAATCAGGTGAACCCTCAAGCCCAACAGAAAAAGAATGCAGCTTAGGCCACCATGCGTCGCTTTCATCGTTATCTTCAATACGTTTAGCAGCAAAACGTTGCGTAATAGCCGAAATAACCGACGAGTCTAAACCGCCCGATAGCAATACGCCATACGGTACATCACACATTAGCTGGCGTTTTACAGCGCTTTCTAGCGCTTCTTTTACGTCTTGCGCTTGTGCGCTGTTATCTTTAACTGCATCAAAGGTTTCCCAATCGCGCTTATAATAAGGCGTTAGTTCACCATTTTTGCTGTATAGGTAGTGCCCTGGTGGAAACTCTTCAATGTGCTTACAAATTGGTGAAAGCGCTTTAAGCTCAGAGGCAACATAAAAATTACCATGCTCATCGTGACCAGTATAAAGCGGAATAATACCAATGTGATCGCGGCCAATTAAGTACGCATCGTTTTCTTCATCGTATAAACAAAATGCAAAAATACCATTTAAGTCATCTAAAAACTCAGGCCCTTTTTGTTTGTATAACGCTAAAATAACTTCACAGTCTGATTGAGTCTGAAATTCAAAATCAACCTCTAACTCTGCTGCAAGCTCTTTGTGGTTATAAATTTCGCCGTTAACCGCTAAAATATTTGTTTTTTCAGGGTTATATAATGGTTGTGCGCCGCTTGATACACCAACAATGGCTAAGCGTTCATGCACTAAAATCGCTTTTTCAGATGAATACACACCAGACCAATCAGGGCCACGGTGCCTTAGTAGTTTTGACATTTCAATTGCTTGGGTACGCAACTGAGTGGCGTTAGATTTAATATCTAATACACCAAAAATTGAACACATAGTAACTCCTCATTCCTATTATGTGTGCAGCAGGGCAACTTTGCTGTGCTGCGAAACCTTGTTTTATCAGAAATAATTACTCAAGTCACACTGCTTTTACAATTAATTAAGAATAATTTATGCACCAACTGAAAAGTGCGCGCACCAAAGTAGTGCGCTGCGCACAAGTGCGGTTATATTTACAACACCTTTGGTGTTTAAAGTGTCGTTAATAGGGCATTTAGCGCAGTGTTTGCAAACAAGCACACTGCACAAATGCACCAAGTATGTGCGAAAATTAAAGCAGAGCTTAAATTGCCTTATTATAATTTTTTGCGTTAGCGTGTTTTAATTTTATACGCTTAATTAACCAAACTTCGCTTACTTATAATTAACCAATCTACGCCTACCTATTGCAAGTTAAGTAGAGCGCCGCTTGTACTTTTATTAGCTCCTTGTAATAGGTTTATAGCTCACCTTAAAGTTAACTGTATTTAAGTGCCAAGCTGAGCTGATGTAAGTGACCTTTAAGCTTTTGTTTTGCTAAGTTAGCTTGTTCATGGGTTACTTGCTTAAATTCAATTGAGTCACCGGGTCTAAATTGCGCAAATTGATGTAAATCAGCCTCTATTACCGTGCCAAGTAATGGGTAGCCACCGGTTGTTTGTGCGTCGTTAAGTAATACAATAGGCTCACCACTGGGCGGTAATTGAATAGAGCCTGGGCCTGTACCAAGAGAGGCAAGTGAGTGACTATGAGTTAGGGCACTTTCGTTTGTTAGCCTAAGGCCCATTCTGTTGCTGTTATGGCTTACTTTAAACGCCGTTGAAAAAAACTGTTTAAGTAGCGTATCACCTAATAGTTGCGCATGTGGGCTTGCATGTACCCTAATCACCTTTAGTTTAGGCGGAGTAATAGCGCCGCGCTGTATAAAGCGCGTTATTGGCACGGGCGATGTTTTAATAGGAATCATGTCGCCCTCGCTAAGTGCTTTACCTGCTAAACCACCAAAGAGCGCGTTTAAATCGGTGGATTTTGAGCCCATGATATCTTTAACATCAATACCACCTTGTACGGCTACATAGGCACGCAAACCAGCGCGGCCTGTATCAAAGCTTAAAGTTTGTTTGGCTCTTACTTGGTAACTCCAGCCAGGGTACAAGGGCGTTTCATCAAGCGCAGCGTTTAAATCAGCACCTTGTAGGGCAATAATAGTATCGGTTTCAAACTGTAACTCGCACAGGCCTAACGTAACCTCAAGGACAGCTTCATTATCGTTGTTACCCACTAATTTATTGGCAATGATTTGTGCGTAAGGGTCTAAACAACCCGCTTGGCTTACACCTAAATGACGATAACCGCAGCGCCCGCCATCTTGAATTGTAAGTTGTACGCCGGGTTTAAGAACTTTTATCACTTTATGCTCCTTGCACTGTGTTTATTGAAACGAACGATAGCGTGTCGCCGGGTTTAAATAAGCAAGGATCTGAGTGTGTGCTATCAAAAAGGGGCGTGTTTGTGTGGCCGATGATATGCCAACCGCCAGGTGTTTCTGCTGGGTAGATGGCAGTTTGCTCTGCGCCTAAAGCAACGGCACCTTTAGGTACTTTAGTACGCGGGGTGTCTCTGCGTGGGATATACAAGCGTGAATCTAAACCATGTAGGTAAGCAAACCCGGGCTGAAACCCTAAAAATAAAACGTGGTAAGTGGCTTGGCTATGTATTTGAATAATTTGCTGGGGTGTTAAATTAGTTTGTTTGGCAACAAAATCTAAATCTTCTCCTTCATAAGTAGTGTATATTTTATGGTGAGTGCCTTTAAATGTTGTTGCTTGTACTTTGTCCCATAAATCAGGCAAGGCGTTTTGCCATTTTTCTAAATTACTTGCCGATTTTAAATAAAGCGTTAAAGAGTTCATGCCTGGGACTAAATCAATAAATTCGTTACTTTGCTTTAGCTGCTTAGTGAGTGCCCAAATTTTTTTTTGAGTGTCTAACACATTGTTTTGTTTATGCTGTGTGGCATCTAATAGCAAACTGTTATTTGTTAAAGTAAATACCTGTAAAAATGCAGTCATAATTTAATCTTTTTATACAACGTGCAGCAAAGCTAACATAGTTTTGTCAATTTATTCAGTACCTAGCCATAAGAAAAATAAACGAAAAAGATATGCAGACTCAAACTGTATTCAAATTTAGCACGTATTTATTTACTGAAATTAAAACAAGGGATGTTGGGTCTTAATTAAAACACGTAGGTATTAAGAGGTATTTATGACATTTTCTCGCTCAGTTTATTTATTAGGCGCCGCTATTACATTTAGCGCCGGCTGTTTTGCTTTATCAACCGAAAAAATAGAGCACAGCAACGTAGAGGCCACAATGCATATAAAAACCATTGTGTTAGGTTCTGGTTGTTTTTGGGGAGCCGAAAAGCGCTACGAAGCACTAGAAGGGGTTATTGATGCAGAGTCAGGCTATGCAGACGGGCACGGCTTTAAAGCAAGCTATAAAAATATCACCGACCAATCTCGCCGGTTTGACGAAAACAACTACGCTGAAGTAGTGCAAGTGATGTACAACAGCAATATCATTTCTTCTAAAGCGCTATTACAAAATTACTTTGAAAGCCACGATCCTACACAATTGAATCGCCAAGGTAATGATATTGGCACGCAGTATCGATCAATTATTCTTACTACCACTAAAGAGCAAGCGCAGCTTGCAGAGCAAGTTAAAGCCGAGTATCAACCGTTATTAAGTGAAGCCGGTTATGGGGCAATTAAAACAGTAATAAAACCGCTTGAGGGGTTTGTATCTGCTGAGGAGTACCATCAAAATTATTTACAAAAGAATCCAAATGGCTATTGCCCAGATCACGCCACGGGTGTGGTATTTAATAAAACTAAAAAAGCAGATGTAGACAATAACGTTTTACTCACGGGCAAGCAGATTGTGGTACTTGATTCGCGCGAATACTGCCCTTACTGTGAAAAATTTAAAAAAACAGTCGCTAACAATTACAAAGGTTCAATCCCACTGACATTTCGCCATGCTGATGAGCTTAAAGGCCTAACTATAAAATCGGCAACTTGGGCAACCCCCACCATTTTGTTTTTAGAAAATGGAAAAGAGGTGTACGCGCGTCAAGGCTATGCAAGCCCCGCCGAATTTTACAAAGCGCTTGGCGCATTTAAACTAGGCGATAGTGATGCCTACGAAGTCGCATTTAATGAGCGCACCGACAGACCTTATTGTAAGGAGTATAAAGAATTTAAAAACACTCCCGATGGCGTATTTGTTGATAAATTAAGTGGTGAGCCATTATTTGATACCCGCGATAGATTTAATTCGGGCACGGGGTGGCTGTCGTTTAAACATCCGGTTAAAAATAGTGTTACTAAGCATAAAGATACCAGCTGGGGGATGACTCGAATTGAGCTTAAATCAAAAAGCACAGGTATACATTTAGGGCATTTATTTAAAGGTGAGGGGCCAAGAGGCACAGATAGATACTGTATTAATGCTACTGTGTTAGAGTTTATACCTCGTGACAAAAGCTAATTTATAAGAGCGATTAATTCGCTCTTTTATATTTAATAAATCTAAACTTTAATTAACTGTGATTATGATATATAAATTAATAATCCAAACGATATAAACGGCATTTTACTATCAAACTGATTAACACGTTAGCACTTGTATCAGGGCTTATAACTATAAGCCCTGTATTAGCACAGCCAACCGAAAAATATGTAATAGGGGTAGAGAATATAGAATACCTGCCTTATTACGATGGCAGTGGCACTAATAAGCGTGATTATTTTGGTTTTAGTAAAGAGTTACTGGAACTATTTGCAAAACAACAAAATATTAAATTTGAATTTTACACTTTGCCTATTCCGCGCCTTTATAAAGAATTTATAGAGCATCACCATGTTGACTTTAAATACCCCGACAACCCTAATTGGCAAGTAAGTTATAAAAATCAGCATCAAGAAGATATTAATTATTCTGTGCCTTCATTAGTTACACATACAGGGATAGCGAGCTTAAAGGACAATATTAAACTTGAAGATTGTAAATCACTTGCAAAAGTGCGTGGCTTTACATTGCAAGGGCTTGAAAAGTTAACCTCAATGCCAGGCTTGCAAGTACTCGAAAATGATAACGTTATTGAGATGATTTATTTGCTGCATAAAGAGCGAGTCGATTGTATATATATTTCACACGATGTACTTAAATACAATATAGAAGAATTTTTTGATACTCCCGTCCCTGTGTTTTTTCAACATCAGTTGCCTGTTGATCACCAAGCATTTATGTTATCGAGCATTAAACACCCACAGCTCGTTAAAAAGTTTAATGTATTTTTAAAAGACAATGAAAATGCCATTGAAGAGCTTAAACAAAAACATAACTTTATAGTTGAATAATACTAAATTTAAGCGAATTGGTATAAAACGGTGGGGCAGGTAATCGTGTTTATAAAACAAAAACGGCCCATATAAGGTCACCACCTCACATGAACCGCTTTTCACACTGACAACATCTTACACACACAATATAAGATTTGGTTTGCTACACAGTAGCTAATTTAGTTATTGCTGCGTGTTGCTGGTTGA
>NZ_PNCY01000133.1:0-412 GCF_005887105.1 Pseudoalteromonas sp. S2893 | reverse complement strand
TATAACCAGACTCACAGGTGTTTGGAGCACTAAATTCAGCTTGAATTTTGTATATAAAATCAGCCTCAACCAAACCTTTTTGCATCGCCACTATGTTGCGTAATACCGGTAATTCAACTTGCCTCATGGTGAGGCAAGTAATCCGCTATCGGCTTACAATATTCATTAAGCGGCTCGCCAATTATTTTTAAATCAAGGTCGGTACGACTCCCCGCAAACTGGCTCGGCTTATCCTTTTGAGGGCTCGCCCCCCAAGTTTCATAATGGTGCCAGTAGATTGTTGCTTGATTTTGCTCTTGATATGCCATGATGAAAACCCTGATTAGTTAACTTAAACACGCTTAACTACCCTCGCAGTTACTAAAATTATTAATTATTTAGATTATGGCATATGGGCGAGGTAGTTTATAGT
>NZ_PNCY01000132.1:0-271 GCF_005887105.1 Pseudoalteromonas sp. S2893 | reverse complement strand
CAACTGCAAACGCGATGCGACAGCCGAGGCATACCCGACATAGCTGCTACGCCGCACGCGCCCTTCAAGCTTTATCACACCATCCAGCCACCAGGTTAGCAGCAAAACGCTTTGCGTTATATTGCATGTTTAAATCAAAGCTAGTTTTATGTAATTCGTTGCTCTCTAAACCAGATCGAAAGTTCAAAGCAGCTACAAAACTATGATTACTGTCTTGAGTTAATTCAAGACTCTTGTTAAAACGTCTACACATCATGGATAGTTTAACTCT
>NZ_PNCY01000131.1:0-283 GCF_005887105.1 Pseudoalteromonas sp. S2893 | reverse complement strand
TAAATGATACATCTGTATGGTCAATAAAGTCTTTTTTAACTGAAAAACTTATAAGCCCATGGGTAGCTTTTAACTCTCAATTTTTTACAGTAATTTCTAGAATTCTTTTTTGATTTAAGTTTAGTTTATTCCAAATACCGGGATACTTATCACCAAGGTTGCTTTGTACACTTGACTGATTAAATAATTCAAATTCTTTTGTATAAGAGTTAGAAAGTAGATAGGTTTTCTTCGATGGGTCACTAGGAGTTTCACCAAGCCACACTACTATTTTTAACTGGCC
>NZ_PNCY01000130.1:0-256 GCF_005887105.1 Pseudoalteromonas sp. S2893 | reverse complement strand
ACTCCAATAAAAACCCCGCCGCTAAAAGCATTATTCCGCCGGAGGCATTACCCATTGCATAGCACGCCAAAGACGCGATAAACACTAAACTGGATAACGCCCTATTAATTAGATTTTGCATGTGTGTTCTCGTGTGTGTTGTCTGTGTTATTAAACTGCAGTCCAAAAAATAAATAGGTTCTATCATCTTATAAAAAAACTTGGCATTTATTGTCTTGAGCTACAAACACCATATTGATAACCTCATTCATTTAAA
>NZ_PNCY01000129.1:0-357 GCF_005887105.1 Pseudoalteromonas sp. S2893 | reverse complement strand
AAATCACGTCTGGGATCCCACGCGAGAGCTAGAAGATTTAAATAATAAGTTAAGCCCGTTTAGCCACTGCTTTATTTGAGCAAACAAAGAACCTGCTGTATTAAAGGATTTTTTAGTAATTTCCCCCGATGTGCAAGTCGTTGGGTTTAGAGTAAACCCATCAAAACCAAATGATGTACAAAAACTCGGTGAGCACTATACGCAAACCTTGTTTTTCGAACTTCAAATGGGGGTTACTTTGCAGGGGCGTTATTTTAGCTAACAGCAGTATTAAGACGGCCTTAAAGCTAGACAACAAAAGTTGTTAATACAGCAGTTTAACTATCAGGTGCAAACATACCCTAATGCAGAGTTAAC
>NZ_PNCY01000128.1:0-238 GCF_005887105.1 Pseudoalteromonas sp. S2893 | reverse complement strand
GGAAGGTCGCTGTTATGAAGCTCGGGCAACATACTGTAATGCACACCTTCGCGTAGTGCACCGCCAGCTATTCCCATTTTTTCAATTTCAAGCGATTCAAATAGCGCAATTAAGATAGCAAGACCAGATACAAAACCTAATCTGCGCTCTTCGCTTAGACCAGGTAAGTCTAGTGCCGCGAGAGTGCTAACCGTTATTGATTGCTCTTTTATTTTAATTAGGTTTTGTCGGGTGAGTA
>NZ_PNCY01000127.1:0-318 GCF_005887105.1 Pseudoalteromonas sp. S2893 | reverse complement strand
ACATATTATTACTACGTATTTAGCCGTTTGTACCTCACCCGGTAATTCCATAACGACTTAATATTTGTACAAGCCACAATAAAAGATGCCCCTGCCATTCCTGTTGAGGCAGAGTACCGCAGCTACTTTCCAGTGGTGGATGGATTAAAGCCCACAATAAAGCGCATTATTGAGCATATTGATTTTAAAGCCCCGTTTGTAAATTTAGAGCGGGATATACGTTTTCTCGTAAAGGCATTTTACAAACAATCGCCCGACACTCACCACCAGCCTTGGCAAATGCGCTTTGATTTTTTGCATGACAATTTTTAACGTAAC
>NZ_PNCY01000126.1:0-275 GCF_005887105.1 Pseudoalteromonas sp. S2893 | reverse complement strand
AGTGAACGCTTTAGAGCGAATTATTGCCATAAAGACGAAAAAAACGAATTTGTAAGCTTTATTTCCAAAGCCTCTTCTGTTGGTATTTTATTAGGGGTGGCGGTGTTAATTGTTGCGCTTTCGGTTATTAATGGCTTTGAGCATCAATTAGTGCATCGTTTATTAAGTCTGGTACCGAATGTTGAATACTTAGCTCCTACCACACCGATGGCTGATAGGCCTAAAAAAGTAGAATAACTTAAAGCAGCGCCAAATGTTACAGGTGCTGAGACATT
>NZ_PNCY01000125.1:0-203 GCF_005887105.1 Pseudoalteromonas sp. S2893 | reverse complement strand
TTTTCTAGAGTTGTGGATGTTTTAAATTTAATCAATTATGTTATGATCTATATTTGCTGCATGATCTCCTTCTTTATAAACTTTGGTTATGCCATCGATAGGTTTTGTTCTATTTTTGGTAAATAAATATAAATGGCGTTTGTACTCTACAAAGGGCTCTAAATCAAAGTTGCGGTTGTTAGGGGTAATGTGAGTGCCATCCA
>NZ_PNCY01000013.1:0-75320 GCF_005887105.1 Pseudoalteromonas sp. S2893 | reverse complement strand
TTAATTAAGTGGATTGGTATTATTTGTAAATTACGAATTAATGTATGCATTTAATAAAAGTGTCATACTCCTTTGTGACAATTTAATGAACTTTTAAAAGGATATGAGCTCAATGTTAGTCGCTATTTTTAGACAGTTTTTTTTACTTGGCTGCATGAGTTTTGGTGGCCCTGCTGCCCATTTAGGCTATTTTAAACGCCACTTTGTAGACACATTAAACTGGTTAAGCGATACCCGCTACGCGCAGCTTATTAGTTTAAGCCAAGCGCTGCCCGGGCCTGGTTCAAGCCAAGTGGGTTTTGCAATTGGTGTTGAGCGGGCGGGGGTTATTGGTGGCATTACCGCATTTATAGCCTTTACCTTACCGTCTTTTTTAATCATGTTGTTATTAGCGGTAAGCGCGCATCAGTTTGATGCTGTTTACTTTGCTATTATTGCGGGCTTAAAACTATTTGCGGTTGTTATTGTGGCCGATGCAACACTCACTATGGCAAAAAGCTTTTGTACAAGCGCTGCGCTCAAGCTTATCGCAGTAATGAGTACCTTGGCTTTATTACTATTTCCTTTACTTGGCACGCAAATAGCTATTTTAGTGAGTGCCGCTGCTATAGGCGCAATTTGGCCTCTGTTACAACTCAACACCCAGACTGAGCCTAAAGCAGATACTAAAAGCGCGTTTAGGTGGCTCCCTTTAGGCTTATTTGTATTACTACTCGCTATTAGCTTTATACCTTTAGGTGATGGCCTTGCTTTGTTTGCTCCTTTTTACCAAGCGGGCGCTATGGTATTTGGGGGCGGACACGTGGTATTGCCTGTATTGCAAGCTGGCGTACCAGCGCTAAGTAACGATCAATTTTTAAGTGCGTATGCCAGTGCTCAAGCTATCCCTGGCCCCATGTTTACAATAGCTACTTACTTAGGCGCGCAACTCTCTTCAGAGCAACCCTTAATAGGGGCCATAGCTGCAACCCTACTTATTTTTACACCGGGTTTTTTATTAATGCTGGCGTTTCAAAAAAGCTGGTTAAACCTGGCAAGTAAACCTCGCTTTGCAAGCTCTATTGCTGCGCTTAACGCTGCCGTAGTCGGCTTTTTAGCGGCGGCTTTGTACTCACCTATTTGGACATCAGCCGTTCACAGCCTATGGCAGGTTGCACTGGTTATTGCCGCTTTTGCATGGCTAAGAATGAAAAAGCCACCTATTTGGTGGCTATTAGCTTTATTTACTAGTGTGGGTCTTGTTCAGCACTATTTGCCATTACTTTAAAGGTCGGCTTATCGGTTTGCTGTGCATTAGGCGGGCTTAATTGTCCGCTAACACTTTGATACGCTCTAAGGCCAAATACTGGCAACACTGCCAATAAGTGATCCATAATTTCGGCTTGTAAATGCTCGTAAGATATCCAGCGTTTGTCTTCACTAAAGCAATAAAACTCAATCGGTAATCCGTGGTTCATTGGTTGTAGCTCACGCACCATGAGCGTCAGTGAGGTATTTATTCTGTTATGCTGCTTTAAATAGCCCTCGGCGTAGCGGCGAAATAAGCCTAAGTTAGAGACCGGATCAGGCAGCGAGGCAACACGTATATATTCATGCAGTGGTATAGCTGCATCTATTTGTTTTCTAAATTCGTCACTTACTAAGCATATGCTGTGCATATCAATATTAAGTGAGCGCTTAATACGTCGGCCGCCAGACTCTTGCATCCCTCGCCAGTTTTTGAACGACCCTGCTACCAGCATATAAGTAGGAATAGTCGTAATGGTGTTATCCCAGTTACGCACTTTTACGGTGTTTAGCCCTAAGTCTATTACTTCACCGTCGGCGCCGTAGTTTTCTACTTGAATCCAATCGCCGTAAGTAACTAATCGGTTTGCCGCAATTTGAATACTGGCTACAAAGCCTAAAATAGTGTCTTTAAAAACCAATAAAGTAACAGCGGCTATCGCACCAAAACCCGACAAAATATAGGTAGGCGATTTTTCAAGCACAATGCTGACTATTAAAATTGCACACACAATAAAGGTGATCAGCTTAACAACTTGTAATAAGCCCTGAATTGGCACTTCGCGGGCAAAATCTAGCTGGTTATAAATAGCGCCGGCAATGCTTACAATGCTGCTAAAAATAAAGCCTACATGAATAATTAATATACCTTGGCCAATGGTTTTTAGTATTTCTGCACTGAGCTCATTAACAGGGTAAACGCTGTCGAAGGTTGCTAAAAAAAGCACGCTACATAGCATACCGGCTATGCGCTTATTAAGTTTTGTAAGCAACGGAGAAAGTAACCCTATGCGCTCTGGAGATAATTTAGTTACCACTTTTTGAATGCCTGGCAGCATTAATCGGCGTGTAAATAAATACACCACTAACAACGAAAAAACACCAATAGAGGCTGCAGTAATTGCACTTAAAAAATCTGCGTCGGGTACTTTTTCAAACCAAGGAGCGATTAGCTCCTGCAGGTGGGTATTGGTCATAGTGTTTCTATTTCCTTACAAATGGGAGGCTCAGGTAAATCGTGTTGGGCATAAATGCTGGCAAGTTGCGCGTCTTTAGCAACCCATAGCTCATTAACGTACTTTTGAAAGTGGCTTCTAAATGCTTTGTCGTGTTGGTAACTACCTAACATTTGCTGGTTTATAGCAACAACGTCAATAGAAACATAAATTGAATCAAGCTCGCCCTTTAAAATATTACGACAAACATGGCTTGTGCTGCCGCTGTACACCACACTGGTATTTAGCATGGCGTCAAATTGCTCGCCAAGTACCTCAAGTGCAAAGGCAATCCCGCCCGCTTTGGGCTTGAGTAAATGTTTAAACGGGCTTTGCTGGCTTGCATGCTTTGCGTGCGTGTAGCGGGTGCCTTCAACAAAATTAATTATGGTGGTGGGATTATTCCTAAAATTACGACAGCTTTGCTTGGTACGCTCAACATCTAGCCCTTTAAGCTTGGGGTTTTTAGCAAGCTGCGCTTTAGTTACGCGCTTCATAAAAGGCATGCCCATAGCCCATGCACCAGAGCCAATAAATGGCACATACTTTAATTCGTCTTTTAAAAAAAACTTTGGTGCAGGTAAAGCATTAATTGAGCTAAGTACCACAATATCTAACCAGCTCATGTGGTTACAAATTAGTAAGTACCAACTTTTTGAGTTTACATCGCCGTTAATGTTTACTTTTATATTGGCGCAGCCCAGCCACAAGCCAAACCGATTGCCGTTACACCAGCCTCGGTACACGCTATGCAGTATGGTGTTAATTATAGAAAAAGGCAGGGCAAGCTTTATTAAGCCTAGCAGTAATACTAAGGTGCCAAAAATGATTACATTTGAAAAAATCACGCAGCCTACAATTAAGCCATTGAGCCAATTTGGTAACCACTTTTTTAGCATAATTGTAAGCCCATTTTTTATTACCTTATTATTTATGGTTTTGTTCGAGCTGCAAAAGCGTGTGCTCTTTTTCTTCCCATAAACGGTTTAATTCACTTTGAAAGCCGACTCTAAACTCAGAGTCGCCAGTGTAATCACCAATCAACTCCTCGCTTACTGGGCGAATGTCTACATGCACATTAATTTGCTTCACTTTGCCGCCGGCAAAGTCCATAAACGTAGGGATGCCATCGGGGTAATGAATGGTCACATTAACCACTTTAGATATCTGCTCACCCATGGCTTGCATTACAAATGCGATCCCGCCTGCTTTTGGCTTTAATAAATGCGGAAAAGGGCTATTTTGGCGAGCATGTTTTTGTGTTGTAAAACGTGTACCTTCTACAAAATTAACAATGCTTACTGGCATTTCTTTAAATTTTTCACAGGCTTTGCGGGTTGTTTCTATGTCTTTACCACGTAGCTTTGGGTTCTTTTTTAGCTGCGCTTTGCTGGTGCGGGTCATAAACGGAAAGTCGAGCGCCCACCAGCAAAGACCTAAAATTGGCACGTAAATTAGCTCTTTTTTCAAAAAGAAATTTAAAAAAGGTATTTTACGATTAAATACACGTTGCAGTACTAATATATCTACCCAGCTTTGGTGGTTAGCAATCACTAAGTACCAGTCTTTTAATTTGGTTTCTTCAAGGCCGGTAACGTTAATTTTGGTTGGCGTGAATAAGCGTTGGTTAATGCTATTAACCGACACCCAAATAGTGGCGCACTGTTTAGCAACCCAGCTTAAAAGCTTTTGCATAGGCTTGATAGGGATTAATTTTAATAGCCCACAAACAAAAATAGGCACAAACCAAATAAGTGTGTTTATTGTATAAAGCATAATACTTAATACACTGCGGATTACTGACATTTATTTACTTTCCTTTAAACAATGCGCGCCAAACAGCGACGCTTTTAATTCTAAGAGTGTACGGTTAATCTTCGAAGTAAGTATAACCTTCAAGCCCGGCATTAAGCTCGGCTAAATATCCTGCTTTACACTGCTCAGACACTGCTAGCTTGTTGACCAATAATTCAAAGTTTTGTGCCAAAATGGCGCTATCATAGTCAACAAACTTTAATACATCCTTAACGCTATCACCTTTAATGGCATTGGTTAATACATAACCGTCGTCGTTAAGCTCTACATGCACTGAGTCGGTGTCGCCAAATAAGTTATGTAAATCACCTAAAATTTCTTGGTAAGCCCCTACCATAAACATGGCTATATGGTATTGCTCGCCATGTTGGTACTCAGGTATAGGTAAACTGGTTTCTATGCCCGCGCCTTCTACGTACTCACGAATTTGCCCATCAGAGTCACAGGTAATATCTTGAATAATAGCGCGCTGGGTAAGCGGTTTATCTAAATTTTCGATTGGCATAACTGGAAACAACTGCTCAATGCCCCATACATCAGGTAACGACTGAAACAGTGAGAAGTTAACAAATAGCTTATCGGCTAGCTTTTCGTGTAAATCGTCAAGTACCTCACGGTGTGCTCGCGCGTTATTGCTAAGTGATGCGCGTACTCGGTGCAAAATAGTAAAGTATAATTGCTCTATTTTCGCCCACTCTAGCATGCTTACTAACCCATGCACGTATTGGTCGTGCGCTTCGCTAAATAAGTGCATCGCATCGTGATAAATCTCTAGCGCCATACGCGGGTTTAAACGCTGTAAACACTGCCACATTTCATCAAGCACTAGCGCACTGTTTTTAAGTGGCGGTTCTGGATTTGGATGATTTGGCGCTTTTTCTACGTCTATTACATCGGTAATTAACACCGCGTGGTGCGCTGTTAAAGCACGCCCTGATTCGGTGATAATGGCTGGGTGCGTAAGTTGATGTTGGTCGCACACCTCAGCAAAAGCATTAACCACATTACGTGCGTATTCTTCAACGGTGTAGTTCATCGAGCAAGCACTGCGTGAGCCTGAGCCTTCGTAGTCAACCCCTAAGCCACCGCCTACATCAACGGTATTAAGCGGCACTCCTAGCTGGGTAAGTTCAGCAAAGTGGCGCGCGCATTCTCGCAGGGCGCGGTGTATGTCGCGTATGTTGGCAATTTGAGAGCCAATATGAAAATGCACCATTTGCATTAAATGTAATTTATTATGCTTTTTAAGCACCTCAACAGCACTAAGTACTTGGCCTGCGGTTAAGCCAAATTTGCCTTTTTCGCCGCCGGTATTTTGCCACTTACCTTTGCCTACTGAGTTTAAGCGAATACGTATACCAATGGCAGGCTCTATGCCTAGGTTATCTATTTCTTCAAGTAAGGTCGTCAGCTCTGAGAGTTTTTCGACGACTATTTTAACGCTGTGCCCCATGGCTTGACCAATACAGGCTAAACGTAAAAACTCACTGTCTTTATAGCCATTGCACACAATAGTAATGGGTTTATCGGCTACCCCTAAAATTGCCATAAGCTCAGGTTTTGAACCGGCCTCTAGGCCAACTAAACCACTTGGGTGCGCCAATAGTTTACTGACCACCGAGCGTTGCTGATTTACTTTTATAGGGTATACACACGTGTACTTGCCTTGGTACTCGCGGCTGCTGCGCGCTAAGGTAAATGCATGAGTGAGTGTATCTACTCTATTTTTTAAAATATCGGTAAAGCGCACCAACACCGGCAATGTTAAACCTTGCTGCTTAAATTGCTCTGTGAGCTGCGTTAAAGAAATCGCATTTTTAGATTGGTCACCATCTGGGTAGGCAACCAACTCGCCTTGTGCGTTAATATCAAAATAGCCATCGCTCCAATGAGCAACATTATATGTAGCGCGTGCTGTTTCTAAACCCCAAGTCATGGCAACTCTTCTTTAATCAATTAGCTATAAAGGCGCATTTTAATACGTCACTACCCCCTACGCTAACAAAAATTGAACTTTAACTCGATACTGGCTAACTTTATTGGCAAAGCAGTTAAAATTTCATTGAGCAAAACGCGAAGCACTGGCAGAATTGCCCTTTTTTCATACTCAACTTAAAAAGTGTAAAAGCAACTATGGCAAATTTAGATCAAAGTAAGTGGTTTACAGAAATTAGCGACCGCGATGGCAGCGCATTTTCATTACGTATCAACAAAAAGTTGGATGAAAAACAGTCTCCTTTTCAAAAGGTAGAAATGTTCGAAACCACAGACTTTGGTAATTTAATGATCATCGATGGCTGTACTATGGTAACTACCCGCGAAAACTTTTTTTACCATGAGATGATTAGCCACCCTGCACTTTTAGCGCACCCAAAACCTAAAAACGTGGTAATTATTGGCGGCGGCGATTGCGGTACATTACGTGAAGTTTTAAAACACCCAGGTGTAGAAACCGTAACGCAAATAGATATAGACGAAGTAGTCACGCAAATGTCGTTAAAATACTTCCCAGAGCTTTGTGAGTCTAACAACGATGCACGCGCAACTGTTATGTTTGATGATGGTATTAAATACATGCGTGACGCTGCGGGCGAGTCTATTGATGTTGTTATTGTTGATGGTACAGACCCAGTAGGCCCAGGCGAGGGATTATTTAACCACGCGTTTTACACTAGCTGCTTAAACGCATTACGCCCTGGTGGTATTTTAGTGCAGCAAAGCGAATCGCCATTAATGCATATGCCACTGCTAGTAGAAATGCGCGAGGCCATGCTAAGTGTGGGCTTTAACGACTTACAAACACTGCCATTTCCACAGCCAATTTACCCAAGCGGTTTATGGTCAGTAACGCTTGCTCGTAAATCACAAGCATTTGATGGCTTTAGAGAAGCCGATGCCGAGCAAGTTGCACAGCAAAGCGAATACTACAACAGCGGCATTCATCACGGCGCACTTGCTACACCAAACTTTATGAAACGCGCATTTGATAAAAAATAATTCACACTTTTTTTGAAACTAAAAGGGAGCTTTAAAAGCTCCCTTTTTTAAAATCTATTTTTTAAAAGTGCCACAGTTAAAAGCGCCATTGAGCGTTAGCCATAAGTTGCTGCTGCGATATTCGCTGAGCAAACCCACTACCCGGCCTATTTTGTACAAAGCTATGCAGCGCCGAGCCTTCAACACCTATTTGTACCATATCGGTTAATTGGTAACGCCACGTAGCTGTTAAGCCTTCGCCGTGACTGGCGTTAGGGTCAAAAGCGGTGGTGTCATCGTCGTCTACTTTAAAATAATCATACCTAAGCGATAACCTATGCTTACCTTCTTTATGGCTGAGCATTAAATAATGGCTATAAAAACGGTTATAAATAAGCTTATTAGCCCCCATTTCGGTTTTACCATCGAGTAGCTGGGCAATCAAACGGGTTTTACCTGTAAATTTATATAACCACGCTAAGCTGCCAAAGCGAGTATGCCAAGCATACTGCCCTGTTGTGCGATTAAAAATGCTGGGCTCGGCGTTATTATCGTAATAATAAAACCTAAACTGCGAGCGTTTTAAATAATCCCAATGCACACCGGCATAGTAGCCAAAGCGGCCATCTACTTCTTCAAAAGGCAGTACTTGGTTAGCTTGCCAACGTAATTCGTCACTATTTAATGCCGCAATAGGTGCAAATTGTACACTTTCGTTAAATGTTGTTTGCCTGTCGTGCAGCGCAAATCCGCGCCACGAAAGCAGCGTCCCTGTTGGGTCGTTCCCTTTATAAATAGCAGCGCTCACACTAAAACTATGCTTAGAATTAAAACGTTTACCTGGGCGCTTAATACTAAGCTCACCACCTATGGTGCGAAGCTCTTCGCCAAGCCAGCTGTTTATGGCCGAATTAGTATAATTGTAAGGCGAGGTCCAGCCTATATCGGGGTTTTCTAGCGACATACTAGGATAAAACCCACCGAGCTTTACATGCCATTTATAACGGCTGTTTACTAACGGCTGATACTGTAAATACGCTTGGCTTAAACCTAATGTGGTTTTCGGCTCTTGATTAGCATTAACAACGGCATGTGCGCTCCAGGCGCTACTTAAATCGGCCTTAAAGTCTATAATTCCTTGCGATAACAAAATGCTATCACTGCTATCTCCATGGCGATATAAACCAATACCGCCATCTTGAAAGCTTTGTGTATCATCGCTTGCAACCGCACGTACCTGAATAAGCCCTTTAACTTGCGAAAAAGCCGGTAGGCTCATAAAAAGTAAGCCAAGTAATACTGTATTTTTGCGCTTAATAGTCATCAAATTCATCCGTAGCAAAGTCTATTTGCTCGGCTATGGCCTGCTTTACGGTGTAGTGTATAGGTGACTCGCTTACATTAACGCTGTGGGTTTCTACGTTGCTTATATCGCTAAAGCCAGCATGCCATACACTCATGCTGTATTGCCCATTAGGGGCAGTTAAATTAACCATACCGTTGTCGTCGGTAATTGCAAAAACGGTGCTATCAACCACCACAATATAGCCCAGCATCCAGTCATGAATATTACAGCCAAGCTCAACCACCCCTGTTTGATCAAACGTTATGGGCGCTTTAGGCTGTTCTTTGTAAAGTTTCAACTCAAAGGTTTTAGCTTTAGAAAACGAATAGACGTGGTGCATGATAGAGTCGGCATTAGGAAACTCTACCTTTGCATTTTGCGGAACAACTAACGTACGCGGCGTAAACTCGCGGTTTTGTTGGCTCATTGCGTAGGTTTTACTTGCTTGATTGCCGGCCTGAATTGATGCCCCGCTTAGCCACACAACCGCATTTGCTAAAGGCTGATTATTGGCATTTTTTATAGTTATTGTTGTTGCTGCTGCGCAAGTACTCATACATAGCAGTAACACACTTAGTAAGGGTTTTATCATGGGGCTAATCGCTATTATCAATTTGTTTACATTATAGACCGATTAAACCGTTAAATTCTTTCTATTTTTTAAAACATTGAATACGTATGTAGACAGTCGTATTAACAACTCACTGCCATTATCCTTAAAGGTCACCACCGACTCATCAAAGGACACACAATGAGAACATCCGCACTTTTACTACTGGCGTTTGCTGGCAATAGCTTTGCACAAACCGCTGTAGTTGAATCACCAAACTCACAAATAAAAGTGACTATTTCAGATGAAAATAGCACACCCAGCTACGCTATTAGCTTTAAAAACAAACCAGCTATAAACGCATCGCGCCTGGGTTTTGAATTTAAAACCCAAGCCGCATTTAGCGATGGTTTTAAAATTACCCATGTTAAGCAGCAAAGCGTAAATACCCAGTGGCAACAACCTTGGGGCGAGCGACAAACGGTTACTGATAAACACAACGAAGTTGCGGTTACGTTTACAAAAAACGAGCCTAATGGTGCAACCTACACAGTGCGCTTTAGAGCTTTTGATAGTGGCGTTGGGTTTAGATACGAAGTACCAAAACAAGCAGGCTTTGAGCAAACACACATTACCAAAGAGCTCACCGAATTTGCCATTAACAATAACAACAATGCCACCGCCTGGTGGATCCCCGCCCGCGGCTGGAACCGATACGAATACGTTTACAACACCACTGCATTAAATGACGTCCCCCTTGCACACACGCCGTTTACCTTAAAAACCAATGACGGTACCCATATAAGCATTCATGAAGCAGCGTTAGTGGATTACGCAGGCATGGTGCTTAATCAGCGCCGCCCAGGCACTTTTAATGCCGATTTAACACCGTGGTCAGACGGCATTGCCGTTAAAAAACAAGGTGCGTTTAATACCCCTTGGCGCACCATTCAAATTGCCGACAGCGCGGTAGGCTTAGTCAATTCAGACATAATATTAAATTTAAACGAGCCTAATAAACTAGGCGATGTGTCGTGGGTAAAACCTGGCAAATACGTGGGTATTTGGTGGGGCATGCATATAAACACGCAAACCTGGGGCAGCGGCGAAAAACACGGTGCCACTACACAAACCACTAAGTACTACATGGACTTTGCCGCAGAATATGGCTTTGATGGCGTACTAGTAGAAGGCTGGAACATAGGCTGGGATGGTGACTGGTTTTTTAATGGCGATGTATTTAGTTTTACACAACCATACGACGACTTTGATATAGCGGCTCTTACTCAATACGGCAAACAAAAAGGCGTGCAGTTAATTGGCCACCACGAAACATCGGGTAATGTAAGTAACTACCGTGACCAAATGGAGGATGCCTTTGCCCTTTACGAAAAATCAAACGTAAGCCAAGTTAAAACGGGCTATGTAGCGGATGGCGGAAACATAAAACGCATTGACGAAAACGGCATTGCCCGTCATGAGTGGCACGACGGCCAATTTATGGTTAACGAGTACCTTTACAACGTAAAGCTGGCTGCTAAACATAAAATTAGTATTAACACCCACGAGCCGATAAAAGACACCGGCCTGCGCCGTACCTACCCAAACTGGATTGCGCGCGAAGGGGCACGCGGCCAAGAGTTTAATGCATGGGGCACGCCGCCTAACCCACCAGAGCACATTCCTATGCTGGCGTTTACCCGAATGCTGGCAGGGCCTATGGACTTTACCCCTGGTATTTTTGATATGGGCTTTAATGGCTTAGGCGATGATACAAACCGCCCACAAACAACGCTTGCCAAGCAGCTTGCACTTTATGTTGTGCTGTATAGCCCGATTCAAATGGCCGCCGACTTACCTAAAAACTATTTAGCCAAGCCTGATGCATTTCAATTTATTCAAGACGTACCAACCGATTGGCAGCAAAGTATTGCGCTTGATGGCGAAGTGGGCGACTTTATTGTTTTTGCCCGTAAAGAGCGCAAACGCGATAAATACTCAGGAAACGATTGGTACTTAGGCGCCGTAACCGACGAGAAAGCCCGAACTATTGAGGTAAAACTCGACTTTTTAGAAAAGGGTAAAAAGTTTGAAGCGCACATATACCAAGACGGTAAAAACGCTGAATGGAAAAACAATCCGTACGATTTAGATATCGAAAAGCGCGTAGTTAGCGCAAACGATAAGCTAACTTTAAAACTAGCAACAAGTGGTGGTACAGCAATCCGCTTTAAAGCACTTTAAGTTTTAATACTATTAACGTTATGGAAATAGCCAACTCTGCACAGCTTACTGTGCAGAGTTTTGTATTTTTATAGGTAAATAAATTTGTGCACTTAGGCCGCCTTCTGGGCGGTTTTCTAGCTTAACTTTACCATCGTGCATATCAATAATACGCTTAATAATGGCAAGGCCTAAACCACTCCCCTCACTACCACGCGCAGTGTCACCTTGTTTAAAAGGCTCAAACACCGATTCTAGTTCGCTTTCTGGTATACCGGGGCCGTTATCGTTTACCGCTATCACAACGTATTTTTTGTTTGAATTAAAGTAGCTTAATACTTCTATATCGCCGTCTGAATAGCGCAGCGCGTTTTCAATCATGTTAGTAATTACACGCTTAATAGCCACACTACTTAACGGGACAAGCCCTACGCTGGGGTTGCCTTTAAAGGTAATAACGCGTTGCTGTTTAAGCTCACAATTAACCACTTCAGTCACTAGCGCATTTATATCTTCGCAAGCAAGCTCATCTGTTTTGTGGTGGCGTAAATACTCAATAAACTGATCGATAATGCCATTCATATCTTCAATGTCGTAAATGATGCCTTCGCGAAGGTAGTCATCTTCATCGTTCATCATTTCGGTGGCAAGGCGGATACGAGTAAGCGGAGTGCGTAAATCGTGAGAAACACCGGCCATGAGTAAACGGCGATCGTTTTCAAGAGCGGCAATACCGCGCGACATTTGGTTAAATGCACGGGTAACTTCTATTACTTCACTGGAGCCTTCTTCTTCAAGCTTACTACTAAAATCGCCCTTACCCACTTTCACGGCTGCTTGCTGCAACGCCTTTAGTGGGCGGTTTAAGTGCCGAGCAAATAGCCAGCCGCCTAACACACTTAAAAAACCAATACTTGATAAATAAAACGTTAAAAATTCGAGGTTATTTTCTTGATACCCGCTAAGCGGTACTTTTACCCAATAACCTGGTGCTTGCGGCGCTTCTACCCAATAAATCAGCGGGTCGGTTTGACTAATACGCACCCGAGCAGAACCATTTAATTGCTCAGACATACTGCGCGACAGCATCGAGTATTCTCGGGTTTGACCAAGCCCTTGGCGCATTGCCTCGCGCTGCGTCATCACTTCTATACCTGTAATTTCAAAAAACTTTTCAGATACTTCGTCGTTTATTTCTACGCCGTCTTCCCAGTCTATAAATACCGTTTTAATTTGCTTTGCGAGCATTAAATTTACTTGTTCTATGGTTGGTTTTACAACGTAAAAGCTCACCGTTACATACGACACTATTTGGTTAATTAGCAGTAAAGCGGCCACTAAAAATACAGTTTGTCCAAACGCACTACGCGGAAAAAATCCCATATAAACTACTTATCACCGTCAGGAACAAACACATAACCCAAACCCCATACAGTTTGAATATAGCGCGGGTTGGCAGCATCTACTTCTATCATGCGGCGCAGTCGCGATACTTGCACATCAATACTGCGCTCAAGCGCACTGTAATCTCGCCCACGGGCAAGGTTCATTAGTTTATCGCGGCTCAGTGGCTCGCGCGGGTGCGATACAAGGGCTTTAAGTACGGCAAATTCACCACTGGTGAGTGAAATGGTTTTATCGCCCTCGCTCATTTCGCGCGTGGCTAAATTAAGCGTAAATTGCCCAAAGGCTATTAAGTTTTCTTCCGCTGCGGGTGCGCCCGGCACTTCTTTGGCGCGGCGGCGTAAAATAGCTTTTATGCGAGCCAGTAATTCGCGCGGGTTAAACGGTTTCGGGATGTAGTCGTCTGCGCCTAGTTCAAGGCCTATAATACGGTCGACCTCATCGCCTTTTGCTGTCAGCATCACAATAGGGATTTCGTTTTCTTTTTGGCGTAGCCGGCGGCAAATAGATAAACCATCTTCGCCAGGTAGCATTAAATCAAGCACCATTAAGTGAAAGTTCTCTCGCTCAATGAGTCTATCCATTTGCTCTGAGTTTGCGGCGGTTCTAACAATAAAGCCTTGCTCTACTAAATAACGCTCTAGTAAGCTGCGCAGGCGCATATCGTCATCTACAACTAATACTTTTGTGGTTTCGTGTCCCATTGCGTGTTTCTTATTTTTATTTCCAATTAATAGTTAATATAAATGAAAAACTTAATAATCAAAATCTAATTGCGCGCTTAGATTGTTACTGAACATTTCAAAGTTATAATATTAAAGTTTACACTCGACAAATTTTAGCAATTTTAATAACGTGCACAGCATTAGAGTTAATGAATAAAAGCCCATGAAAACAAATTTAATAACCCGCGAAGGTTACTTGCAGTTACAGCAAGAGCACGACCATTTATGGAACGTTAAACGCCCTGAAGTCACTAAAATAGTGAGCTGGGCGGCAAGCCTTGGCGATCGCTCAGAAAATGCAGACTATCAATATAATAAACGCTTACTGCGCCAAATTGATCGTCGTGTTCGGTATTTGCGCAAACGCCTACCCGATTTAAAAGTTATTGATTACTCACCGCAGCAAGACGGTAAAGTATTTTTTGGCGCATGGGTAGAAATAGAAAACGAGCAAGGCGAGGTTAAAAAATTTAGAATTGTAGGGCCTGATGAAATATACGACCGTAAAGACTACATATCAATTGACTCACCTATGGCGCGCGCCCTGATAAAAAAACAAGTAGACGATGATTTTGAGGTACCTACACCGCAAGGTAAAAAAGAATGGTATGTAAATAGTATTGAATATCAAAAATAGTCCCCCATAACATTATTAATAAATAACTACTTTGATTCAGATCAGGTAAATTTTTTATTGTGTAATATATCTCATTAGGATATATATCGGTTTAGCAGGTTTATCTTTAACCTGATTTTTAAGGTAGTGGCTATGTCAAACTTAGTACAGCGCATATGTAGTAATGCCGTATTGTTTGCACTTTTAATGAGTGTGAGTTTGACTCTGCATGCCAATACCACCGAAGTAAGTATAGATAACGCCAGTGTATCTAATCATTTTATCGCTTGTGAATTTCCTGACCAAGCAACCCCCGACATTGACTTAGATTCTCATGTTAATGCATTTGCTATTAGGTTGTTTCAACCGCTACCTAATGCTGTTTCATCTTTTTACCAAAGTACAAACTTAAACCGTCCTTTTAGTACGGCATATCAACGTGGTCCACCTAGCTATTTAATTTAATTCACAATTTTACTTTTTTATTAAATTTTATAACTAATAAGGTGACTACTATGTCTAACTTTAAAGAATTACGTACCCAAAATATTTCTCATGGCGTTATTGCAAGCACGTTTGAAGATCAACAAGCCACTATTGATTTAACATCTCCGGCTTTAACTGTAATTAATAACTTTACCCAAAAAACGCCAATTCGCGCTCAATACGACACTCCTATCAGCGAGGCGCTTAAACAAGTACTAGCAGAACATTCTGACTATGTATTGGTGACTGATGATGCGCAAAAATTAATTGGTATTGTTTCAAGTGCCGACCTACAAAGCGCTAAAATTACGGCCATTGCACAGCGTTTAAATACCAGCCGCAATGAAGTGAGCTTACGCTACATTATGACACCTATTAGCCAACTTAATGGCGTAAGTATGCAAAGCCTAAGCTATGCAAGTATTGGCGATGCACTACAAACAATGGAACATCAAGGCAGCATGTTTTTATTAGCAACAACCACTAATAACGAAATATGCGGGTTAATCTCGGCGCGTCAAATAGCTAAAACGTTACACATTCCAGTGCATATTACCCCTATTGCTCACACGTTTAGTGATGTTTTAGAAAGCGTAGATCACCCTCACTAAAGCGCGCTTTTACGCTTTGTAAGCTCAGCCAAGCCAACCATCTTAAAGCAAGCAAAATTGCTTGCTTTAAGAGCTTTTTATTACAACCTGCTGTGATATTATTCAACTAATAAATACCTACCAAACTCATTAAATAGCAACTTTAATAAGCTGGGTATAACAGTACCAGAGGGATTTTCTGGTTTTATTTTTTGTATTAAAAGGTTTATGCATGAGCGATATCTCTGCACGTTTAGCCACTGAGCTAAATGCACAACAGCAACAAGTTGTTGCTGCTACAAAATTACTTGATGAAGGCGCAACGGTTCCTTTTATTGCGCGTTACCGTAAAGAAATTACCGGTGGATTAGACGACACGCAATTACGCCTTTTAGAGCAACGTTTGTCGTACTTGCGCGAGCTTGAAGAGCGCCGCAGCTTTATTTTATCAACCATCGAATCGCAAAATAAATTAACGCCAGCACTTAGTGCCGATATAACCAGCGCACAAAGTAAAACTGAGCTTGAAGATTTATACCTTCCTTATAAAGCTAAACGTCGTACCAAAGGGCAAATAGCCATTGAAGCAGGCCTTGAGCCACTTGCCGATGCGCTATTTAACGATGCAAACTTAGAGCCAGAGCAACAAGCGCAGCAGTTTATAAATGCCGACAAAGGCATTGCTGATACCAAAGCAGCCCTTGATGGCGCTAAATTTATTTTAATGGAACGCTTTGCAGAAGATGCCAAGTTATTAGCTAAATTTAGAAGCCACATTAGCCAACACGGCGCTATACAAAGCACACTTATTGACGGCCAAGAGCAAGCCGGTAGCAAATACCGCGACTACTTTGACCATCAAGAACCTCTTAAAAAGGTCCCTTCTCACCGCGCACTTGCTATGTTGCGCGCGCGTAACGAAGGTATTTTGCAGCTGAGTATTAATCCAGAGCCAAGCAGCGAAAATGCAGCCCAGCTATGTGCGCAAATGATTGCTGATCACTACCGCTTAGATGTGAAATATAAAGCAGCTAGCGCATGGTTATTAAGTGTTGTGCAATGGGCATGGAAAATAAAGCTTGGCCTACACCTAGAAAATGAATTTTTAGCAGCCATGCGAGAAAAAGCCGAAACCGGCGCTATAGATGTATTTGCTAAAAACTTAAAAGACTTACTTATGGCCGCCCCTGCTGGGCCGCGAACCACGCTTGGTCTAGATCCTGGTTTGCGAACTGGCTGTAAAATTGCCGTAGTCGATGGCACAGGTAAGTTGCTTACAACCCAAACTATTTTCCCCCACGCACCACAAAATCACTGGGAAAAATCGTTACGTACATTAGAGCAACTATGTCGCCAGCATAAAGTAGAACTTATTGCGATTGGTAACGGAACCGCATCACGCGAGTCTGACAAGCTAGTAGGTGAACTTATTAAGGCCAATGCTGAGCTTAAATTAAACAAAATTATGGTAAGCGAAGCCGGCGCGTCTGTTTACTCTGCGTCTGAATTTGCAGCGAATGAATTTCCTAACTTAGATGTGTCTTTGCGTGGCGCGGTATCTATTGCGCGTCGCCTGCAGGACCCACTTGCCGAGCTTGTTAAAATTGAGCCAAAATCAATTGGTGTAGGCCAATACCAGCACGATGTATCGCAAAGCCAATTAGGCCAAACACTAACCGCAGTGGTAGAAGACTGTGTAAACTCAGTGGGTGTTGATTTAAATATGGCCTCGGTGCCGCTTCTTACTCGCGTATCGGGGTTAAATAAAACCTTAGCGCAAAATATAGTAAATTACCGCGACACTAACGGCACGTTTACTAAGCGTAGCGAACTTAAAAAAGTTGAGCGTTTAGGACCAAAGGCATTTGAACAAGCAGCAGGCTTTTTGCGTATTAATCAGGGTAAAGACCCACTTGATAACTCATCAGTTCACCCTGAGGCTTATCCTGTTGTTAAACTTATTTGTGAGCGTAACAACCTTGATGTAAATAGCTTAATAGGCAATAGCGAGTTTTTAAATAAGCTGGTTGCTAATGACTACACCGACGAGAAGTTTGGTTTACCTACCGTTACCGACATCATTAAAGAGCTAGATAAGCCTGGGCGCGATCCTCGTCCTGAGTTTAAAACTGCTGAATTTAAAGCCGGTGTAGAAAAAATCACAGACCTAAAACCCGGTATGATTTTAGAGGGTGTGGTTTCTAACGTTGCTAACTTTGGTGCATTTGTTGATGTAGGTGTTCACCAAGATGGCCTAGTGCATATTTCGGCAATTACTAATAAGTTTATCTCTGATCCGCGCGAAGTAGTAAAAGCCGGTGACATTGTAAAAGTAAAAGTGGTTGAGGTAGATGCCCCACGTAAACGCATTAGCTTTACTATGCGCTTAGATGATGAAATAGACACAAGCAATAAACCCGCTGCCGCGCCGCAAAAGCAACGCAGTAATCAGGGCCAGCAACCGCGTGCAGCAAAACCAAAGCGCGATAACGGTAACGCCATGATGGGTAATGCCTTTGCCGATGCATTTGCTAATGCAAAAGTAAAAAAATAATACCCGTTTGCTTCATTAAGTGATGTCTCCTTAAACTAAAAAGCCGCTCATTGAGCGGCTTTTTTAATTATGCTTAGCTGGTTTTAACCAAACGCAGAAAAACCACTCTCGTTTTGGGGGGAGCTAGTCATTTGATAAAAATTAGCAATACGGCCAGCTCGTGCGTCTACTTCTGGGTCGCGTGCTTGCTCGGTATTAGTATCGTTTTGAGACTCAGCGGTACTGGTTTCGTTTATTGATAACGCACTTTGTGGCTCTTGTGCTTGCGCTTCATCGTCAGCAGGGGCTGATAATTCAGCTTGCGCTGCGGCCATTTTTTGGGTTGCATCAGCGGCAATGGCTCTATCGGCACTAGAAGGTTCAGCAGGGGCAAGTGCGGCTGCTCGTACCGTTTGCATTTTATCTATAGTGGCTTGCGGATCGCCAGGGATTTCAGATACATCAATTTGTACCTCACCGCCAACAGCGTAATTAGTGCCATCTGGTCCACGTTGGTATTCATAACTTGGTGAGCCTGCATACTGCCCACCCACCGATGCATGAGCTTGTTCGTGCACACGCACTTCAGTATCGCGCGCTTTAAGCTCTTCAATTTGCTGCTGTTCTAATTCTAGCTGTTGCTGATCTTGCTCTTCTTCGGGGGTGTCTTCGCTTGCTTGTTGGTTTTGTTGCTGTTCGCTATCTGAATCTTCGCTGCCTTGCTGGCGCTGCTCAACAGCTTGCTCATCACTGAGTTTACCGGTTGCATCATAGGTGGCAGCTTCTGCACTGCTTGGCAGTTTTGCTTTATCAGCATCGCTTTGCGCTTTGGTTTCGGTATTACTGGCGCTATTGGGTGCAGGGGCAGGAATAACTTCGCGCAGTTGGTTGTCACGCCGAGCGGTTTCCGTATAAACATTGGCGGTGTTTATATTGATAGACGGAAATGGCGTGACAATATTCATAACGTTTAAACTTTAATATCGATTAGCGTACCAAGCACTTCATCTGCAGTTTGAATAGATTGGGTGTTTGCCTTGGCATTAAACTCTTCAACTTTTAAATTAACAAGCGCTTCGTCAACCCGAGCTGGTTGAGCAACAGGCGCTGTTACAGCCTCTTCAGGTCGCGCAGCTGTTAACTGGCGCTGTTGGGCTAGTTGCGTATCGTCTTGCTCTTCAATGGTGGCACGGTTTATCTCTGCGCTTGCTCGTTCTATACCTTGGCTTGCACGATTAAACCCTTCTACACCACTATTAAATACTGAACCAATAGCCATGCTGTACCTCCAAAAAATAAATATTGTTTAATTATCGCTCACTTCATGGGCAAAATAAAGCTTTAAACAGCACCTTTCTTTAGGCTATTTTAAAGCATTGATTTAACGGCAGATAAAAACTCTTTTTTATGAGAAATAAACGGTGCATGGGAGGCTTTGTCTAGTACTTCGTATTCAAACTCAGTATTTAGTGCTGCCATTTTATTAATTGCTTTGTAAGGTACCAGCGCATCTAAACGGCCAAATATCGCTTTTACAGGCACTGGGCAATGCACAAATACGTTGCGTAAATCATCATTTTGTAAAATATTTAAACCCGCACTTAACGCCTCATTTTTAGGCGCGCTGTACTGATTTAGCAAGTGCTTTAGCTGCTTTATATCATCGCGTGCCGACTCGCTACCCATGGCCTGAATAGCTAAAAAGCGCTCTATAGTTTTTTCTCGGTGATTAACTAATTGCTCTTTAAATTGCTCAAGCACGCTGGTTTTTATTCCGGGCCAATCATCTGCCTCGGCAAAAAAAGGGCTTGAGGCAACTAAAATTACTTTTGCTACTTTATTTGGCCAGTGTTTAGCAATATAAAGTGCAAACAATCCTCCTAGCGACCAGCCCATTAATATAGAGCCAGGGCTAAGTTGCTCGCTTACGATTTCAGCTGCATCGTGTAAATTATAAGGACTTGGGCAGCTATTGCTGTTGCCAAAGCCAGGCAGGTCAATGCTGCGCACCGAGCCACTGTATAAAAACGTTAACTCTGGCTGCACTAATTGCCATACGCCTTGGTTCATGCCCCAACCATGTAATAAAACTAACTCGCTTTGCATATTTGCCTAACCTTAACCAAACTTAGCCACATCATAACGCTTACATTGACGAAAGCAACGCAAGGAGCAGCCAATGCAACACTCATTTTTTAATTGGTTATTCCCCTCTTATTGCGTGCAATGTCAGGGAGTAGTTAGTGCTCAAGAGGGGTTGTGCGACTATTGCTTAGCGGATTTAAGCGTGTTTGATTTAAATAAGCACAGTAATTTATTGCACCGCCCGGATATTGTAGAAATGTTTCCGCATTGCGAATTTGATAAGCTCTTTGCCTGTGCTTTTTATCAGCCCCCTTTTGAGCATTGGCTTAAACGGCTCAAATTTAATAATCAAATTCACTATAAAAAAGCGCTGCAACAAGTAATTAAACGCCAGCTATCGGTGTTTTTTGAAAATTTAACTACCCAGCCCGACATAGCTATTATTTTACCTTTGCACCGAGGGCGCTTTTTAACACGCGGGTTTAATCAGGTAAGCCAAGTGTGGCAACCGTGTTTGGCAAAACATATTTGTATAAGTAATGCGCTAATACGCAATAAAGCCACGCAAGCACAGTCACAATTATCTAGAGCCAAGCGGATTAAAAATGTAAAAAATGCCTTTGTATGTACACAAGATATGAGCGGTAAAACGGTGGTTATTGTAGATGATGTAATGACCACAGGCGCCACGCTCAACGCGGCTACCCGAGTATTAAAACAAGCGGGCGCTAAACAAGTCTGGGCTTTTGCTACGTGTTTAACGCCACTTTAAAGGTGTAGTTAATCACCTCTTACTCTAAATGTGTGGCCAAAAAATAAAGCATTACTGAGTAATCGGCTTGTGCCGTACCAGTATCCTCTAAATACAGGGTTATCTGTCATCGCAATAACGCTGCCACGCCCGTATGAGTGGGCCATCATGGCTGCTGCACCAGCAATTTGCTGCTCATTTACGCCATCGGTAAACCCTGCTAATAGTGGTTTTTGCGGATAAGTGAGTATGTTTACAAACGGGGCGGATGATTTTTCTAATAACCAGGTACTATTTTTAAATACAGGCAGCGTTTCACGATTAAGCGAAAACGTTAGTGGGTGCGTGGTGTCTACATCGGTATTAAAAATAGCGCCGGCTATACGTTGTCGCCCAGCTAAATGATCTTTATCTGCGTAATTTAGCCCTTGAGTATTAAAAGCGCTGGCTACATCTTGCCTAGATAAATAATTAGCCTTGAGTAATTGCTGATCAGCTAAAAATTTAGCGCCGCCTTTGTGGCCCCAAATTACGCCGCCTTTTCTTACCCAGCTTTTAATAGCAACTTTATCACTATCGGGTAAGCCCGAATAATTGCCATTCGCCAGCACAATATGGCTGTAATTATTTAAATCTAGGCTACCTAAACGCTCCATTTCTACAATGGTCGGAGAAATACCGACAAATCGGTCAAGGTAATACCATACTTCACCCGCTTCGTATTGGCTTACGCCTTTACCGCCCACAAGCAGTACTTTTGGCTCTTTTAATACCGCCATAGTGCGCGACCCTAAATCGGCGCCTTTCCCTGTAAGGCCCGTGGTAATAGGCTTTATCGCAATGCCAAACTGGGTTTGAGCATCGTTTAAAATAGCCACCCAATCAGGGTTTGTTTGCAGCCCTGCAGGAACAATAATGCTGCCAGGTGCAAAGTCTATTTCGGTGGAGCTGCTTTTAGCTGTTAAGGCGCTTAACGCGACACGCGCTTTAATGCCTTGCTTTAGCAAGCTATTTAACATTTTAGGCGCTAAGTAATCGTCCCAGGCAAAGCCAAATGCATAGCTTTGCTTTAACGCAGCAAATGATGGTTTAACTGCTTTTTGCCACGCAGTGCTGGCTACTTCTAAGCCCCAACTACTTTTTACTTGTGCAAACTCTAAATTAAAAGCGTGGGCGAGTGTCCAGCCCGACACATCATAAAATGTGTTATCGGCAAAACTTTTTTGCTCACTAAAAATAGCTTTTACTAAACGAAACTGTGGCTGAGCTAACGGCACAAAATAGCTCTGGGTGCTAAAGTTTTTGC
This sequence comes from Pseudoalteromonas sp. S2893, assembly GCF_005887105.1. Lineage (NCBI taxonomy): Bacteria > Pseudomonadati > Pseudomonadota > Gammaproteobacteria > Alteromonadales > Pseudoalteromonadaceae > Pseudoalteromonas > Pseudoalteromonas sp. S2893. Next base: position 53,414 of record NZ_PNCY01000013.1, on the reverse strand, counting down.
CATTGGCTTTTAGCGCTTTTGTAAGTGGATAGGCGTTAATTTGATGCTGCTTTAACAGGTTTAAAAATAGTTTAATCCGGGTGTTGTCTTTAGCACCCTCAACCACATAGCCTTCAAAACTTTCATCATGAGCTAAATCAACTGCTTGGTTATAAAATTTAGCCTGATAGGTTAATAGCGCCTCGCGGTTATCTACCGCTGCTTGAAAGGTTGATAGGCTTGTTAATAACTGATTTTTAATAGTAAAAGGAAACGTAAGCGTACCATTTATGGTTTCTTGTACATGCCCACGTGAGCTGGCTTGCTCAAATAAAATACCTATACCGCCGTTTACATCGGGGTAGGTTGAACCCTTGCCGTAATAAAAGTCGTCAAAGCTTTCTTCGGTAAAATAAAGAGCGTTATTTTTATCTAAAGTTTTAGCATGGTAATTGGCTATGGCTTTAGTAAGCGTTACGTTTTCATCTGGGGTAATTGGGTGCTTGCGACTGGCAATGCCAGGTTGAAAAAAGTAGCTGCTGTTTGGCCCCATTTCATGAAAGTCGGTAAGAATATTTGGCTTCCATTGATGAAATTTAGCAATGCGTGCACGTGACTCTGGGTGTTGTAGTAATAACCAATCGCGGTTTAAATCAAACCAATAGTGATTTGTACGGCTACTTGGCCAGCTTTCTACGTGTTCACGCGTTTTAGGGTCGCTTGATAAGTTCATCCCCCGATTACTATTAGCCCAATTGGCAAAGCGAGCCAAGCCATCAGGGTTAAGTGAAGGGTCGAGCAAAATAACGGTATTATTTAATAATTTTTCTATTTCTGGGCCTTGCGCTGCAGCAAGGTAATACGCAACCAATAAAGCGGCATTGCTGCCTGATGACTCATTGCCATGCACACTGTATCCCATCCAAACTACAGCAGGCTCATTTTGTGTGTTTTTAGCTTGCTCACTGTTTGTTAAACGGGCTAAGTGCGCTTGGCGAATTTGCTCTAAGTTAGCTAGTTTTTCAGCGCTGCTAATACTTAGCATCACAAGCGGACGTTGCTCGTGTGTGCGCCCTATTACTTCAAAATTTATACGATTACTTTTTTGCGCTAGAATTTCCATGTAACGCACCAGTTGGTCGTGCCTTACATGCCACTCACCTACTTCGTAACCAAGTACGTCTTGTGGGGTGGGTATTGTTTTATCAAACTCTACATCTTGTTCAAAATAATACGAAAGTGGTTTTGCCATACTTGAAAAGCTAAGCATTGCCACCATTATAGTTACTATCCAGCGCATATAAATCACTCTAAAAATGTTTGTTATTTGCACGCTAGCATTGCTTAAAATAGATGCCAACTTTTTACGCTCAACACTAGCCGCAACACGATGAGCGGAGTATGATATGCAGTATCCGAGTAATTTAGTCAAGTATAGACGGTTTTATGATTTCTATTTCCGAAACAGCACAAGCGCATTTTGCTAAACTTTTAGCAGATCAAGCACAACAAACTAATATTCGTGTGTTTGTTGTAAACCCTGGTACATCACAAGCGGAATGTGGTGTTTCTTATTGCCCAGAAGACGCCGTAGAAGACAGCGATATTCGTCTTAACTTTAATGGTTTTGATGCCGTAGTAGACACAGAAAGTGCTCCTTTTTTAGAAGAAGCTGAAATTGATTTTGTTACCGACAAAATGGGCACTCAGTTAACTTTAAAAGCGCCTAATGCAAAGGCACGTAAACTAGGCGATAACGCATCGCTAAATGAGCGTGTTCAACATATGCTAGAAACCGAAGTAAACCCGCAGCTAGCTAACCACGGTGGCCAAGTAAGCCTAGTTGAAGTAACCGCTGAAGGTATTGCAGTACTTCAATTTGGTGGTGGTTGTAATGGCTGTTCTATGATCGATGTAACGCTTAAAGAAGGCATCGAGAAAGAAATGATTGCAAAGTTTGATGAAATCACCGGTGTTGCCGACATTACCGAGCACCAAGCGGGCGATCACTCTTATTACTAAGCAATAATGTTAAAGCCGCTTATTTATCGCTTAGGGAGTAACCCTAAGTTGAGTTTAACGCGCTTTTTTCGCGGCTTAGCACTGTTTGTGCTAGCCGTGATATTTATTGCCCTTGGCTACTACACTCACTTTAGTTTACAAATTATAGGTGTAGTTATTTTAATCCCGGCTTTATTTTTTGCTGCATGGGGTTATAGCGGTATTTTTGCCAATCGTTTCTCGCAAGTTTTAAAAGATATGGGGCCAAAAGATCACGACCCCGACCTATGGAAATGACACGTTCGCTTAATCTAGCAGCTGATTAGTTGCTTTTAACTGCAAATACTTAATAATTAACGTAACGCCGCGCATAAGCATAAAGCAACTCATAGCCAGCCATAAAGCATTATTTTGCCACTCTATAAACACCCAAAACACCCCAAAAAAGCCAACAGCAGCAGAAAGAATCATACTGTTACGCATATTTTTTGCCCGTGTGAGCCCTACAAATACGCCATCAAACAAAAAGCAGCTCATTGCTAACATAGGCAATACTATTACCCACGGTAAGTAATTTGTCGCAGCTTCTATCACCTCGGGTACATTGGTTAAAAGCTTAATAATAGCGCTGCCAAACACAGCAAAAAATACGCTGTATAACACGCCAAAAAGCATCCCCCAAAACACACTTATTTTTACCCATAATCTAATGTTATTAACGCTTCGCTGGCCTTTAGCTTGACCAACTTTGGCTTCGCTTGCATAGGCTATTCCATCAAGTGCAAAGCTTACCAACATTAAAAAGTTAAGTAACACGGCATTCGCTGCAAGCGTTGTTTCACCTATGCGGGCGCCATAAAAGGTCATAAAGCTAAAGCATAATTGCAAAATTAAAGAGCGAATAAATATATCTCTATTTAAACTAAGTAGCTCTGCCATTTTGCTAACACTGAGCCAGTTGGGCACGCTTAGCTCCACGCCTTGCTTTTTAGCGAGCTTAATCACTAGTAGCAACGCAAAAGCCAACGCGCTGTAATCCGCAATTAACGATGCCCACGCGGCTCCCGCTACTGCCCAGTCTAAATACACCACAAAATATATATCGAGCACTATGTTGGTAATATTGGTCACTAACAGCAAGTAAAATGGCCCTCGCCCATAATGTACTCCAAGCATCCAGCCAAGCAGCACTAAATTACAAAGTGCGGCAGGGGCACTAAATATACGAATACTAAAATACTGATATGCTTGAGCAAGAACCTCACTATTTGCGCCTGATAAAAATGCAATGGCTTGTTTTATCAAGGGCGATAAGGTAATAAGGGCTAACGCCACACACACGGCAAGCAATAAGCTGCGTTTTAAAAGCGCTGCCAACTGTGTTAAGTTATTTTGCCCGTATGCTTGGGCCACTAACCCTGTGGTGCTCATACGTAAAAAACCGGCGAGCCAAAATAAAATAGAAATAACAGCTGAGCCAAGTGCGATGCCCGCTAAGTAATGTGCGCTACCTAAGTGGCCAATAACAGCGGTATCAACAATTCCTAACAGTGGGACAGTAATATTTGATAATATCATTGGACCCGCTAGCAACAGCAAGCTTTTATGGTGTGCCTTATTATGTTTAAGAAATTGTTTCATTTAGTTTTAATTACTCTCATTTGTTTATCAGTACGTGCTCATGCGGCGGTTATTTTACAGTATCACCATGTAAGCGAAACCCTTCCGGCTGTGACCAGTGTAAGCGCAAATACGTTTACCAAGCATTTGAGCTACTTAAAAGAGCATAATTTTAATGTTATTGCACTAAATGAGCTAATAAGCGCTATACAACAAGGCAAAACCTTACCTGAGAAAACAGTCGCTATCACCTTTGACGATGGTTACAACAATAACTACGAACAAGCTGCGCCTATTTTAGAAAAATTTGGTTACCCCTATACTATTTTTGTAAACCCTACCCTTATTGATGAAGGCAAAGGCTACGTAATGGGGTGGGATAAATTAAAAGAGCTCGCAGGCAAAGGGGCGTTAATTGCCAATCACACTGCCCAGCATGACTACCTGCATATTAAGCTAAAAGATGAGAGCGATGCACAGTGGCAAGCACGTATAAAACAAGATATTTTGCATTCTCAACAGCGTATTAAAGAAGAAATAGGCCACGACTATAAATACCTAGCGTACCCGTATGGTGAGTTTAATAACAAACTACAAGCGCTTGTAGAAGAGCTTGGCTTTATTGGCATTGGTCAGCACTCAGGCGCTGTAAATAAAAACGCTAACTTTACCCGCTTACCGCGTTTTCCAGCCTCTGGCTTTTACAGTAAATTAGATACGCTAATTACAAAATTAAACTCTCGGGCGTTTAGTATTAAAACCCTAGATTACCAAGACAGTGTAACCTCACAAAACCCACCAACGCTCAGCATTGAGTTTGAAATGGGTGATTTTCATAAGAGTCAGTTTGCGTGTTATGTATCAAGTGTTGGCCAGGCTAAGTTAACTTGGGCAAACGACACAACTGTAAAAATTGACTCACCAAAGGCGCTAAATAAAGGCCGTTCACGCTTTAATTGTACCGCCCCTTCGATTAAGCACCCTGGTAGTTACTATTGGTTTTCGCAGCCGTGGGTTATTCAGTAGCAATTACACTTTTATAGTCTGATGCAATAAGCGCTGGGTTACTTTATCAAGCGCAACAATTTCGTGAGCGGCACCTAAATCAACCGCCGCTTTGGGCATTCCCCACACCACAGAAGAAAACTCATCCTGTGCAATGGTGTAACCACCCGCTTGTTTAATACTAAGCAAACCCTTTGCTCCATCGCTCCCCATACCGGTTAGTAACGCTGCCACAATGTTTTTTGCGCCGCACTCAAGTAACGAGTTAAATAATACATCTACTGCCGGTTTATGGCGGTTAACAGGCTCAGAATCATCAAGCTCGCAATATAAACTTGCTCCTCTTTTTTTTATGCTTAAGTGCAAACCACCTGGGGCTATATAAGCCCATCCCGCAGTGAGCTTGTCGCCGTGCTGCGCTTCTTTTACGTTAATTGCACAGGTGCGGTCCATACGCTGGGCAAACGAGGTACTAAATACCGGAGGAATATGCTGGGTAATCACAATCGCAGGGCAATTGGTCGGCATTTTTATAAGCACTTCTTTTATTGCTTCTGTGCCCCCTGTTGAAGCCCCTATCGCTATTATCTTGTTTAATAAAAATTGTGCATTGCTAGGTAAAGACTCACTTACGGTGCTTACCTTTTTGAAACTTCTTACCCTTGCACCTGCCGCCACACGCACTTTTTGCTGCACAACATATGCATATTGACTCATTTGCTGCTTAACATTCACAGTTGGCTTGGCAATAAAATCCACTGCACCAAGCTCAAGCGCTTCTAAGGTGATAGGCGAGCCTTGCTGGGTTAGTGTAGAAATCATCACAACGGGCATAGGTCTTAAGCGCATTAGGTTTCTTAAAAAGCTAATGCCGTCCATTTTTGGCATTTCTACATCGAGGGTAAGCACATCTGGATTGAGCAATTTAATCATTTCTCGTGCTTGATAAGGGTCTTCAGCACAGCCAACAACCTCGATATCGCTAGCCTGAGATAATATTTCGCTCAGCAAACGCCTTATCAGTGGTGAATCATCTATTATCAGAACTTTAACCATTACGGCTCCTAAAACAGCTCTATGTTAGTCTCGGTGGCTTTATCTTGTTGCTTAAGGTTTTGCAGGTAGCGCACTTCGCGTTTTTCAATTGTATTGTTGTGCAAATTCTTCAGCTTTTTTACGTGGACTTTGCCCGTATGCGGATGAAAAAAAATTTTTCGAGGCCACGGCCCCCCCATATCTTGTGCAACAAGATTGAGCGACTCTTCCTGAATATACGCATTGGCAAAGCTAATATTACCTATCCCTATGTCAGTCATTGCGCTAATTATTTTGCCGCCACCAAAGAGTTTTATTTTTAAATTTTTTCGCGCAGCACCACCTTTGAGTACTTCGTTGATCAGGTATTCCATTGCCCAGTTTCCGTAGCGGCAGCTCAAACTATGGGCACTGTTTAATTCTAGGCCTTTTTTTACCGGCAACATAAAATGATTTACGCCACCTATACCGGCTTTCTCATCGTAAACACACGCGGCTATGCACGACCCAAGCACTGTAGAAATAAGCTCATCATTTTTTGAGACATAAAATTCGCCAGGTAATATTTTTGCCACCACGCTTGTGCGCCCTGCATCCCAGTAACGTTTTATATGTTCAAACCCTGGGAGCACCGGCCTAAACTGTGCGTGCATTGTGTTGCTTTTGATACATGGTTTTCCCTAAATTTTTAAACTCAGAATGCTCTTTTCCCATACTCTCTGAGTGCCCTAAAAACAAATAACCGTCACGATTAAGTGCATTTGCATAACGTTTAAATAAGGTATCTTTTGTTTCTTTATCAAAATAAATAACCACGTTACGACATAAAATTAAGTCAAACTGCCCTTTCATGGGCCATTCTTGTAAAAGGTTAAGGCGTTTAAAAAAAATGTGTTTATTTAACTGTGGTTTTACTTTATATGTTTGCCCATCTTTGCTTTTTAAAAACCACTTTTTAAGTACATTGTTTTCTAAGCCATTTACATTAGCCGCGGTATAAATACCCGCTTGTGCTTTGGCTAATACATTAGAATCTAAATCGGTTGCTAAAATTTTTACATCCCAAGAACTTGGGAATAAATCGGCAAGGGTTATTGCTAAGCTGTAAGGCTCTTCGCCTGTAGAGCAACCCGCTGACCATACGCGTACTCGTTTTGTTACTTTGTTACTGCTAAGTAACTGCGGCACTATGGTGTTTTTTAAAAACTCAAAGTGGTGGGGCTCTCTAAAAAAGGAGGTTAAGTTAGTGGTAATAGCATTAATAAATGCGTCAAACTCAGCCTCTTTATTATTGTGTAAGTACTCTAAGTATTGAGAAAAGTTTTTAAGTTTATGCTCTCTTACCCTTCTTGCCAAGCGGGAATACACCATTTCGCGTTTATGATCGCCAAGCACAATTCCGCACGCGTTATAAACTAAAGTGGCAATGTCTTTAAAATCTTTATCGGTACATAAAAATTCTTTCATTGTCATACCATCCCTTGTAAAGCAGGCTTGCTAGGGTATTAACTAGCAAGCCAGTAATGACTAAAACTCTTCCCATTCATCTGCTGAGTCTATAAAGTTTTCGCCTTTGGGTTGGGTATTTTTTAAATAGCCACTAGGTTGGCGCGCAGGGGGCGCTGAGCGTTCAAAGTGCGTATTTGGTAATGTGTTCATGCCTTGCTGCCCGAGTGAAAAAAAGTGCAATAACTGACGCATCTCGTTTGCTTGCTCAGCCATTGACTCGCCCGCCGCAGACGCTTCTTCTACAAGGGCCGCATTTTGCTGGGTCATTTCATCCATTTGGGCAACCGCTTTATTGACTTGCTCAATGCCTGCGCTTTGCTCTTCAGAGGCCTCGGTTATATCCGAAATCATTTGCGTAACACGTTGTACGCTTGAAACAATTTCTCTGAGTGTTTCGCCCGACTCATTTACAAGCACAGAGCCATCGGTTACTTTTGCAACGCTGTCTCTAATAAGCTCTTTAATTTCTTTGGCTGCTCCAGCTGAGCGCTGCGCTAAATTACGCACCTCACCAGCAACAACGGCAAAGCCACGGCCTTGCTCACCCGCTCTGGCTGCTTCAACGGCGGCGTTAAGTGCCAGTAAATTAGTTTGAAAGGCAATTTCATCAATCACGCCAATAATGTCTGCAATTTTTTTACTCGACTCGTTAATGGCCGACATACTCGTTACAGCCCTATTAACTACTTCACCACCTTGAATTGCTTTCTCACAGGTTTCTTCGGCTAAATCGTTAGCGACTTTTGCGTTATCTGCATTTTGCCTTACGGTACTGGTCATTTCCTCCATACTTGACGCGGTTTCTTCAAGTGATGAAGCTTGTTCTTCGGTACGCTGGCTTAAATCGGCGTTGCCTTGCGAAATTTCCTCTGCGCCACTGGCCACTAACGTGGCCGATGAGTTAATTCGGTTAATCACATCGGTCAATTTATCTGCTGTGGTATTAGCATCTTGCTTGAGCTTATCAAACGAGCCTTGATACTCTTTTTCTATGCGTTTTGATAGGTCGCCATTGGCCATTGCATCAAGCATTTGCGCGGTATCACTAACGGCATCATCCACAATTTCAACTAAGCTGTTTAAGCCCTGCGCTAAGCGTAAGAAAAAGCCTTCTTTACCTTTTTCATCTACTCGGGTTTCTAAATCGCCATTACCTGCATCGCTGACTAATTGTGCAATTTCTTTTTCTATTGCAACTTCGCCCGTTCTATCTTCCCACTCAACTACGGTGCCTATGCGTTCTTGTTCTGGTGTAAAAATAGGGTTTGCAACTAAACCAAAGGTGCGCCCGCCTACTTTTATTTCGGCTCGGTAAGTTGTTGTAAGCTTAGCTAGTAGGTTTTGTTGATGAGCCGGATTTTTATGGAATATATCAATGTTTTGCTGCATTAAATTAGTGCTATCAAAGTTAGGCAGCTCCTTTTTCAAATCATCTTCAGCGATACTCATCATTGATTTAACCGCGTTGTTCATGTATACAATTACATTTGAAGCATCGGCTATCATGGTGTTTGTTGCTACGGTATCAAGCGCTTGTTTTACTCGTAAGTTTTCTTGTGCTTCAGCACGTTCTTGCTCTGCTTTTGCTACGCTATCGGTAATATCTTCCCACTCAACAATGGTGCCTAAATGCTTACCTTCATGATTTATCCACGGTGTAGCAATTAAACTAAAAATAAGCCCCGCTAAACGTAACTCAGTTTTATAAGGTTGTTTTAAGTTTTTTAATAGTTCGCGTTGATGAGCTGGGTGCTTATGAAAATCATCAACACACGTGCCTATTAAATTATCAACAGAAAAACTAGGTAGCACACCTTGCAACTCAGTTTCTCGCGCTTTGAGCATTAACTTAACCTGATCGTTTACAAATACAATATTTAGGTCTTTATCGGCAATCATTACATTGGCTTGGCAAACAGTTAACGCACTTGCTAAATCGGCAGCCTTTTTAGACTCGCGCTCTAGCTGTTTTTGCGCGGTGATATCACTGGCGTATTTAATAACTTTATAAGGCTTGCCGTTTAAATCGAAAATAGGGTTATAAGAGGCCTGAATCCATATTTCTTGCCCTTGTTTGCCTATTCGCATGTACTCGCCCGAGTCGTACTCGCCTCGTCCTAACTTATCCCAAAATTGTTTATACTCGTTTGTTTTAGCGTATTCTGGGTCGACAAATAATTTATGATGCTGGCCTTTTATTTCGCTAAGTTGATAGCCTAAACCATTTAAAAAATTGTCATTGGCAGTAATGATTGTGCCATCAAGATTAAACTCAATCACCGCCTGAGATTTACTAATTGCCTCAAGTTGGCCTTGCGCTTCAGCGGCCTGTTTCTTTTGTTCGGTAATGTCGGTAGCAAATTTAATTACTTTTAGCACTTGCCCTTGGCTATCAATAATTGGGTTATAGGTAGCTTGGATCCATACCTCTCGCCCTCCATTAGCAAGACGCTTAAACTCATTAGAAATAAACTCACCACCGCGCAAGCGTTGCCAAAAACTTTTATACTCGCTGCTTTGTGCTTCATCTGGTTCAACAAACATAGAGTGGTGCTGCCCTTGCACTTCCTCTAAACGGTATCCCATTGCATTTAAAAAGTTTGAATTAGCCGTAATTATTCTGCCACTGGGTTCAAACTCAATAACCGCTAATGATTTATTTAATGCATTAACGATTAAGTCATTACTTGATTCTGACTGCTTCGGATTACTAAACCATCCCATGCCCATCACCACCTTTATGTTTGTTTTTGTTGCTACATAGCGCTGTGGCTATATATCCATTGTTCTTTGTAAATCAATTAACGAGACCATTTTTTCGCCCACGTTCACCAACCCTGCGACATATTCACAATTACTCGAATCAGACAGGCTAGGGACGGGCTTGGCGTCTTGCTCAGCAATGCTGTAAACATCTGAAACCGCATCTACTGCGATGCCCATTATTTTTGAATCGTTTTCAAAAATAACTTTTACAACAATAACAACCGTTAATGGCCCATATTCAGTGCTTGGCAAGCCAAAACGTAAGCGTAAATCTATTATTGGCACTATGGTGCCGCGAAGGTTTATCACTCCTTTAACAAAATCAGGCGCGTTGGGTAGTACGGTAATTTCTTCCCAACTTCTGATCTCTTGCACGGTTAATATATCTACGCCGTATTCTTCGCCAGCCATAATAAAAGTTAAAAACTGCTTAACGCCTTGCTGTTGCCCTAAATCAATTTTGTTGTTTAGCTCGCTTTGTTCACTAATCATGAAGCCTCCAGAGGTGTTTTAGATTCTATGATTAGCTCTTGGCTACCTGGTTTTTTAAGCCCTGATAATTTTATTAAGCCGCTAATATCAACAATTAACGATACACGCCCGTCGCCTAAAATAGTTGCTCCAGACACCCCATCTACTTTTTGGTAATTGGCCTCTAAACTTTTTATGACTACCTGCTGCTGCGAAAGTAAGTCATCAACCAGCAAACCCACTTTTTGGTTGTCGGTTTCAACAACCACCAGCAAGGTTTTGTCTAATGACTCTATGGCGTTTTGATGATTAAAAATTTGATATAAGCGTAAAATAGGAATGTATTCGTCACGCAGCCTTAGTACATCTAAGTCTTTACCTACTCGGCTTACTTTAGTGATATCAATCTGTAGTGATTCAACAATAGAAATAAGCGGAATAATATAAGTATGCTGGGCAACTTTAACTAATTGACCATCTAAAATGGCAAGTGTAAGGGGCAGCCTAATTGTAAAGGTAGAGCCAACGCCAGGCGCTGATGAAACCTCAACCGAGCCATTTAAAGATTGAATATTGCGCTTAACAACATCCATTCCTACACCACGCCCAGATAAGTCGCTAACCGCATCGGCGGTAGAAAAGCCGGGCATAAAAATAAGCTCGTTAATTTCATCATCTGTTAAATTACAATCAGCGGTGATCAGCTCATTAGCAATGGCTTTTTCTTTAATTTTTTGCGTATTTAAGCCTTGCCCATCGTCCATAATTTCTATCACGATATTGCCGCCTTGATGAAAGGCATTTAAGGTCACGGTGCCCACTGGGTCTTTACCTGCGGCAACCCGCTGTTCAATTGTTTCAAGGCCATGGTCGAGCGAATTTCTGACTAGGTGCACCATAGGGTCAGATATTTTTTCCATTACCGTTTTATCTAGCTCGGTTTGCTCGCCTAATAATTTTAACTCCACCTGTTTATTTAGTTTTTGCGCTATATCGCGCACTAAACGCGGAAACCGGCTAAATACAAAGTTAATCGGTAACATACGAATACGCATAACATTTTCTTGCAGGTCTCGGGTATTGTGCGCCAGTTGTGCCAAACCTTCTTGTAATGACGTAATGGTTGATTCGCTAATTTCTTGCTCGCTCAACTGATTTAACATGGCTTGTGTTATTACCAGCTCACCAACCATATTTATTAACGAGTCTACTTTGTCTATTCCTACTCTTATGGAGGTAGACTCTGGTGCTGATGTTGGCTTTTTATCGGCTGTGGGTTTGCTTTTAGGTTTGTCGGGTGCTTTTTTAGCATCGCTAATAGGCTGTGTTTGAGCTGTGCTATCGTTGCTCTTTTCATCAGCGTTTGCGGTGTGAGAAGTGTCTTCATCAAATAACCCGCCACAAAGCTCTATTTTTATATCGGCATCATCTTCTACCCATTCAAATACCTCTTTAATGGCGGCTTCTTTTTCGCTGGTATTTAAAAAAAAGCGCCAGTGTAAGTAGCACTCGTCACTGCTTAAATCTTTAATATCTGGGATATCGTCTAAAAATGCCTGTGTTTCAAGCTCACCGAGTTCAGCTAATTCGCTGATCATAAATAAAGGCTCGTTGCCTGTTTTAAAAAGGTGATGATGCGGTTTAAAATCAATTTGAAAGGTATTTACCTCAGCAGCAGCCGTTACTTCGCTTGCCTCGCTTGGGGCTGAATCGGCTTGCATTTCGAGTACAATTTCAAACTGTTTTTTTAAGGTTGTAGCGTGTGATAAATCAGGCTCTTGCTCTGCTTGCAGCTCACCGAGTAACCCACGCAAGCAATCAACAGCTTTAAGCAATAAATTAACGTGCTCAGTGGTGAGTTCGCGCTCACCTTGGCGTATTTGATCCAGTAGGGTTTCTAGCACATGGGTAAACTCAGCAACAGAGTTAAAGCCAAAGGTGCCACTGCCCCCTTTAATTGAGTGCGCAGCTCTAAAAATAGTATTTATTGTTTCTAAGTCTTCTTCGCCGGGCTCTAAATTTAATAGCTCGGCCTCCATTGTATCTAGGCCTTCAAAACTTTCTTCAAAGAACACTTCAAAAAATTGACTTAAATCTATACTCACGCCGCACTCCTCAGTTAACGAATTACTTTTTTAAGTACCGCTAGTAACTGATCCGGGTTGAAAGGCTTTACAATCCAGCCTGTTGCGCCAGCTGCTTTACCTTCTACTTTTTTATCTAATCCTGACTCTGTGGTTAGCATAAGTAGCGGCGTAAATTTGTAATCAGGAAGGCCTCTGAGCTCTCTGATAAGCGTAATGCCATCCATAATGGGCATATTTACATCTGAAATTACCGCATCAAAACTTTGCTGCTTGGCAATCGCGAGGGCTTCGCTGCCATCTTTTGCTTCGGTAACATCAAAACCTGCGGTTTTAAGCGTAAAGCTCACCATTTGACGCATTGACGCAGAATCATCAACCGCTAAAATTTTCTTCATATAAACCTCTAACCTTTACTTTCAAGTGTTAAATATTGACTTAAGCCAAGTTGATTAATGGCGTTTTGAAGTGCATCACTGCTGCCTACCCATACAATTTTATGGTGTATGGTAAGTAGGTGTTTTTGTAAGGCACACAAAAGTTGAATTGACGCGGTATCGGCTGAAACAACCTCACTGACATCTAAACAAATATCGTTGTTGCTATTGAGTTCTTGTAATAAATCTTGGTGAAGAGTCTCTACTTGCATAATCGCAAGTTCGCTTGGAAGTTTTAGCATTTTTTCAGGACTTTCCCTGTCAATTCAATTCATAACAAAAGCTTAGCCTTAGTTATTAAAATTGCCATAAAAGGCTCAAAAAAATTAATAAAACTTTTAAAAGTGGCGCTAAAAAGCAAAAAAGGAGCCTAAGCTCCTTTTAAAATTCGTGAAAAGTTTAAAACTAGTTTTTATAGTAATCCGCTATTTGTTTAAATTCGCTAATGAGTTGAGTGGTATTAATAAGGGGCACATTTCCTTGTTGGAACTCAGGCTTAAATATGGCTCTTACAGCTCCATTTGCATCAACTAAAGCCACCGAAGCACTATGATCGACCGCATATTCTGATTCTTGTGAGTCACTAATGGCATAAATTAGGCCAAGCTCTCTAACCACCGGGAATAGGTTTTTGTGCTCACCCGAAACAGCTAAAAAGTCAGGGTTAAAATAATCAATATACGCTTTGCGTTTTTCCGGCGTATCGCGTTGAGGGTCTACCGACATAAACCAAATTTGCAGTGGGTATTCGTTATGTAACTTTTTATACACGCTGTTTAGTTTAGCAAGCGTTAATGGGCAAATATCTGGACAACTGGTATAGCCTAAAAACACTAAGTTCCACTGCCCCAAAAATTGCGCTTTGGTGACTAACTCACCGTTTTGGTCGTTAAGTGTAAAATCAGAAAGAGGCTTTGCTTGCTCATACACTAAGGCTTGCATATCGGGTGCACTATTTTGCTCTGAGCAAGCGACTAATAAAAACGAAAAAATTACAACTAAGCTAATCCGTAACTGCTTCATAAAGGGAGCCATTTATCTATAAATAAGATCACGAAGAGTACCATTAAATGCACAATTGAAAAGCGAAATAAGTCCATTGCGGTGTCATCGCTAGGGGCTAATTTAAGCTTAACCGCTTTATACAAAAAGAGTGCATTGAGCACACATGCGCCTACTAAATAAATACCGCCCGACATACCAATTAAATAAGGTAATACACATACAAGCGCCAGTAATATGGTGTAAGCCACAACACACGTTTTACAAAAGTCGATACCGTGAGTTACTGGCAACATAGGAATTTTAGCGCGTTCGTAATCGCTTTTGCGTGCTATTGCTAGTGCCCAAAAATGCGGTGGGGTCCACGTAAATATAATCATTACGAGTAACCATGGCGCGGCTGCCATTTGATTGGTTTCAGAAACCCAACCCAATAAAGGCGGCATTGCCCCAGCTAAGCCACCAATCACAATGTTTTGCGGTGTGGCACGCTTTAAAAAAGAGGTATAAATAAAAGCATACCCAACTAATGCAAACAAAGTAAGTACGGCTGTTAGAGTGTTTGCCCAAAGCATTAGCATTATAAAACCAGCAACCCCTATCACGCCTGCAAAGCTTAGCGCATGGGTTTTACTAAGCCGGCCTTTGGCTACAGGGCGGTGGCGTGTACGCGCCATTTTTGTATCTATTTCGCTATCAACAACATGATTTATTACCGCCGCAGCGCCAGAGAGCAAACCAATGCCTAATAAACTAATAAATTGTACTGCAATGCCTCGCCCTACATCAGGCGCCAGTGCCAAGCCAACCCAGGCAGTAAGTACCAACATAGCCACTACTTTAAACTTGCTAATAGCTAAGTAATCTTGCAGTAAATTATAAGCACGTTGAATAAAAGGGTGTGCGCTAATAACCTGTAGTTCTTTTTTGTCGAGTGTGAGTGCCATAATTATTCCCCTTTAAGTGCGTGCTTTTAGGTAGTAACACAACCTAACCATAGTCAATAACAAGATAGCTGCCATTAAATTGTGTGCCAGCGCCACTCCAAGCGGAAAGTGCCAATGCACCACTGCAAGCCCCAAACTAATTTGGCAAAGTAGCGCAACAAGCACGCTGACAGTACAGTGTTTTATTTTTGCAGATTGCGCCTGACTGTATATACGCCACATAATTAGCGCCAACACAATACATGTAACTAGCGCCCAAATTCTGTGTAGTAGATGAATAGACATACGCGCCTGTTGCGATAGCACTCCGTACTCATAATTACTGTGCTCAAGCGGCAGCTGAAACACACTACTGAGTGAAAATGGCTGCGCATAACTACACAGCGGTAAGCCATTACAGTGTGGCGCTGCATAATTTGCTGCAAGCCATCCTCCTAATGCAATTTGAATAACCAACACAGCCAATGCAACTAAGCTCAATGAAAAATAGCCTTTAGCGCTACTATCTCCGCCCTCTATGGGTTTAGTAGTTAAACGCAGGTATAAAAGAGTGATTAGCGATAAAATACTAAATCCCCCCAGCAAATGCCCCATTACAATAAGCGGTTGTAAGTTCATAGTAACGGTCCACATACCCAGCGCAGCCTGAAATATAACTAACAATAATAAGGCTAGCGGTAATTTAACCGGCGTGTTTGAGTAATGGCGCTTTACAAAAGCCAATACAAATAGCGCTAAAATAAGCACCCCCAGCGCGCCTGCAAAGTAACGGTGGATCATTTCTTTCCACGCTTTGGCGGTTTCAAACATCATATCTGGGTAACTTTGGGTAGCCAGTGCGATATCGGCTTCATGCTTTGGTACAGTTAAAAAGCCATAGCAACCGGGCCAATCTGGGCAACCAAGACCTGCGTCACTTAAACGTGTATAAGCACCTAGCCCTACTACTAACAGCGCAAGTAACCCCGTTGCAAGTACCCAGTTTTTATAATTTTTATACATAGGAATCTCCCATTAACAATGCGCTATTAATTAGCTTGAACGAGAATAATTAAGCAGTTTTTTTAAATCTTTTAATAAACCTTTTTGCACTAAACGGTTTTCTTGTGGCTGCTCTTTAAACGGATACTCAAGCACCACTAACCCCATATGATCGATTAAATATAAGCTAGCGGGCTGCAAATTTTGTTGCGCGTTAAAGGTTTTCCAAGGAATGTTTTTAACTTTAGGCGCTCCCATTACAGCCATATCAACCTTGCCCTGATTTTTTCCTAAGGCGATATATAAGTTATTAAGCGCATTGAGCTGCTCATTGCACGAAGCGTTACATTTATTGGAGTAATTAAGCGCAATTGTCCATTGCTTAGGGTTATGCTGCTGCCAGTTTTCAAGCTTTACTTCCTGCTGTAAAAACTCGCCATTATTAGTAATGGCGCTCGGCAACCAGTCTAGTTTTAGCGCACCATATGCAAGTATTAGCGGTACAGCGCAACATACAACAAACAAAACTAAGGGGTTATTTTTCATTGTTAGTCCTCTTTTTACTGGCAAAAATGGCCACCACTACACAGGCTAAGGCTATTAAAAACCATTGCACTGCATACGCTTGGTGCTTTTGCGGACTCATCACCACCGCTTTATAATGCGGTATAGCTAGCGCATCTCCAGCACCTTGACGATAAGCCATAAAATTAAATAACGATTGATTACTCTGCTCACTTAGCTTTTGTAAATCTATTGATTGGATTCGTTTTTGAAGGTCTTGTTTTGTCGCATTGGTTTGTAAGTTAAAGCTCGTTAAATTTCGCTCTTTTATCTGCGCTTTAAACGTAATATTACGTTTAGGAAGTTGGATGTTCGGTAGTTCGCTGCGTGAAATAGGCGCTTTTACCCACCCTAAATTAACGAGTAAAGCGCCACTTGCTTGGCTTGGCTTAAATAACACCAATAAATCGTAACCGACCTGCCCTTGGTAAACTTGGTTATCTAAAAGCCAGTATTGCTGATTTATTATTTTTCCGACAAGCTCAACCACTACACCTGTTTTATTCCACTTTGAAGGCATTGCCTGTAATTGCTGCCAGCTCATTACGCCTTGGGTTTGCATGTTAGCTATAGCTGTTAGCTGTTGCTGCTTTTGCTCAGCCCTTGCTAATTGCCAATACCCTAAACGTACACATACCAGCACCACAGCTACCACAACGCAAAGTGCGATAAATGAGCTAAGCTTTTGTTTACGCCTTAAAATTAACTGCATAAAGGGTCAACCCAGTGATTATTAAAATTATTATTGTGCTGCTGTTACTATTTATACTTTTCAACTTGTTTAGAGCGCTATTTATTATGGTGACCGATAAATCTGGCGGTCGGCCTATGTCGCATTTTTTAGGCCGTCGCGTGCTGTTTTCTGTGGTGGTTTTGGTGATGGTGATAGCCGCTGTAAAACTTGGTTTTATAAAGGCTAATCACTCACCATTAACCGTTACAACACATACACAAAAACAAATAAACACAGCCACACCACATCAACAAAATGCCAGTACCAAGCCGCTGCTTGAAAAGCAAAATGTTTATCTTTCGTAAAGTGGCCTTTTAAAATACGCACAAATACAACAAACAAAATGATGGCGCCAAGGGTCACATGCATGCCATGAAAACCTGTCAGCAAAAAGAATGTATTCCCGTAAATGCCTGCATCTAGTGTTAAGTTTAAGTCGTTGTAGGCATAAATATATTCTTCTACCTGCAATGCTAAAAAGCACACACCCAATAAAATGGTTGCCCCTAGCATCACTTTTAGCGGTTTACGTTTATTGTTTTCAATGGCTACGTGAGCAAAATGCAAAGTAACCGAAGACGCTAATAAAATAAGCGTATTAATAAGGGGTAAGCCTTGCCACCCCATAGCTTGCGTGGTTTCACCTGCTGGTGTGGTTAGTAGTGGCCATACGGCCTCAAAGGTCGGCCAAAGCACCTCGTTGGTCATTGCATTATTCCCAGCGCCGCCAAGCCAAGGCACCGACAGTATGCGGGCGTAAAATAATGCGCCAAAAAAGGCCATAAAAAACATAACTTCAGAGAATATAAACCAGCTCATTCCTTGTCGAAATGAGCGGTCCATTTGCGCTGAATATAAGCCCTGATCAGACTCGCTAATTACATTTTTAAACCAGCTAAAAATCATATACAGCAGCACTGCAATGCCTGCATATAGCAGGTACACACCGCTGCCCCCTTCACTTTCTAAGTTCATGACTGTTAAAGCCGCACCAACGGCAATAAAAAATAACGCCACCGCGCCCACTATGGGCCAAGGACTTTGCTCGGGTACGTAGTAGTTTTCATAATCTTGATTCATGTTACTTGCTCCTAGTTTTACACTAGACATGCAGGCTAGTTATTTCTTGCTACTAGCTGCTCACTAATATCAAATACGGTGTACGATAAAGTTAGCTCTTCTACATCGCTCGGCAGTGCAGTATCAACATAAAAAAGCAGCTTAAACTCAAGTTCTTCACCCGCTTTTAGGGGTTGTTGATCAAAGCAAAAGCACGCTATTTTATGTAAGTACTTGGCTGCCTTTCCGGGCGATACAGAAGGTACCGCTTGCATTACTTTATCGATATCACTGGTGTTCTTTGCGCTAAACATCACCTCACGCATGGCACCTGGTTTCACATCAACACTGTATTCTTTAGATTTAACAATAAACGGCGCACCACTTTGCGCATGGGTTGTAAAGCTCACACCTATTTCTCGATTTTGTGCAACCTGTGTACTTTGCTTAGCTTGTTCAAGCGACGGCTTGCCATTAAGCCCAGTTATGTCGCAAAACACGTCATATAAGGGCACTAAGGCAAATGCAAAAGCAAACATACCTATACAAATAAGAATTAGGCGCTTTAATAGCGGTGCATGTGTCATTATTTAATTTCCGGCGGCGTAGAAAAAGTATGATACGGCGCAGGAGAGTCCACTTCCCACTCTAAACCTTCAGCACCATCCCATACTTTTGCAGGGACTTTATCGCCCCCTCGGGCACATTTAATTACCACCGCCACAAAGAGTAACTGCGATAAACCAAAGGCAAACCCACCTATGCTTATGATTGCGTTAAAATCAGCAAACTGCAGGGCGTAATCGGGAATACGGCGCGGCATACCTGCCAGCCCTACAAAATGCATAGGGAAAAACAATACATTTACGCTTACCAGCGATAACCAAAAATGCCACTTAGCCAAGGTAATGTTGTACATGTTGCCCGTCCACTTAGGCAGCCAATAATAAGCCCCCGCCATAATCGAAAATATTGCCCCCGTAACTAACACGTAATGAAAGTGCGCCACCACAAAGTAAGTATCGTGATACTGAAAATCAGCAGGCGTTATAGCCAACATCAGCCCCGAAAAGCCCCCTAAAGTAAACAGCACAATAAAGGCAATACTAAATAGCATGGGCACTTCAAAACTTATTGACCCTCGCCACATAGTGGCTACCCAGTTAAATACTTTTACCCCTGTAGGCACCGATATCAGCATGGTCGCGTACATAAAAAATAGCTCGCCAGCAACGGGCATACCGGTCGTAAACATATGATGTGCCCACACTATAAAGCTCAGTAATGCAATAGAGGAGGTTGCGTAAACCATTGAGGCATAACCAAATAGTTTTTTACGTGAGAATGTAGGCACTATGGTCGAAATAATACCAAAGGCGGGTAAAATCATGATGTACACTTCGGGATGGCCAAAAAACCAAAATATGTGCTGAAACATCACCGGATCGCCGCCACCTGCCGCATCAAAAAAGCTGGTTCCAAAGTATTTATCGGTGAGCACCATAGTGACCGCTCCGGCCAGTACGGGCATAACAGCAATTAATAAAAATGCGGTTATTAGCCATGTCCAAACAAATAATGGTAGTTTCATCCATGTCATGCCTGGGGCACGTAAATTAACAATGGTCACAATTACGTTTATTGCGCCCATAATTGAGCTAATCCCCATAATGTGCACTGCAAACACAAACATTGCAGTGTTGTCGTTACTATACGTTGTTGAAAGCGGCGCATAGAACGTCCAGCCAAATGCGGGGCCGCCTCCAGGCATTAATAACGAGGCCAATAAAATTAAAAAAGCGAAGGGTAAAATCCAAAAGCTCCAGTTGTTCATTCTGGGCAGCGCCATATCTGGCGCACCAATCATGAGCGGTACCATCCAGTTAGCAAGCCCCGTAAAGGCTGGCATAACAGCACCAAACACCATAATTAAACCGTGTACTGTGGTCATTTGGTTAAAAAAGTGTGGGTCTACCAATTGTAATCCTGGCTGAAATAACTCAGCCCGAATAACCATGGCCATTGCACCGCCAATTAAAAACATAGTCAGCGAAAAAATTAAGTACATGCTGCCAATATCTTTATGGTTTGTTGTGTATAACCAACGTTTAAAACCTTTGGCTGGGTGATGGCCGTGGTGAGCGTCATTGGCGTTAGGTTGTTCTACTATGCTACTCATTAGTTCGCCTCCGCATCAAGTGCTGCCTGAATTTCACTAGGTTGGATGACATCACCCGTTTCATTACCCCACGCATTACGTTTATAGGTAATTACCGCTGCAAGTTGTTTAATTGAGAGCTGCTTTGCAAATGCCTGCATTGCAGTTCCTGGGCGGCCATGAATCACTACATCAATGTGATCTTTTATATCACCCAAAACAATGGGGCTGCCTTTTAACGCAGGAAATACGCCCGGTAGCCCCATACCTGTAGGTTGATGACACGCAGCGCAACTTGCCATATACACTTGCTCACCTAGTGTCATTAGCTCTTCTTTAGGAATTGTTTTATCAAGCAATGCTGCATCAGCAAGTGCGGCTTTTTGCTTAGCTTGCTTAGCATCTGCAAGCCATGCGTTAAAGTCCTCTTGCGATTTAGCTTCAACCACCACGGGCATAAAACCATGATCTTTACCGCACAGCTCTGCACACTGTCCTCGGTAAATACCTTCTTCGTTAATGTTGGTCCACGTTTCGTTGATAAACCCCGGATTGGCATCTTTTTTAACGGCAAAATCGGGTACCCACCAAGAGTGGATAACATCATCAGAGGTCATTAAAAAACGCACCTTTCGATTAATTGGCAGTACTAAAGGTTTATCAACCTCAAGTAAATAATTAGGGTTTTTATTAGCAAGGTTGGCTATTTCGTCTTGAGGGGTAGATAAAATAGAGTAAAACTCTACGTCTTCGCCCATATATTCATAATGCCACTTCCACTGTGACCCTGTAATTTTAATGGTTAAGTCAGCCTTACTGGCATCTTCCATCGCAATGAGGGTTTTAGTGGCAGGGATTGCCATGGCAATTAAAATAACAAACGGAATGGCAGTCCAAAGAATTTCTACTTTGGTACTTTCATGAAATTGGGCAGGAACTGCCCCTTTAGATTTACGGTGATGAATCAGTGCCCAAAACATTATTGCGAACACTATCACCCCAATCACACAACATATTAAAAATATGGTCATGTGTAGCTGATATACATTATTACTTATATCGGTTACGCCCTTGCGCATATTGTATTGGCTATTAGCCAGCACTTGCTGCGGGAACATAATCAACACAAGCCACAAGGTAGAGGTCAGTTTACCCATGTGACGGCTCCTTTGATGCTATTGCGAATGCAAAGCGAAGAGGCATACGGCTTAAACGCCAATTCGTTATTTTTATTTTTTAACCAATCTTATTTTTGATTGGTATCGCTAGGACAACAAAAGGTTTGTGTATATTGTGTGTTCTCATAACTAAAAAGCTGTGAGTTATTGTTAGTCCAGCACATTAATGATTAGCTAAAAAACGTACAACAAGCAAGTTTTAGTATAAAAAACAATCAAGTGATATTTTAAAATTGACTAAATGACGGCGTATTAAATTGTTATTTAACAGCCAAGATACGAGCAAAATTAAGGGATGTAACACGCTTAGGAAGATAAAAGTATGAGTGAAAAAAAGTTTACAGCCTAAATAATTTTAGGGCGCTTTGAGATGGTGGAAGGTTTGTTTTTAAAACAAAAATGCGCACTAAAAAGTGCGCATTTATAGATATTACTTAAAAATAGTTAAAAATTACATCCAATCGGCATTTCTTATTACGCCAACGGCTAACCCTTCAATATTAAAAGATTCGTTTTCAAGGTCTACTTCAATTGGCGTAAACTCTTCGTTTTCGGCGTGTAATAATACTTTTCGGCCTGCTTTTTCTAGGCGTTTTACGGTTACGTCTTCATCTACTCGTGCAACCACAACTTGGCCGTTTTCTGCAGTTTGAGTACGGTGTACGGCAAGTAAGTCGCCATCCATAATACCTATATCTTTCATACTCATACCGTTAACACGCAGTAAAAAGTCGGCGGCTGGTTTAAACATAAGTGGGTCTATTTTACAGTGACTCTCAACATGCTCTTGCGCCAAAATAGGCGAACCCGCTGCAACTCTACCTATTAATGGCAGACCCAGTTGCTCAGGCTCCTCTTCTTCAACCAATTGAATACCACGGCTTGCGCCTGGTTTCATTTTAATAACACCTTTTTTGGCAAGCGCTTTTAAGTGCTCTTCTGCGGCATTGGCACTTTTAAAACCGAGTGTTTGCGCAATTTCGGCACGTGTAGGAGGCATACCAGTGTCTTTAATAAAAACTTTTATTAGTTCGAGTATTTGAGCTTGGCGTTTAGTTAATGGTCGCATACAACTGGTTTTCCATACAGTACATTTAACTGTGAGTATATACAGTTAAATAAAAATCGCAAATTTAAATTGTGCTTTAAAATAGCTAAATACACCGCACCTGGATAAATTTTAGGTAATTACAGACGTTCAGTATTTAAAATGCTATAAATTTGCTTTCAATATAAAGGAGTAATTATGAGTATTTGGCATCAACCCATTACATTAGAGCTTTGCAAACAGTTAGATGAGGGAATAAACGGCCAAGGCACGCTAATGAAAACCATGGGCATAGAAATAACCGAAATAGGAGATGATTACCTAGTGGCTACCATGCCCGCAATTCCTGAGCATCATAATCCTATTGGTATGGTACATGGTGGCGCAAATGTGGTACTTGCCGAAACCGTAGCAAGCTACGCCGCTAACTTTGTAGTGGACTTTACAAAATTTTATTGTGTTGGACAGGAAATTAGCGCCAGCCACTTAAAGGCCTCTCGAAATGGCACTTTAACCGCCGTTACTCGTGCATTTCATATTGGTAAGCGCAGTTCTGTATGGGAAATAAAAATAACCAATAGCCGCGGCGAGCTTTGCTGCGTATCAAAAATGACCGCAGCGGTTGTCGAGCGCAAATAATTAACTATGGCTACTTTTCGATAGGGTAAATCGTTATTTCCATACCAGCGCCAATGGCAGATATACGTAGTAGTGTATCTGCATGTAGAGCTTGGTTAAAACACTTAGGTGACGTGCCCGACTCAAAGCCTATATCAAACGTTCTGCGCGAACAGCTTAGCCACTGCTTAAGCGCATTACGTGAACACGACTCTATTAATTCACATAAGTGGTTGATTGCTTTGTCTGGCGTGGTTATATCACCTGAGGCTTCAATACGCGCCAATTGACGATATTCGTCTTTGTCATAATGCAAAACCATCGCGTTTTTCTTTAAGTCTGCCACCAGGGCGCTAATATCTTGTTTAGACTCAAGCTCTAGATCTACATTTAAAAATTGAATTTCCGACATTGTCTGCTTTTTACCCTCTTATAGTTTCATCGCAAACTTTAACGCAGTTTTACTTTTATACCAAATCAACTAAGCGCTAAACATGGCTTTATTCATAGAAAATACCTGTTTAAACGCCATTGGCACCTAATTTGCCTTATAAAACGGGTTAGGCTAATTACGCTTAATTTTACCGTTTATGTATGAAAGTTATACACACACACTGTGTAATTAAACGCTTCAGGAGGACAATTATGGTAGATCATGGCCCGCAAATTAAAAATGACGATCAGTACGATGCGCTTCGAGATGAAGGCATGAGCAAAAAAAAAGCCGCGCGCATTGCTAATAGCAATACTCATAAAACTGCTGTCAAAGGCGGCAAAGCCTCAAAGTATGAGCAGCGCACTAAAAAGCAGCTGTACAATAAAGCTAAAGAGCTCGGCATTAGTGGCCGCTCTAAAATGAGCAAACAAGGGCTAATAAATGCCTTACGTGAGCATTAAACACAGCCTCACTGATTTTTTATCGCTCCTTTTTATTATTTTTATAAAGTTAGAGTAAGCTTATGAATAACTGCGACAAAATGCCGCAGTAAAAGCATGGGCTGCTGTAATACACTAACGCTAAAAATAATAAGAAGCACAAAATGAGAAAACAACTATTTAAGCGCGCTCGAAAACTACATAAGTGGCTAGGCTATTTACTTGCCTTACAAATTTTAGCTTGGCTTTTAGGCGGCTTAGTAATGAGCGCGATACCACTTGAATACGTACACGGTAAGCACCTTGCTAAGCGCACACTTACAAACCCATTTACTCAAGCAGACTACCCCACATCACTCGATAATATTACTGCCCAAGTACCTAACCCCACGCAAATAGTGTTTGAGCACTTTTTAACGACCCCGCTTATTACTGTTATTAATACTGACGAGCAGCAAAGCTTTAATGGTTTAACGGGGCGCCCTTTTCAGCCACCGACTAAAATACAAATTACCGCTAATGCACAAGCGCATTTACTCATCGACGCTAAGCCAATTAGCACTACACTTTTAAAACAAGGCACTCGAGAGGTGGGATACAAAAAAAATGTGTGGCAAGTACAATTTAACGACACCTTTAATACTACGCTGTATTTAAACGCAATTAACGGCAAAGTTATCATAGTTCGCAGCACACTATGGCGCATATTCGACTTTTTTTGGATGCTACACATAATGGATTACGACGAGCGAGAAGATTTTAACAACCCGCTTCTCATCAGCTTTGCAGCCACCAGCGTACTATTTTGTTTATGCGGTATTATTTTATTAATACAAAACGTTAGGCTAAAAAAACTTACACGTGTTGGTCAATCAAAATAGGGTTGCCGTCTGGGTCGGTAATAATAAAACTTTTATCACCCACAGGTTCAACCTGGATATGAGCGCTTTGAAAATATTCGCTAAGCGCATCAACATCCTTAAACTCTGCAACGGTTTGTGCGTTTTGATCCCAGCCAGGATTGAAGGTCAGCATGTTTTTATCAAACATACCCGAGAACAAGCCAATTAAATGCTCACCGTTTTTCATCACTAGCCAGTTTTGCTCTATCTCACCTGCAAACTCGCTAAAGCCCAGCTTTTCGTAAAACGCTTTTGAGACTCTAATATCTTTAACTGTTAAACTTATTGAAAAAGCACCTAGCATAGTCATCTCCTCGCTATTTTTTATATCAGTATAGAGTGTACTAAGCATTGCGGATTAAAATTTGTTCAGGCTTTATCTTTTAGCAGCAAAACTTTAGACTAGCGCCTCCTGTAGTTCACGTATGTGATGGATATGCTTAAATTTATTTTGGCCTTTGTGGCTTGTTGTATTTGTTTTTCTACATCGAGTGAAGAATTTACCCGTTTTTCAACGGCTAAAAGGCACTTAATTAAAACCCTACCCGAAAACGCCAAAAGCCTTTACTGCGGCTGCGACATTAAAAAACAAGGTAAAAAGCTAATCCCCGACCCTAGCAACTGTGGTTATATTCCACGTAATACGTTAACTTCCTCTGGCAAGGTTAATGTACGTGCACTGCGTATAGAGTGGGAGCATATAGTGCCGGCGTGGGAATTTGGTCACCAGTTACAATGCTGGCAAAACGGTGGTCGTAAAAACTGTCGCAAGGTCAGTGCTAAATTTAGAAAAATGGAAGCCGATATAAACAATTTAGCCCCTGCTATTGGCGAAATTAACGCAGATCGCTCTAACTATCGCTTTGGTATGCTTAGCGAAAACGCCACCCAATATGGCCGCTGCCAAGTAAAGGTTAACTTTAAACAACGCGTTGTAGAGCCTCCTTTTTATGCCCGTAAGCGCATTGCCGACACCTACGCCTATATGCAAAAAACATACGGCTTAAAAATATCAGCTAAACAACAAAAACTATTTGATGCCTGGCAAAAACAAGCATTTGCAGATAAAAGCAGCGCAAGTAAGCTGTAGCACACCTAAGTGTATACATTCATTTACATAATTTAGGGGCGAATACGTTGAATAAATGAGCGGGTGTTGTAGTATTTTAAACAACTTATTTACAAAAAGTAGTTTTGTATGTTTAAAAATAATAAAGCAACACTCGCTATTATTGCTGCACTTTCAAGCCTAACGCTTGTGGGCTGTGGCGGTGGTAGCAGCATGAATGAAACGCCCGACCCAGTCGTCACCCCCCCTGCTAGTTCAGCCCCAACTTGGACGGCAGGTGTATTTGAGCCATCGGAGGAGTTAAAAAACTTTTGCGAAAACCCACGCACAGGTAACGATCCGTTTAATAATAATGCGCCTTACCCTGACCAAGCCGGTTCAGCCCTTTACGAAAAGC
Source organism: Pseudoalteromonas sp. S2893 (assembly GCF_005887105.1). Lineage (NCBI taxonomy): Bacteria > Pseudomonadati > Pseudomonadota > Gammaproteobacteria > Alteromonadales > Pseudoalteromonadaceae > Pseudoalteromonas > Pseudoalteromonas sp. S2893. Next base: position 26,975 of record NZ_PNCY01000013.1, on the reverse strand, counting down.
TTTGGCTTCGCTCGTGGAGCGACGAAACCTACCTTTGGTATGATGAAATAGCCGATAACGACCCTGAAAACTTTCCTACAGTGGCCGATTATTTTGCCCAACTAAAAACCGAAGAACTAACCGACTCTGGTGATAAAAAAGATAATTTTCATTTTTCAGAGCCTTCTGAGGACTACTTTCAAGAAGCGCAATCAGGTGTAACCTCAGGCTATGGTATAAATTGGGCATTTATTGGCGACCCAGCTGATAGAATTTTACGTGTTGCCTACCTAGAAGACGACTCACCAGCAAGCCAAATTGGTTTTCAACGTGGCGATACCGTACTTGAAGTTGATGGCGTAAGCATTAATACCAGCACACAAGCAGGCGTAGATACCTTAAACGAAGGCTTATTTAGCCCCACTAATGGCGACTCGCACACCATCGTTGTGCGCAGTAACGATGGCGCTGAAAAAACCTTTAACGTAACTGCCGGCAACATAGAGCAAACACCTGTACAAAACGTAAAAACTATTACCACTGCAAATGGCACTAGCGTAGGGTACATGCAGTTTAATAGCCATATAGGTATTGCCCAAGAAGGCTTAATTGCTGCAGTTAATAAATTTAAAACCGATAACGTGGAAGAGCTTGTTATCGACTTTAGATATAACGGAGGCGGTTTATTAGCGCTTTCTTCGCAGCTGGCTTACATGGTGGCGGGCAGCGCCAACATTCAAAACCGTATTTATTACCAAACTCAGCAAAACGATAAACAACCGGTAGAGTCGCCTTTTCCGTTTATAGATGAAGAAATTGATTACTCAACTTTTTTCAGCACTGGCGAAAGCCTCCCCGATTTAAACCTATCTAAGGTGTATGTGCTTAGTACATCGGGTACGTGTTCGGCATCAGAAGCCTTTATTAATGGCTTAAAAGGCATTGACGCCGAGGTAGTGCTCATTGGCGACACAACCTGCGGTAAACCATACGGTTTTACCCCAACACATAACTGTGGCACCACCTATTACACCATTCAATTTAGCGGTATTAACAGTAAAGGGTTTGGTGAATATGCAGCAGGCTTTACGCCAACGCCTACACCGCAGTTTGATGCTGATGTAAAAGGCTGTGTAGTCAGTGACGACTTTGATAATCAATTAGGCGATCCAAACGAAGGGATACTCTCTACTGCGCTTTATCATATTGATAATAACGGCACGTGCCCTGTTAGCACCGCCTCTGCAAGTATTAAAACGCAAGTACAAAGCGCTGCTGGCGATAGCAAGCAGCTATTACCTTTAAACGCACCTAATAACGTTAACCGTGGCAATATGGATTTAACCTGGCCTACGTTAAATAAGGATAAGTAATGGCTAAACTACTGGCAATATTAACCTTATTATTTATTGGAGGCTGTAACAGTATGAGTAATGCCACTGCTAAGCCTGCACTACTAACCGAGGTAAACCCAGGCGTTATAGCCACGCTCCAGCAAGCGATTATAAAAGCGAAGGGCGGCACACTAGTTACGCTGGCCGACACCGTTTTTACTAAACGCAGCGAGTTATTATTAAGCCATGGAAATAGTAAAGACTCAAATGGTATGCCCATAATGGGCGCGCATAATATCAAGCCAGAAAAGTTTGTTTTACAAATAATTGCCGAGCAGTGCGTGCTTTATTATCCTAAAAAAGATATGTCTATTGAGCTTAAAAACGTAAATTGTAAAGCACGATAAAATACTATTAAAAAGGCACACAGCATTTATGCTGTGTGCCTTTATCATTTTTCACTTGGTTTATAAGTCTTGATGCGGGCCAAACACTTCGTAATGAATATGCTCGTTTTTAACGCCTAGTGCCAGTAATTGGCTTTTCACAAACGCCATAAACCCAGCGGGGCCACATAAGTAAAAATCGCCATTTGTAAGAGGTAACTGTGTTTTTATGGCAGTTAAGTCCATTAACCCTGTAAAATCAGCCCCTTCACTACTTTGATTAAACCACGTTATAGTTTGCAAGCTGTTATAAGCCATACTTAATTCATTTAAATAGTGTGCAAACGAGTGCTGCTGCGTATTTTCGCACGCATGTAAATACATAATATTTTGCTTAGGGTTATCGCTTAATAGCGTTTCGAGCATCGCAAGCATTGGCGTTTGCCCTACACCTGCTGAAATAAGTACCGCTGGTTTTTTACTATTTCGTAAAAAGAAATCACCTGCAGGCGGGTACAGTTCAACTATGTCACCTTGAGCTAGTGAGTGTAAATAATTAGACACCATGCCAGGCTTTGGCTGTAGCTCTTTTTTAACGCTAATACGGTAGTTTTTACCATTAGCTTTTTGTGAAATAGAATACTGGCGAATTTCTTCATATTCAGCGCCCGCTGGTTTAACTTTAACCCCTAAATATTGGCCAGGTTTATGGGTAATCACCGCTTTGCCATCTATAGGCGTTAGTGTAAAGCTTGTTACGAGTGCTGATTCAACCTGTTTGTTGGTTATTTCAAATTGGCGCGTGCCCGCCCAACCACCGTGTTTATTTTTACTGTGCTCATATAAAGCCGCTTCTTCAGTAATACACATATCAGCAAGCAGTGCATATGCTTCACGCCAAGCGTATTCTACATCTGGCGTAAACTGCTCTGGTATTAGCTCTTTTAAGGTGCCAATTAAGTGAGCACCAACAATGGGGTAGTGCTCTGGTAAAATATTTAAACTGGTGTGTTTATGGTTAATGCGCGCTAATGCCTCTTTTAACACCGCTAAGTTATCAATGTTTTGGGCGTATGCCGCTAAGGCGTTAAACAAAGCAAATTGCTGGCGCCCGGTGTTTTGGTTGCTCATATTAAAAATATTTTTAAGCTCTGGGTTATGGCTAAATAGTCGCTTATAAAAATGATCGGTCACAACCGTGCCGGCTTGCGCTAATAACGGAACAGTGCTTTTAACAATCTCAATGGTTTTATTAGATAACATAATGTAGTCCTGTAGGTAAACTAACCACGGCGCCCATCAACACGACGGCGCGTTAATATAGGTGTGCAGTAAATTAAAAATAACAAAAAAGCCACTAACCACAGCAAGGCACTGATCTGCCAAGCAAAGTGTGGCGCAATAATTAAAGGGAGTATGGAGCGAGTAATAGCTGCCACCAGCACAAGCGCAAAAGCAACAGATATATATTTAGGTGTATTAAGCGTACGCCCTGTATGCCCTAGCGATACACGGGTCATCATGGCTAAAATCATCATCCCTATTGTTCCAATAGTGATAAGGTGGAGCGCATCTTTAAAATGTACTTCGCTTGTGTAAAAGCTCAGTGCAATCATCATTAAGCCAACACCTAAAGCAAAATAAGAAAAATGCAAAGACCATAATAAAGGCACTTTTAGCACGTTTGCATGCCACCAAAGTTTTGCGCGAATTAAGTGAAGCACAGCCACTATTGCAACAATGAATGCAGGGCTAATTGAGCTTAAAAATAATTTACTGATAAAAAATAAAGTAATTGCCAATATTGATAAATACAGCAGTGCTTTATCAATTTTAGAAGTGTGTACTTGCTCGCTAAGCGCTAAGCCTTTAGCTGTGAAAAAAGGAATAACCCGCCCTGCTACAATGCCGACCAGTAAACTGACAACCAGTACCGCAGTGTCAACCACAGCTAATGCAAGCTGCATGTTGTTATTTAAAACAAGGAGTAAATAAAGAGTATTAAGGGCGCACAACACGCTTAAAATAACTAAAAACGGGTAATTATTTTTACTGCGTACTGTTATTAGCATATTAGCCAGTGCCGTAATTGCCCCTAGCCACCATGCTAGCTGTAGCACAGTAACAAGCCATAAATTAGCATTAGCAAAATCAGGCAGCTTTATAAAAAACGCTAAACGAGCACTTATCCATACAAAAGTAAGCAGCATAAGTGCTTTGCCATTTATACTTTCAACGCCTGTCCAAGTTTGTGCCGCCGTAAGTAAAAAACCGACGGCTACCACTCCTGCAAAGCCAAATAGCATTTCATGGGCGTGCCAAAGTGTGGCTGGCATGGTTAAGTGCCAACTAGCATAGCCCGTTAAAATAAGTAGCCAATACCCTATCGATAAAAATGCCAGCAAACCGCCTGCTAAAAAGTAGGGTCTAAATGCAAGCATCCATAACGGCCATTTTGTTACGTGATGAATAGCTATGTGCGCTGGCATTGGCTCTGTTAAATTTAGTGGGCGCATTAGCGTACTTCCTGCCCTAAACCATGTTGCGCAACACAACGCAGCACATAACTAACTTTTAAAATAGCTGCCACTACAATCGTACTAATATGCGCTGATATTTGTACCTGCATCGAAAAGTGCTCTGCGTACGGGTAACTAATTAAAATGCTCACAACCATACAAATAGCGCTAAGCCCTAATACTGCATTAGCAGTAAATAATAGCGATTTAAAAAATGCGCCTAACTCAACCTGGTTGTTTATATTATTTAGTGTAAGTGTGTTCATAACTACCTCAGCAACCATTAACGTTACTTAGCTATTACACATAGTGTGCCAATAAAATAAAACACTAATATTCAGTAAGTTAAATATAAACACTTTACAAATTGAGTCTTTATGACACACTCTAATTTAAATCATAAAAACACGAATAGGTCATTTTGACATGAATCAACAATTCAACCTTACCCAAGTGGCTTTAGAGCTTGCCCAAAGCACTCTGCACGAGCACAGCTTTGATCAATTATTGGCAACGGTTGAGCGTGTAATACCTAGCGATGCCAGTGCATTACTTGTCGTGCAGGGCGAGCAACTTAAGCCCTTAGCCATCAAAGGTCTGATGCCCGACAGCCTTGGCAGGCGCTTTAAAATAGCAGAGCACCCTCGATTAGCGGCCATTTGTAGTGCAAACCACGCATTACAGTTTGCACACGACTGCCCCCTGCCCGACCCATACGACGGCCTGCTGCTGGCCAAAACGGGCGATATTCCTGTGCATGCTTGCTTAGGTTTACCCCTTTACGATAAAAGCACTTTGCTAGGCGTGCTTACATTCGATAGCTTAAACGCAAATGCCTTTAGCAGAATTAGCGCAGATACACTCAGTACCTTACAAACACTGTGCAGTGCGCATTTTAAAACAGCCCTGGAGCTTGCCCATTACAAACACCATGCACAGCATTCAAACGCCCTTGTACAAGCGCTAACGCGTGATGCACTTACTCGCGATGGCGGCGAAATTATTGGCCAAAGCCCTGTAATGCAAACGCTTAAAAATGAAATAAAACTCGTAGCGGCCTCTAATTTTAGTGTATTGGTGTTAGGAGAAACGGGCGTAGGAAAAGAGCTAGTAGCGCGTAATATTCACTTAAATTCTGCCCGAAAAGATCAACCGCTGATTCACTTAAATTGTGCCTCTCTTCCCGAGAACCTTGCAGAGAGTGAGTTTTTTGGCCACGCCAAAGGCTCATTTACTGGCGCACAAAATGCCCGCCAAGGTAAGTTTCAGCTAGCTGATGGCGGCACGTTATTTTTAGACGAAATTGGCGAGCTACCATTGGCTATGCAAAGCAAATTATTGCGGGTGTTGCAAAGTGGTGAAATACAAACAGTGGGAGAAGACACGCCAAAATATGTGGATGTAAGGGTAATAGCAGCCACTAATCGTGATTTAAAAAATGAGGTAGCGCAAGGCCGCTTTAGAGCCGATTTATATCACCGGCTAAGTGTTTACCCTATTACCGTGCCGCCACTTAATAAACGCGAGCACGACATAACTTTACTGGCTGGTTATTTTATTGAACAAACTGCCCGTAAATTAGGTATTAAACAATTAAAGCTAAGCACTGAAGCGCAAGTATTGCTCAACCAATACAGTTGGCCTGGTAATGTACGCGAGCTTGAGCATGTTATTAGCCGCAGCGCATTAAAAGCTAAACAAAGCCAGTGGCAAAACCCAATAATAACAATTACAAGCGAGCACTGCGATTTAACCCAACAACCAAACAACAACGCGCACGTTAGCACGCCAATTACCGCCCACACTGCCCATCATCAGCCTTTAAAACAGGCCGTTGAATCTTTGCAATTTACGGTTATTACCGAGCAATTAAAACAGCATAATTATAATTGGGCAGCTACTGCACGAACCCTTGAACTCGACAGAGCCAACCTAGTTAGGCTTGCCAAACGCCTAGGCATTAAAGTTAAAAAAACTATTTAACGTGTGGCATGTTACTAAAGTAGGTTTTTAATAAGCCAGTAAAAGCTTGTACTTTCGCGGTGCGGTGTACTAAATGGTGAGTAACCAACCAAGAGTCAAACTCCCAATGTAATTTGTCGTGCAATATAGGCACTACGTCGGGGTTATTTTCTATCGCGCTTTGGTGCAACCCCCCTATGCCTAAGCCTTTAATAACCGCGCGCGCCGCTTCTGAGGTTTCTGATACTCTTAATTTAATTTGCGACTGAGGAATAAACTCATCAACCCAGCTAAAGTACGGTACACGCGCATTAAATCCCGCAATACCCGATATAAAATTATGCTGCTTTAAGTCATCTAAGGTTTTTGGCATGCCGTGTTTAGCAATATAACGTTTGTGCGCATATAGGCCGGCCGATAGCTTAGCTAAGTGCTGCGCTATATAGTCGCCTTCATCAGGTTTGGGGCCTACACGTATTGCTATATGAGCTTGTCCGTGGTCAAGCCTTAAGCGCTTTTGCTCTAAAATCACTTCTAGCTGCACTTGCGGATGCAATGTTTGAAATTGCTCACACACGTTGCTTAGCATATCCATAAAACCACTTACGGTAGTCAGTAACAAGCTCCCTCTGAGCTCACTATCGGCTGCGGCAATGGCATTATGTAAACCTTCGAGTGAGTTATCTATTGCTTGTGCGGTTTCAAATAATTTTGCCCCGCTTTCGGTTACTTTATATCCGCGCGCATGGCGATGAAATAACCGTACATTTAAGTTTTTCTCTAAGTTATTTATGCGTCTCAGCACTGTGCTATGGTGCACACTTAATGCCTCTGCTGCGGCGGTCAAAGTACCTAGCCTTGCCACTTCAAAGGCAACTTTTACGTCTTGCCAGTCGTCAAATTTTATTGCCACGCTACCCACCTTCTACTTATGTGCATATACGCACATAAGTGTTGCGTTTATTCGGGTTTTCTACAAGCAAAAATTTGCTACATTAGTGTCATACCCAACCAATAAAAGGTCTTAATTATGTCAGCACCAAAAATTATCGCGCTCGCGGGTAGCCTGCGTAAAGATAGCTTTAACCAAAAACTCATTAACGAAGCAGCTCGTTTTGCTCTGCAAACCGGTGCTGAAGTGGAAGTAATTACACTCGCTGAGTTAAATTTGCCATTATTTAGCGAAGACATTGAAGCGCAAGGCACACCCACCGATGCCCAACTATTAAAAGATAAACTGCGTAATGCTGATGGTATTTTACTAGCAAGCCCAGAGTACAACGGCTCAATTACTGCTGCACTTAAAAATGCAATTGATTGGGCATCGCGAACTGAGCAAGGCGCAGTCCCCGCATTTCGCAACAAAGTAGTGGCGTTATTTGCTACATCACCGGGTGGGCTTGGTGGTTTGCGCGGCTTAAACCATGTGCGCGATATTTTAAGTGGGATTGGCTCGTTAGTACTTGCCGATCAGCTCGCTATCCCATCTGCATTTACTGTATTTGACGAAGATGGAAAAATTAGCGACCCTACCACAGCAGAAAAAGTTAGCGTATTAACGCAGCAGCTCGTTTCTGTTGCTAGTAAATTAAGCTAATTTTTACGATTGTGTCGCTGCTAATTTAGCAGCGATAAAATCGGTGTGCGCTACATATAAAAGCCCAGCCACTTTGCGTATTACATACTCTTCTTGGGGGTCTATCTCTCCATCGGCATACGCCAATCGCCATAATAGCTCAATTATTTCAATGCGCTGCGCCGCACTGCAGTGATCGTTAATCTGCTTAGAAAATTGAAAGTAATCAATAGCCCCATCTAAGCTACCAGCGGCATTGTTGGTGAGCTCATCAACTTCCGATTCTGTTAAATTAAAGTATTTTTTTAAGGTTACAGTCAGGGTGTGTTGTTCATTATGGTCGAGCTTAGAATCAGCACGCATTACTTCAATAAGCAGCGCAGCAACCGCTGTTTTTAGATCATGCTGCTCTATGCTTGGCTGTTGCTCGTCAAAAGCGGCAAACAGTTGTTTTATTTGTTTGAACATCACATATTCTCTTTTTGGGTGTTAGACTTAACTTAAATACATCGCACTTAATGCTTTATTAATGGGTATTAAGTTCGCAAATTAAAGGATACATTTTTATGAAAGGCTTATACACACCGCATTTAGTTGTTGGCGCTGCATTGCTAGCCTTTTCTGGTATAGGGAGCGCCTTTGCAGAAGTAGGCGAAAAAGAAAAGTCATACGACTTTGATAACAAAGTACATTATTACCAAACCAAAATTGGTGAAGACAACTATAAAATAGAAATACAATCAGACGATTACAAACACTTTGCTAATCAAAGTATGTTTTTACTGCGCCACGCAGACAGATTATGCCGCGGCAGAACCTTTATGTTAAAAGTGCTTGAAGGCGTGCAAGAGTACGAACGTTTTCCTACTAAACCACGCGCTTATCAACCACCATTAAACGTTTTACTACAATGTGACGCACCCGAGAAAAAAGAAAAATAGTTTATTTTTCGTAGCCCCACGGCGCTGCTGGTGGAGTAATTGGTTTAGTTAAATCAAAGTCCACCTTAAACTCGCGCCCTTGGCGAATTAACCGATACGTAAATACCTCAGGATAAATATACATTTGCCATGTATTACCTGCCGACTGCGCTATCCCTTGTGCTACAAATAACTCTTTAGAGTATTGATCGGCCGGGAAAGACTGCATTTGTGCAAAACCCGCATCAAGAGTATGACCGCCATACATAGTTGAGGCATCGTCGCTGCCATCTTCATGGCGATGATCATGCTTTAAGCTCAAACCACTGCCCGTTTTAGTAATGAGCCATGTACGCGATGCATCATCTCCCACATGAAATGGTACTTGTAGCTCGCTATCTGTGCATTTACGAACATGCATAATTAGTTTTTTATTCTCAAATGAGCTTGGGCCTTTTGCGTTATCTACGCTTACTTTGCCCTCAAACGCTTTACCACAATGTGCAGCTATATTTTTAAAAATGCATCGTGTGTAGGTATAGATACCAAAGGCGCAGGACGCGCAATAGCCGCTGATGAGGCAAGTAATAACGTTGCTGCCGTTAATAATTTCATAAAGTACTCTTATAATAGTTTTTTAATACCATAGCGGTTTAAGTTAATAATGGGAAATAGCTGCGACAAGTGGCTAAAAACAGCTGAATATAAGTAATTTCTTTGTTATTAGACTAATGGCTTATATTGTAAAAAGCTGCAATAAATTCACTTTCACCTTGCACAGAAAGAACATAATATTTTGATTAATAATGAGTTTTATTAATTATTTTTAACTACACATAAATGATTGTTGGTATATTGGCTACCTTTTTCGCCATACACGACCTTTTGCCTATACATTCCTGAGTAAAAGCTGATCTACTCTGCTCCTTCACTATTCATTTGCTTTAACAAAAGCCGTATTAATAAATAAGCAACGAGTAACAGGAGGGACTATGTCAGTAACCCCAAAGGGTAACGAGCCAGAAAAAACAAGCGCATCCCACGTAGATGATGCCAACAGCTATCAAAATAAGCATAAAGCTAGTTCAGAGTTTAAAACCCGCGACGAATACCTAGAGCACGAGCTGCAAATTATGCAGCCTAAGCGCTGGCGGCCTAATTTACCCTTTAGAGACTACCGCTTTGAATTTGAAGATACTATTCCTGCCATGGCGGGCACCATAGGTAAAGTCGTTATGGTGGGTGCTATTGCCGCTACATTTGCAGCGCCACTGGGTTTAAGTGATGCATTTGTGTTAGAAAACGTACGCTATGAATTACTGATTGTTTCTATTTTTATTATTTTGTTTTCGGGCTTTATTTTACCTACCGCTAACTTAGCGGGTACACATGGGCCACTTATTCCTCTTATTCCTATTGTGGTGGCCGCTGGTGGCCACCCTATGGCGTTTGGCTTACTGATTGGTGCCTTTGGCTTTATTTTAGCCATAACCAAAGGAGGGAGCTTGCTGGCACGCTTAACGAGTAAAGGCGTGTGCGGGGGCTTACTTATATATTTAGGCTTTATTGGCACAATTTCGCAGGTTAAAAAGCTGTTTGCATGGGCTGAGGCCATTAATATGGCGCACATTGCATTTATTGTTATTTTGGCGACCATTTTATTGTATGCGTTACTTGAGCACTTTAAAAAGCGCTGGTTAGCTGTGCCGCTTAGCTGCCTTATTGGCGGTGTGGTTGCATTTGCACTCGGTGCGCCGTTTGAATTTAATACCGCGCCGGGCTTACCAAATATGAACCCAGCTTATTGGTGGGGCGAGAACACAGGCTGGATGCTTGGCTTACCTACGCTTGAAAGCTTTGTGGTTGTACTGCCGTTTGCGGTATTGGCTGTGGCTATGTGGTCCCCAGATTTTTTAGGGCATCAAGTATTTCAAAAAATTAGTTATCCGCAACGCACTGAAAAAGTTCAAATGAACATAGACGACACCATGCTAAGCGCATCGGTTAGACAAACCTTTGGCTCGCTGGCCGGTGGTGCTAACTTTACCTCATCGTGGGGGACTTACATTGTCCCTGCCGCTATTGCTAAACGCCCTATTCCAGCAGGCGCCATTTTAACAGCCGTATTTTGTATTATTGCGGGTTTATGGGGCTACCCAATGGATTTAGCCATTTGGCAACCCGTGCTGTGTGTTGCGCTTATTGTAGGTGTCTTTATTCCGCTGCTAGAGGCAGGTATGGAAATGACACGCGAAGGTAAAACAACGCAATCGGCCGCTATTGTTGTGTTTGCCTCAAGCTTGGTTAACCCTGCTTTTGGTTGGTCTCTAACTATGCTGCTTGATAACTTAGGCTTAATTGGCTGTAAAGAGCGCAGTGCTAATTTAACTAAAATGAGCCGTTGGGTTATTCCGCTAATTATGTTTGTTATTTTAACTACCGTTATGGCTATTGTTGGTATGCTGCCAGGCATACCTGCGCTAATGGCAGATTTTAGACATTAATAATTAGAAAACTTAAACATAAAAAAAGCGCGGCTTATATACTCAGCCGCGCTTTGTTTTCATATGTAATTAATTGCTTTTCATTACTGCCAAGGGCGCTCAGCAGCAAGTTGTTTTTCAAACGCATCAATTTGTGGATTTAGCGTTTCGGTCACACCAATAAAATCTAAGCCACTTAATAAACGCTCTTTTACGTCTTTACGAATATCAAAACTAATTGGCGCAAACTTATCGCTTGTTAGTGTTTGGTTTTCAAGATCGATTTGAATGTTTATATCGTCGTGTTGCTCACTAAGTACAAACAATTGCTCAAGCGTATCAGCCGGTAGCGCAATGGCTAGCATTTGGTTGTTGCCACAGTTATTAAAGAAAATATCAGCAAAGCTTTCCGCTAAAATTACTTCAAAACCATATTGCTTAAGCGCCCACGGCGCATGCTCACGTGATGAGCCACAACCAAAGTTGTCGCGGGTTAATAATATTTGCGCGCCTTGGTAGCATGGGCGGTTTAAAATAAAATCAGGATTTGGTTCACCGTTTTCTAGGTAACGCCAATCGTAAAACAGTGCTGCATCAAAACCATCACGGCTGGTTGATGTTAAAAACTGCTTTGGAATTATTTGGTCTGTATCTACATTGTTTTTATCAAGTGGGGCCATTAAGCCACTAAAAAATACGCTCATTAGGCTTCTCCTCTTATATCAACAAAGTGACCATGTATTGCTGCAGCGGCTGCCATTGCAGGGCTCACTAAGTGCGTACGCCCGCCACGGCCTTGGCGGCCTTCAAAGTTACGGTTAGACGTAGATGCACAGCGTTTGCCCGCTTCTAAGCGGTCATCGTTCATTGCTAAACACATTGAACAGCCCGGCTCGCGCCACTCAAAACCTGCCGCTTTAAAAATATCTGCTAAGCCTTCGTCTTCGGCCTGCTTTTTAACAAGACCAGAGCCCGGTACGATAAGTGCTTCAATGCCTGCGACTACTTGCTTGCCTTCAACAATTTTTGCCGCTGCACGTAAATCTTCGATACGGCTATTTGTACACGAACCAATAAAGACTGTATCTACTTTCGCGCTTGATAATTTATCGCCGGCTTTTAAGTCCATGTATCTAAGTGCGCTGCGTATAGCATCGGCTTTAATTAAATCTGGTTCTTGGTCAGGATCTGGTATGCATTCATCAACGCCAATTACTTGCTCTGGGCTTGTACCCCACGTAATTTGCGGCTGAATGTCGTCAGCTTCAAGCTCAACACTCAAGTCAAACTCTGCGCCTTCATCTGATTTTAAGGTTTCCCAGTATTCAACTGCAGCGTCAAAGTCAGCGCCTTTAGGTGCAAATGGGCGACCTTTTAAGTAATCATACGTAATTTGATCTGGTGCTATTAAACCTGCTTTTGCACCCATTTCAATACTCATGTTACATAGCGTCATACGGGCTTCCATTGAAAGTGCTTCAATGCCTTCACCACAAAATTCAGCAACATAACCTGTACCGCCAGCTGTACCTAACTTACCAATAACCGCCATAATTAAATCTTTAGAGGTTACCGTTGGGCGAAGCACACCGTTAATTTGAATTTTTAACGATTTTGCCTTTTTTTGCTGTAGCGTTTGCGTTGCTAATACATGCTCAACCTCAGACGTACCAATACCGTGCGCTAATGCGCCAAACGCACCATGCGTAGAGGTATGGCTATCACCACATACAATGGTAGTGCCAGGCAAGGTAATACCTTGTTCTGGCCCCATTACATGCACTATGCCTTGGTTAATTGAGTTTAAATCGTAAAGTACAATGCCAAACTCTTTACAGTTAGCATCAAGTGCCATTAACTGGTTTTTAGATACTTCGCTTGCTGCATCAAGTGATCGGCTTTTAGTCGATACGTTGTGATCCATTGTTGCAAAGGTTTTTTCTGGGCAACGTACCGTACGGTTTTTTTCACGTAGGCCTGCAAAAGCCTGTGGTGATGTCACCTCGTGTACTAAATGACGGTCAATATAAAGTAAATCAGTTTGCTCGTTTATGCTGGCAACGGTATGTGCTTGCCAAATTTTGTCGTATAACGTTTGGGCCACTTGCTAATTCCCTACTTTGTTAAGTCGCAGCATAACGGTGCTGCGATTTATATATTAAATACGTGAAACGATGGCAGCTGCCACATCGCTTGTGCTGTATCCACCCTGTGGGTAGATATCTGGCGTGCCAACGCCTGCTTCTACGGCTTCGGCTACGGCTTTTTCAATGGTGCGCGCAGCTTCGTCTTGGCCTAATGAGTAACGTAGCATAAGTGCAGCACTTAAAATTTGCGCAATCGGGTTTGCAACCCCTTTGCCAGCAATATCTGGCGCTGACCCACCGGCTGGTTCGTACAAACCAAAGCCCGATTGATTCAAGCTTGCCGATGGTAATAAGCCCATTGAGCCTGTGATCATCGCACACTCATCTGACAAAATATCACCAAATAAGTTATCGCAAAGTAGCACGTCAAACTGGCTAGGCTGTTTAACTAATTGCATAGCTGCGTTATCTACGTATATGTAATCTAGACTGACTTCTGGGTAGTCTTTGCTTACTTCGGTAACGACTTCACGCCATAATACGCTTGATGCAAGCACGTTTGCTTTATCAACCGAGGTTACATGGTTACTACGTAATTTTGCTGCCTCAAAGGCAAAACGGGCAATGCGTTCAATTTCTTTACGCGAGTAAGTTTGTGTATCAAATGCAGCTTCTTCAGCGCCTTCGCCACTTCGGCCTTTTTCACCAAAGTAAATACCGCCTGTAAGCTCGCGTACACATAAAATATCAAAGCCTTTTTCGCTAATATCTGCACGTAATGGCGATGCTGCGCTAAGCGCCGGTAAAAGCTGTGCTGGGCGTAAGTTACAAAACAAACCAAAGTGCTTACGAAGCGGTAAAAGCGATGCACGCTCAGGTTGCTCATTAGGTGGTAGGTTTTCCCATTTTGGGCCACCTACCGAGCCAAATAAAATGGCATCGGCGTTTTCACACGCGCTTAGCGTTTTTGGTGGTAATGCTTCACCAAATTCGTCAATGGCTGCGCCACCAATAGCATGATGCTGACGGTTCAGGGTAAAACCAAACTTATTGCTTACAGCATCAAGTACTTGCTCTGCTGCTGCCATTACTTCTGGGCCAATACCGTCGCCTGCTAATACGGCAACGCTGTAGTTTGTTTTACTCATCCTGCTTTCCTTTGTTGTTTTAAATCAGACACTTTTTGTGCACGATAAATTAAGTTGTAAACACGGATCATGGCGCGTACCGACGCCTCTACCACATCCGCAGCAATACCCGCACCGTGATAAGGGCGACCATCGTATTTAGCAATAATGTTTACTTGACCAAGCGAGCTTGCGCCTTGACCAGTGGCTTCTAAATTGTATTCAATCATTTCAACGCTCATACCAGTTAAGCGCTCAATAGCCGCAAATGAGGCTTCAACAGGGCCATTACCTGTAGCAGCTTCTTGTTTTGCTTCGCCATCAATTAACATCCCAATGGTAGAGCTGGCTACCGACTGTGAGTTAGACGCTGAGTTTACAAACTCTAATTGGTATTTTTCGTCTTTGTCGTTAATTTGATTAAAGTAAATCATGGCTTCAAGGTCGTAATCGTATACGGTACCTTTTTGATCAGCTAACGCTAAAAAGCTTTCGTATAAGCTGTCCATATCGTAGTCAGCTTTTTGATAACCTAACTCTTCTAAGCGGTGCTCAATAACATGACGACCCGAACGCGAGGTCATATTTAATTGGTTATTTGGCACACCGACGCTTTCTGGCGACATAATCTCATAAGTATTTTGCGCTTTTAATACGCCATCTTGGTGAATGCCCGAGCTATGTGCAAAGGCGTTTTCGCCCACAATCGCTTTATTTGGCTGTACTGGCATATTGCATATTTTTGCCACTTGGCGAGATGCGCGATAAATTTCTTCGCTTTTAATATCGGTGTGAACGTTTAAGTGGTCTTTGCGCATTTTCATGATCATCGCCACTTCTTCAAGCGAGCAGTTACCCGCACGCTCACCAATACCATTTATTGTACACTCAATTTGGCGAGCACCGGCTTGTACCGCGGCTACCGAGTTAGCTACAGCTAAACCTAAATCGTTATGACAATGTACACTTAAACGCGCTTTATCTATATTCGGCACGTTATTCATTAAATGGCGGATCATTGCGGCGTATTCGTCTGGCGTTACAAAGCCAACGGTATCAGGTAAATTAATAGTAGAGGCACCGGCGTTAATTGCCTGCTCAACAATTTTACATAAATCCCAGTGCGGCGTACGCCCTGCATCTTCACACGAAAACTCAACATCATCAGTGTAGTTACGCGCTAATTTAATTGATTTAACCGCCATGGCCGTTGCATCGTCTAGGCTCATACGTAATTTGTGTTCAAGGTGCAAAGGGCTTGTGGCAATAAAAGTATGAATACGGCTTTGCTGTGCTGTGCGAAGTGCCTCACCACAGGCTTCAATGTCTTTTGCTACTGAACGTGCTAAACCACAAATAATTGGGCCTTTAACTTCGGTTGCAATACGTTGCACCGAGCGAAAATCAGCGGGGCTCGAAACCGGAAAACCCACTTCCATCACATCCACGTTCAAGCGGCTAATAGTATGCGCTAGCTGAATTTTATCGTCTTCTGTAAGGCTTGCTTTAAGTGCCTGCTCGCCATCACGTAAGGTGGTATCAAAAATCCATACTTTATCTTTGTCTTGCATAACTGCCCCTCATTCCTCTGTTACCCAAATTTCAATTTATCCCAGCCGCGAGATAATAAAAAACCCCGCAATTGCGGGGTTTTTAGTGTTTAACTCGATGCAAACACACTAATCCCCGCTCACTGACCATAGCAGTAAGAGGTTAAGTTTTAGTGTAACTAAACGAATATTTTGCATCTTGTTTCTTGTGTGTGTGTTCAGTGAGGCCTATTTTTAACATTACAAAGCAGTTGGTGCAAGCATAAATATTCCAAACAAAGGAATAAAAACCCCACATTGAAGAAATTTATATACCTAAAAATAGCATATTCAGGTTTTATAAATCACACGAATAGACTTTTTAGCTTAAATTAATGTGTTGAGTAAACTTGCGTGCTTAGATTAACTTATTGCTAATTTTTTAAGCTAAACCTGATTATTTGTTTCACGAATATAATGACCTGCACCGCGGGTAATATAACGTAGCTGCCAAATAACCCGCTCAATGAGTTCTTCGCGTTGTTGACCTTCTATATCAAGTGCTTCAGCGCCGGCATTAAATACCAGTGTTACCATGGCTTCGGCCTGAATATAAGCATGGATTGAATCGCACTTGGTTTCGCTTTCTAAATAATGCGCAAGCTCTAAAATAAAGTGTTTTACCTCCCGCGCTACGGCGGCTCTAAAGGCTTTTGAGGTGCCAGAACGTTCGCGCAGCAGTAATCTAAATTGGTTGCTTGAGTTATCAATAAACTCCATAAAGGTAACAACCGAAGTATTTATTACGCTGCCGCCACTGGCTATACGTCTGCGGGCTTGGCGCATAAGTTGGCGAAGGGTCAAGCCTGCTTCGTCGACCATGGTTAAACCTAGCTCGTTCATATCTTTAAAGTGGCGATAAAAAGAGGTGGGGGCAATACCGGCTTCGCGGGCAACTTCGCGTAAGCTTAAATTAGAAAAACTATGATCAGCACTAAGCTGATTAAATGCCGCCTCAATTAAGGCTTGTCGTGTTTTTTGTTTCTGTTGTGCTCTAACACCCGACATCCACAGCTCCCTGAGTAATTTTATATGAAGTTTTAATGATAATTAGCCGAATTGTCTAGTCTAATACTTGACGCCAAGAGATTGAAACACTATTTTAGCTTACAGTTGTACGCTGAGAGTAAAAACGATGAATAAACCACCGATTATTTGGACAAACGTCCTATTTTTTAGCCTAACCTTTTTGGCGGCTGTCACACTTGTACCTTGGTACGGCATTAGTTACGGATTTACCAGCGCGCATTGGATTGCATTTGTAGGCTGTATGTTTTACGCAGGCCTCTCTATCACTGCCGGATACCACCGATTATGGGCGCATAAAGCCTATAACGTACACCCTGCAATAGAATTTATTTTTGCACTTGGTGGCGCATTTGCTTTGCAAAACAGTGCGTTGCACTGGAGTAGCGATCACCGTATACACCACGGCCAAGTAGATGACCCAGTAAAAGACCCTTACGCCGCAACTAACGGCTTTTGGTACAGCCATATTGGCTGGATGCTACGTGATTACCAAGGCGACAGTTATAACGATTACAGTAATTGTCGCGATTTACAGCGCAATAAAATTGTTATGTGGCAGCATAAACACTACTTAAAGCTTGTTATAGCCATGAATGTTGGTTTACCGCTTGTGCTTGGTTTATTAGTAGGCGATGTGTGGGGCATGCTACTACTTGCAGGTTTATTACGCTTAGTATTGAGCCAGCACTTTACCTTTTTCATTAATTCATTGGCTCATATTTGGGGCTCACGCCCATACACTGAAAAAAACACCGCACGCGATAATGGCTTTTTAGCGTTATTTACTTATGGCGAGGGTTACCATAACTTCCACCATATTTTTGCAAGCGATTACCGTAACGGTATTAAGTGGTTTCATTACGACCCAACAAAATGGATGATCCGCTCTTTAGCAGCGCTCGGTTTAGCCAGTAAATTAAAGCGCACCCCGGTTGAGCGCATAGAAAAAGCCAAAGCCGAAACGCTAATGAGTAAAACGCAAACGCGCCTTTCAAAATTGCCTTTAGCGCAAGATAAGCTTACATTATTACAACAAGAGTACGATTTACTGCTGAAAAAGCTGCAAAATTACTGTTCACTACAAAAACAAGTGTTAGAAGCTAAAAAAAATAACATGGCAAAGCAGTGTGAACAATCAGCATTAATGACACAATACCATGAGCTGGAAGCCGCCTGGGAAAATCAAAAACAGGCATGGCTAGCACTTAATGCGAGGTTATTAAAAGCCTCTTTTAATTAATTTAGGAGTGGCTGTGGCCAAACAACCAGAACAAAAAAAAGCACCCGTAGTTTACCAATATGACGCAATAATTATTGGTACGGGCCCTGGCGGTGAAGGCACCGCCATGAACCTATCTAAAAACGATAAAAAAGTAGCGGTTATTGAGCGCCAACAAGCTGTTGGCGGTGGCTGTGTACATTGGGGAACAATTCCTTCAAAAGCATTACGCCACTCGGTTAGCCGCTATATTGAATACAAAGCAAACCCACTTTTTAATGTTGGCGAGCGCCCTAGCCGCTTAACGTTTCCTGATATTTTAAGCCATGCAAGTTCTGTTATTTCTAAGCAGTCAAACTTACGTAGCAGCTTTTACGACCGTAACCGCATTCATATGTACCAAGGCGATGCGAGCTTTGTAGATAAACACACGGTTGAAATTAAGCGCCTTGATGGCTCAGCAGAGCGTATTACCGCTAAAACCATTGTAATTGCTACCGGCTCACGCCCATACCGCCCACCTGAGGTCGACTTTAGCCATTCACGTATTTACGACAGCGATACTATTTTAGGCCTAGAGCACGACCCACAACGTGTACTTATATACGGTGCGGGTGTTATTGGCTGTGAATACGCTTCAATCTTTAAAGGCTTAGGCGCTAAGGTAGATTTAGTAAACACACGCGACCGCTTATTAGCCTTTATGGATGCAGAAATTTCTGACGCGCTTAGCTACCACTTTTGGAATAGCGGTATTGTTATTCGTCATAACGAAGAGTTTGACCGTATAGAAACGCGCTCAGATTGCGTTGTAATGCATTTAAAATCGGGCAAGCGTGTAAAAGCCGACTGTATTTTATTTGCTAACGGGCGCACAGGTAATACCGATACGCTAAACCTTGAAGCTATTGGTTTAAAAGCCGATGGTCGAGGCCAACTTAAGGTCAACGAAATGTACCAAACTGAGGTAGACAACGTTTACGCAGTAGGTGATGTAATTGGCTACCCAAGCTTAGCGAGTGCAGCATTTGATCAAGGCCGTATAGCTGCCGATGCTATTGCCTGCGGTAATTGCGAAGATAAGCTAATTATAGATATACCGGCCGGTATTTATACCATTCCTGAAATGAGTTCGGTAGGTAAAACAGAGCAACAGCTAACCGCTGCAAAAGTACCGTATGAAGTTGGTCGTGCTCAGTTTAAGCACTTGGCTCGTGCGCAAATTGCGGGTACAGAAGTTGGTAGTTTAAAAATATTGTTTCACAGTGAAACCAAAGAAGTACTTGGCGTGCATTGCTTTGGTGAGCGTGCCTCGGAAATTGTTCATATTGGCCAAGCCATTATGGAACAAAAAGGAGCAGGCAACACCGTTGACTACTTTGTAAATACCACATTTAACTACCCAACGATGGCAGAAGCCTACCGTGTTGCGGCGTTAAATGGATTAAATAGGTTATTTACTTAACCCGATTACTACACAGCAAAAAGCCCGCTAATTAGCGGGCTTTTTAATAGCTATTAATACCACTGCTGTTATTTGTGGTATTGCGCGCTTAGCTCATGTACTGCATTAATAAATACACCGGCGTTTTCTGGGTCTACATCTGGTGTAATACCGTGGCCTAGGTTAAACACGTGGCCATCACCTGTGCCAAAGTCTTCTAAAATAGTGCCTACTTCTTGGCGGATACGATCAGGCGTACCGTGAAGCATTGACGGGTCCATATTACCTTGCAATGCAACTTTATCGCCTACACGGCGTTTAGCGTCGCCAATATTAATAGTCCAGTCAAGACCTACTGCATCACAACCTGTTGCTGCAATTGCTTCAATCCACTGGCCACCATTTTTGGTAAATAGCGTTACCGGCACTTTACGGCCGTCGTATTCGCGAATTAAACCATCAACAATTTTATGCATGTATTGCAGTGAGAATTCGTTGTAATCGCGCGGACTTAATACGCCGCCCCACGAGTCAAATACCATTAACGATTGCGCACCGGCTTTTACTTGTGCGTTTAAGTAATCAATGACTGAATCAGCTAGTTTATCTAGTAGTAAATGTAGTGTTTGCGGCTCTGCAAAGGCCATTTTTTTAATTTTACCAAATACTTTACTGCTTCCACCTTCAACCATGTAAGTTGCTAGTGTCCACGGTGAACCCGAAAAACCAATTAGTGGCACTTCGCCTTTAAGTTCACGGCGAATAGTACTTACTGCGTTCATTACATAGCCAAGCTCGTCAGTTGGGTCTAGCTTAGGAATCTTTTTAACATCAGCAAGTGACGAAATAGGGTTTTCAAATTTAGGGCCTTCACCGGTTTCAAAATACAAACCTAAACCCATAGCATCGGGAATAGTTAAAATGTCACTAAATAAAATAGCAGCATCTAACGGGTAACGGCGAAGGGGTTGTAGTGTTACTTCACACGCAAGCTCAGCATTACGGCACAGGCTCATAAAATCGCCCGCTTGTGCACGTGTAGCACGGTACTCTGGTAAATAGCGTCCTGCTTGGCGCATCATCCATACCGGTGTTACATCAACGGGTTGTTTTGCAAGTGCACGTAAATAACGGTCGTTTTTTAATTCGCTCATAGCGTAAATAATCCTGAGGCTTATAGAAATTGTTCAAGATTGTACCACCATATTCTCCGGCTCTCTATCGCTAAGCTCGTAAAACATGTGTTACAGCTAACAGAACCTAGTTTGTTGCTTATTTAGTCACATTTGAGTGTTAAATAACCAAAAAGAACTAACAATAAAAACTTTTTGTTAATATGTTTGCAACATAACAAAAACCTTGGTATTGTTTGTCCCGCGTTAACAAGAACAATAATAAAAATCTTAAACAACAATAACAAAAATATTTATAATAAAAATAACAAAAATCTTCTATAACAATAAGAAAGCTTGTATTAACAGGCCAAAACAAGAAATTAAGCCACCTTAACCGGTGGTTTTTTCTTGCCTGCAATAAAATAATAATTTACCTACAATAAATACACACATGCACCAGCTCATACCTTTTACTTGTTGATATACACTTAAATAAAATATATCTTGATGTATAAGAAAGTTTAAATTTAACCATAAAAGTGACCCAGCTTAGGAGAACAGTAATGCTGACGCGCGTAGAGAAAGCTCAACAAAAATGGGGTGGTAGCCATACTGTCATTGATAAATGGTTAAACGAGCGCCAAGAGTTAATTGTACTTTATTGTAAAATGGCTGGGTTTTCGCCATACGACAAAAAAGATCACGCCTTACCAGAGCCAGAACAAATTCAATCATTTTGCCAAATTTTAATGGATTACTTATCTGCCGGCCATTTTGAAGTGTACGATGACATTGCAAAAGCCTGTGAAAGCAAGGGCCTTGAAAGCCAAGAGCTGGCAAATACAATTTACCCGCGCATTTCTAGCACAACAGATATTGCTTTAGATTTTAACGATAAATACGCAGAAGTAGATAAAGAGGACTTATTAGCAGAGTTTGATAACGATTTGTCGGTACTTGGCGAAACGTTAGAAGCACGTTTTGAACTAGAAGATGAGCTAATAGATAATTTGTTTTCTAACCACACAGATTAATAAAATAGCCTACAAAAAAGGGACCGTTATGGTCCCTTTTTGCGTTATAAGCTACCGCTTATTGCGCAGGTGCTTCGTCATCTTGTATTTCAAGTAGTTCTACTTCAAAAACAAGCGTTGAGTTAGCTGGAATTTTACCTAGGTCACGATCGCCGTAAGCAAGTTCAGAAGGAATAGTGAACTTGTACTTAGACCCTACTGACATAAGCTGTAAACCTTCAGTCCAACCCGCAATTACACGGTTAAGAGGGAAAGTAGTTGGCTCGTTACGCGCATAAGAGCTATCAAACTCTGTGCCGTCTAATAAAGTACCTTTGTAATGTACTTTAACTACGTCTGTTGCTGCTGGCTTTTCGCCTTCGCCTTCGCTAAGTACTTCGTACTGTAGACCTGACTCAGTTACTGTTACGCCTTCTTTTTTAGCATTTTCTTCTAGGTATTTTTTACCTGCTTCTTTGCTTTTTTCAGACTCAACTTTAGCTTTAGCTTCTTGCTTTGCACGCACTGATGTATCTAGCTCAGTTAGCACTTCACGGATTTTTTCTTCATCGATTTTTGCATTACCAGCAAGCGCGTCTTCAAAACCACGAATTAATAGTGCTTGGTCTAGTTCAATACCAATCTCTGATTTATCAGCTAGGTCTTTATTTAAAAAGTTACCTACTGATGCACCAATACCGTATGCTTGCTGCTG
Source organism: Pseudoalteromonas sp. S2893 (assembly GCF_005887105.1). Classification (NCBI taxonomy): domain Bacteria; kingdom Pseudomonadati; phylum Pseudomonadota; class Gammaproteobacteria; order Alteromonadales; family Pseudoalteromonadaceae; genus Pseudoalteromonas; species Pseudoalteromonas sp. S2893. The sequence continues at coordinate 4,478 of NZ_PNCY01000013.1, read as the reverse complement.
CTCTACAGTGTCTAATTTAACTTCAGCTTGTTCTTGTTTTGCTTCTTGATTACAAGCTGTAAGCGCTAAAACCGACGCTGCAATCAATGACAATCTAATCGTCTTTTTCATTTTAAATCTCCGACACACTTTGCAGTTGTCATTTATTGTATTATTACTAGTTAAAGATTAACGGCCTACATGATAGGCTGCTTGTTTAATAACTAACTAAATTAAAACCTAACCTATTATAGTGATTAGACAAACACCCTAGGCCTTCAACGTGACCTAGTCTAACCTCTCAGTCACTAAGAGTTAAGAGGAAATACCTGTAATATGTCGATATTTCGTACTTTTTTAATCGCTTTTAGCTGTTTATTAGCCCTAGCTTGTAGCGATCAAAAACAGCAAGCTGCACAACGCTTTGAACACGCAGCACAGGGTGCGTTTTCCTCGGCAGTATCTAACGATGGTAAATACAGCCTAGTCTCCTCCATTCACCATGGGGTCGCCCTGTGGGATAATCAACAGCAGGTGCTAAAATATCAATGGTTTCAACAGCAATCACAAGAAAGCCTAGTGTATGCTGTGGCTATTGCGTTTGATAATAGCGTGGCTGTTACCGCAGAAAAAACCACCTTTGCCGTGTGGGATATTAGCAGCGGCGAAAACCGCGGCTATTATAAAATTCAACAAGCCACTATTCGCGATATTGCGATAAGTAACCAAGGCCGCAGTGTTTTATACGGCAGAAGCGACGGCGTAGTGGTATTTTTAAACCTAGAAACCGGACGCCGCATTGAGTTTTTAGGCCACCAAGACAAAGTAAACACCGTTGATTTATCGCCTAATGGGCGCTACGCCTTAAGCGGCTCAAACGATTACGTTGCTTATTTTTGGGATACACGTACGGGGCAAGTAATTCATCGCTTTAATCACCCGACGCGTGTTACCCAAGTAACCCTAGACCCACAAGGTCGCTACGCATTTACCGCAGATAGTATGAAGCAAGCACATGTATGGAAGCTGACTACAGGTGATCTTGTGAGTAAACTGGCGTATATTGCGCGTCAGAAAATTTTTACTGCGGTACGCTTTAACGAACAAGGTACATTGCTGGCCACAGGCTCGCCCAATAAGCGCGTTGATTTATGGCAGTTACCCAGCGGAGAGAAAATTCAAACTTGGCAAGTCACACCACGTGAAGGCAGTAAGCCTAAATCGGCTGTGGTGCTAGATGTAACGTTTATAGATAACGGCAAGTCGTTGTTAACCGAGAGCTCGAGCGGAATTGCAGAGCACTTTACAATACGAGAAGCAAATGAACACAATTGAAAATCGTTTAATGGAGCTTGAGGCAAAAGTTGCTTTTCAAGACGAAACAATAGAAATATTAAATGACGAACTAAAAGCACACCAACAGCAGCTTGCAAAAATGAAGCGCCAAACTGAGTTACTAGCAGAAAAACTTAAAGAAGCGCAGCAGCCGTCGCTAATGTCGCAAATGCAAGAGCCGCCTCCGCCACATTACTAAGCACCCGACAAAATAAAACCGGGTTAATCGCCCGGTTTAAATACACCAATTACTTGTTCAAATTGGCGAGTAGATGCCTGAACAGCGTTATCGGGTTGCGCCATTTTGTGGCCACACTCTACACACTCTACTTTTTCAACATCATGTTCTCTGTACAGCATCATGGTATCCATGGCTTTACACTCAGGGCACGATGCACCAGCAATAAATCGCTTCTTTTGTCTCACAACATTTTTCCTGTGGTTTGAACTGCACATATTTTATCGTATAACTTCCTATGTTGATACGCTTGATAAGAGCAATACGTTCTATGGTATGATAGCGCCAACTTAACCAGGGCACAGTAAAGTAACGCATTCATGATCCAAATCTCAGAAATAGAACTACTTCGTGGCGGAAAAGCCTTATTAAAAAATGCCTCGGCTACTTTATTTCCACAGCACAAAGTGGGCTTAGTTGGCGCTAATGGCTGTGGTAAATCTACCTTATTTAGTTTATTAAAATCTGAGCTGCAACTCGATGCGGGTGATTGCAATATACCTAAAGATTGGTCTATTGCCTCTGTAAAACAAGAAACCCCAGCCCTTGAAATAAGCGCCATTGATTATGTACTTCAAGGTCACCCTGAATACTATGCATTGCGCATTGCCCTGCGTGAAGCTGAGCAAACAAACGATGGTGACACCCAAGCCAAAGTACATATTCAGCTTGAAAATATTAAAGGCTACAGCATAGAGTCAAAAGCGGGTGAGTTGCTGCACGGCTTAGGTTTTGCTAATCACCAAATAGAAAACCCTGTAAGCGCGTTTTCTGGTGGTTGGCGTATGCGTTTAAACCTTGCACAAGCACTTATTCGCGATGCCGACTTACTATTACTCGATGAGCCTACCAACCACCTTGATTTAGATGCCGTTTACTGGCTTGAGCGCTTTTTACGCGCCTACACAGGCACCTTGGTACTTATATCTCATGACCGTGAGTTTTTAGACGCAGTGGTTGATCAAATTTGGCATGTCGATAAACAGCTTATTAATGTGTACAAAGGTAATTACTCACAGTTTGAACGCCAAAAAGCAGAGCGCTTGTTACAACAACAAGCAATGTTTGAAAAACAACAAGAGCAAATTGCCCATCTTGAGCAGTTTATAACTCGCTTTAAAGCCAAAGCCAGTAAGGCCAAACAGGCACAAAGCCGTGTTAAAGCGCTCGAACGTATGGAAAAACTGGCACCTGCGCATGCCGACTCACCGTTTGACTTTGAATTTTCCGAGCCAACAGCCCTGCCTAACCCGCTAATGACCCTAGATAAAGCAAAAGCAGGTTATGGCGATGTCACTATTTTAAATAATATCGCGCTAAACCTAGTTCCTGGCAGCCGTATTGCGTTACTCGGTCGTAACGGCGCGGGTAAATCAACGCTTATAAAGCTATTAGCGGGCGAGCTTGAGCCTCAAGCAGGTAAAGTGGTTCAGCACCATGGCTTAAATATAGGTTACTTTGCGCAGCACCAACTTGAATCGCTTGATTTAAAAGCCAGCGCAGTGACCCATATTCAACGCTTAAACCCACAAGCCACAGAGCAATCATTGCGTGACTTTTTAGGTGGCTTTGCATTTATTGGCGATAAAGCACTTGAACCCGTGGCGCCGTTTTCGGGCGGTGAAAAAGCCCGCTTAGTGCTAGCCATGTTGGTGTATCAAAAGCCCAATTTACTACTACTTGATGAGCCAACTAACCACCTTGATTTAGAAATGCGCCACGCGCTAGTAATGGCACTACAAGGCTTTGAAGGCGCCATGGTTACCGTATCGCACGATCGCCACATGCTTAAAAACACCGCCGATGAATTTTATTTAGTGGATGATGGCAAAGTCACTCAATTTGGTTACGACTTAGATGCGTATTACCAATGGTTACTCAATGCAAATAAAGAAGCCGCTAAAAGCCATCAACCTGACGAGCCAAAAGCAAATCCAAGCGTTAACCGTAAAGAGCAAAAGCGCCTAGAAGCTGAGTTTAGAAAAGCCATTCAACCACTTAAAAAACAAATTGAAAAGCTTGAAAAGCAGCTCGATAAATTTACTGCAGAGCTTAGCGAAGTTGAAGTAGCCCTTGGCGACAACACACTCTACAACGACGATAACAAAGCCCAGTTAAAGGAGCTAATTGCTAAGCAAGCAACGCTTACCCCTAAAGTAAACAACACTGAAGAAGAGCTACTGATGGCGCTTGAAGAAATGGAAGAAAAAGAGCAGGCCTTTGCCGATGAACTTGCTCAATAAAAACGAGTTTTGGCAATTTTCCTGCGCTTTGTACGCAAAGCCAGGGCAACAACAAACCTTGCTGGCACTGCAAAACCAGCAAGGTAAAAACGTTAATCTGTGCTTATTTTTGCTGTATTTAGACTCACTTAAGCTGAGCATTAATGCCGAGCAGCTCAGTGCGTTAATAGCGTCGATTAATGAGTTTGATACGCAGGCACTTAAGCCATTGCGCGCCGCTCGTCGTTATTTAAAAGCCAATCAAGAAAGTATCAGCGACTATGCAAAAATACGCCAAGAGCTATTAAGCGCCGAGTTAAAGCTTGAAAAGCAACAACAGCAAATACTGATTGATACAGCGAATAAACTTAGCTTTTTAGAAGCTGTAAAGCCAAACAATATTGAGCTGTATGTGAAAGCCACTTAGGCTGTCAGTTTTTACACCCTCTTCTAAATGCTCATTTTAAAGCCAATTAATCACAAAGAGGATTAGAGACGCTGCGCTTTTAGAGAAAAATAAAAACCAAGTTATTATTGCTAGAAATATAAGCCTAGCCGCTGTTGGCTCGTGGCTATCTTTCTCATTTACTTCTCATTCTTTTCTCTTTGTGCAAAAAATCTTTAAGCAAATTAATCACAAAGAGGGTTAGAGACGCTGCGCTTTTAGAGAAAAATAAAAGCCTAGTTATTATTGCTAGAAATAT
>NZ_PNCY01000124.1:0-324 GCF_005887105.1 Pseudoalteromonas sp. S2893 | reverse complement strand
AATGCAAAAAGCAGGCTTTGAATCGGGTTATGGATTATCAGGTGGTATGGGGTCGAGGCAATCTGCCACCCGTCCTAGTACACCAGGGCGCTAAGCAGTATATATGGACCGATAGCGGATTTATAATGAGTTATGTTGTTTTATTCACCTAAGCGTACTGTCCATTTTGCCAACGTGCGCTTTCACTTTTAAACAGTAAAGGTGTTGAGTACACAAATATTGTTATTGGTGTTCAACAAGAGCTTCGCGATGAAATGATTGCTAAAGCAGGTGGTGCAAGCACAGTACCGCAAATTTTTATTAATGATGAACATATCGGTGGCT
>NZ_PNCY01000123.1:0-226 GCF_005887105.1 Pseudoalteromonas sp. S2893 | reverse complement strand
GTGTAAATGGCCTCAATTTAAAGTAAATCGTCACCCGGAACATGCTCGTTTACCAGATGAATGGTACTATTTATAACACCGCACTCAATGTCTTGTGTTTGCTGGTTTGCAAATAATCGGCGATCTGATGTTCGTCCACTGGTCCGTAACTTTGGGGAACTCGCTGTGTGGGCATAAATGGTGTGGTCTAACTGCTGCAATAAACTCCAGCCGTTTGTAGGTGCCG
>NZ_PNCY01000122.1:0-323 GCF_005887105.1 Pseudoalteromonas sp. S2893 | reverse complement strand
ATTTAAGTTAACTTTAGTATAGTTTTACTTTGGATATGGTCAAATGTAAGAGAGAAAAACGCAGTAAAAAAACTGGCTATTATTTTGGTTTAATTTGGCTGCGGGTTATCATTTAAAAATAGTGGCAGTTTCAGTTAGAGTGTCTTCGCTTAATGTTATGCTTAATGCGTCAATGTCTTCTTTAAATTGGGCCATGCTGGTGGCACCACTACTTGACGTGGTACCGCCATAGACTTGATTACACCAACCAAGAGCCAATTGGCGTGGGGTTATTCCGATTGCATGTGCAACCTCAACATAACGCTGCGTGGATTTTTGAGCGT
>NZ_PNCY01000121.1:0-274 GCF_005887105.1 Pseudoalteromonas sp. S2893 | reverse complement strand
ATGATTACGGGTTGGCGCTAGTGATTTAGCTGACATTGAAAAAGGAATTCATATGGCGGGGTCGCAAAACCTGCACACAACCGCTACGCATTTTAATAGTACCCGAGGGGCGCTTTCTAAAACGCTAAAAAAGGTTGCGGCAAACTTAGCCACGGAGCTGTTTAATCGTGTCGGCACAACCTTACTACATAAAGATAAAGGCAAAGAGTGTGTAACGCAGAGTAGGGAGTTAGTTCATAATTACCCGCAGCTTACTAGCCGGGTGATAAGCGAT
>NZ_PNCY01000120.1:0-321 GCF_005887105.1 Pseudoalteromonas sp. S2893 | reverse complement strand
AAGGTCAAGCGCAGAATCAAACGTTCACGGTTGAATGTATAGTTGAAGGTATTGTTAGCATTATTTCTGTTTGTAGCTCGAGCCGTAAAGCCGAACAAAAAGCTGCCGAAAAAGCATTGAAGATACTAAAAAATGAAACTTGATACCTTAATACAGCCTCATGAAGGTGATTTTGATACGTTTTGTGTCATGGTTGCCATTGTTGTCCGCCCTAATGTAGGTAAATCATCATTTCTTTATGAAATCATTGACGCAAAAATTAAGTCTTAACTAGCGAAAACACATAAAAACTAACCACCGTATTAATGGAATTCATAGAAT
>NZ_PNCY01000119.1:0-274 GCF_005887105.1 Pseudoalteromonas sp. S2893 | reverse complement strand
GCACCAGCTGGCACTGTAATTGTAACCTTGACTACAACAAACGTTCCTCAAGGCGCTGGCGGTCCCGGTGGTGACGCTGGTATTTCTGAAGTTTGCAACTAAATAATATTATTATTTTTATAATACAAACGCAGCATAATGGCTGCGTTTTTAGTTTAAACACTATTGTTTAACTATGAGCTCGTTGTTTTGAGAAAGCTGGGAAAGGTTTTATATTTTTTTTGCTGGGTGGAATTGTTGATTTGCTGGCCCTTCCTTTAGGTAGCTACAGACC
>NZ_PNCY01000118.1:0-235 GCF_005887105.1 Pseudoalteromonas sp. S2893 | reverse complement strand
ATCGTTTATTAAGTGTGGTACCCCAAGTTGAATACGTAGCGCCAAGACGACCGATTGCTGATTGGCCTAAAAAAGTATAAAAACTTAAAGCTGATCCTCTTGTTACAGGTGCTGCGCCTTTTATAGCAGTAAAAGTTATGGCGCAATTTAAAAGCCAGCTTAAACCGGTAGAAATCAGCGGCGTTGAAACTAGCTATGAAGGTAATGTATCGGCCATTACTCAAATTACCAAATG
>NZ_PNCY01000117.1:0-279 GCF_005887105.1 Pseudoalteromonas sp. S2893 | reverse complement strand
AATTTTCTACAAACAAGTATCTGATATAATCTATCATGTTTTAATAACTGGTGTAGATGGCAGTGGTGAAAGTGTCTTTGAAAAATTAATTAACGTAGCACCGCAAGGAGGAGAGCTAAACTTTGCGCCAAAAGCGGTAAACGATCATTTTTTAGTTAATGAAGAAGAAGCCTTGGAATGCAACGTTTTAACTTATGTCCGTGTTGAGTACCAAGGGGAGCTATATATAATCACTACCCCTTTAGTTACATCTCAGCATGGGAGTATTTCACTCAGCGA
>NZ_PNCY01000116.1:0-276 GCF_005887105.1 Pseudoalteromonas sp. S2893 | reverse complement strand
ACACCATACATGCCGGCACCACCTTCATATACATCCGCATGACGTGTTTCCAAAACCTTTTTTTGATATGAGAATTTTTCATATTTAAGTAGGTGTTAATTTTGAAATTCAATCATGCGTTAAAAATACTAATAGTCGTTTCGATTGTTTTGCAATCGTTAACTGCTGTTGTATCCGCAACACCTGAGAATCACCAGATAGATATAGAGCACCTTCAACCTCAACATGATCATGAAGAAGATCGAAATTTTTTAAATGATAATACAGATTATGAAC